>DATGKW010000032.1:0-13228 GCA_035294465.1 Ktedonobacteraceae bacterium | reverse complement strand
AAAGGGCTGGAAACGATCAACCAGTCCGGCGACTTCGCGATGCTGCTTGGCGAGAGGCGAGACATCCAGCGGATAATCGGTCAGGAACAGCGCCTGCTTGAGATCGGGGATTCCCTTGCGAAACATCGCGCCCTTGAGATCGTCGATCAGGCGCCCTCGTCCGAGAGCTGGATCAGCTTCGTATCCCCGCTCGCGCATCTCGGCAGCCAGGCTCTCTCTATCAGGAAAACGCTCGACATCGATGCCGGTATAATCGCGAATCGCCTTGAGCAGAGGAAGACGCGGCCAGGGAGGCGTCAAATCAATCGTGGTTCCCAGGTAGGTGATCAGAGGCGAGCCTTTGACCTCACGTGCGATAAAGCAAATCATCTCCTCAACCAGCTGCATGATATCGTTATAGTCCGCATAAGCCTGATAACACTCCATCATCGTAAACTCAGGATTATGGTTGCGATCAATCCCTTCGTTGCGAAAATTACGGCCAATCTCGTAGACGCGTTCAAAGCCTCCAATGATCAGGCGTTTGAGATACAGTTCTACAGCAATGCGCAAATAAAGATCGCGATCAAGTGCATTATGGTGAGTGATAAAAGGGCGAGCCGTCGCGCCTCCATAAAGCGGCTGCAGAATAGGCGTCTCCACTTCAATGAATGCATGTTCATCAAGATAACGGCGCATGGCTGTGATCACACGACTGCGTGTAAGAAAAATGTCGCGAGCGGTCTCCCCATTCGCAAGCAAGTCCAGATAGCGCTTGCGCTGACGAATCTCGACATCCTCCAGGCCGTGAAACTTCTCAGGCAGCGGGCGCAGGCTCTTGCTGAGCAGGCGCAACTCGCGCACGTGCAGCGTTCGCTCCTGGGTGCGCGTCAAAAAGAGAAAGCCGCTGACCTGGATAAAATCACCGATATCCAGGAGCTTGAGGATTTTGAAAGCTTCCTCGCCAATATCATTCACACGGAAGTAGAGCTGAATGCGCCCGCTGCCATCCTCGATATGGGCAAAAGCGGCCTTCCCCATATCGCGCATCAGGCGCACGCGTCCTACCAGAGTTAGAACATGCTCTTCCCCTTGCCATTCTTCAAAATGCTGCAACGCCTCGGCAATCGTGTGAGAACGAACCGCCTGGCTGGGATAGGGATTCACTCCCCGCTCGCGCAGCGTATGGAGACGTTGCAAACGTACTTCACGTTCATCAGTCATACTCTCTTAGTCTTCTCCTCCAAAGAGTCCGGTCTATTGTAACATTCTTCGCCTCTTTTTGATAGACGCAGGCACACAAAAATCGACCTGCGGCAAGGCCACAGGTCGATTTTTGTGATGGAAAAGCTACTCGACAGAGAGAATAGTGTATTCTTTGACTCCTCCTGGCGTAGCCACAATCACCACATCGCCCACTTTATGGCCCAGCAGCGCTTTTCCAACCGGCGATTCGTTGGAAATAAGGCCCGCGCTCGGTTTCGCCTCGTAGGCTCCTACCAGCGTATAGCGGCACTCACGACCATCGGCAGTTCGTAGCTGAACGATAGAACCAAGCGAGATCTCATCACCAGAAACTTTACTGATTGGCTTGGCAGCCGCCAGCAACTGCTCCAGTTCCAGAATACGCCCTTCCAGACGCGCCTGTTCATTTTTCGCGTCCTCATAGGCGGCATTGTCGATGACATCCCCTGATTCTTTAGCATCATGAAGGTACTGTGCGACCTCGGCCCGCTTGACGGTACGCAGGTACTCCAATTGGGAGATTGCGCGTCGTCGCCCGTCCTCTGTAAGAAAAACGTCCTGTGTCTCCATGATAGTGGTCCCCTTCCTGATTTTGGCAGGATCTCCGATCCTCCAAACCCAACACCTATGCCTATGGATAGGTGGCTAGCCTGGGAAAGTGCTCAACTACTCCCCAGGCAATACATACCTGTTCACCCGTAGGACGCCGGAGGAGTAATGTTCCGGTCTCGTCCACTGCTTCTGCAACGCCTTCGATCACCTTGTCTCCTTGATGCACCATAATTGTGCGCCCCAGCGTTGACAGCCGTTGCTGCCAGCGCTCTCGAATCAAACGAGCCACAGGCCCATCGAAAGGTGCTGCCGACGACGGAGGTTGCATCGCCTCCTTTTGTAACGGTAAATACTGTTTCTCGATTTCCACAAGCAATTCGGCAATGACGTTTTCGCGGCTTACCGCGTGGCCACAGGCTACTTCGAGCGTGGTAGCTATCGCTGAAAGCTCCACTTCCCGGCCTTTCTGCTCAACGCGACCTTGCAGACGTCCATTGACATTGATCCCAATGCCCAGCACCGCCAGCAGTTGCCCGTGAGCATGATGACAGGTTTCGATCAGGATGCCGCAGACCTTGCGCTCGCCGATCAAGACATCGTTCGGCCATTTGATATGCGCCTGCAGCCCACACACGCGCTCGATTGCCTCCACTACTGCCAGGGAGGCAATCATCACCAGCAAATGGGGAGGAAACAACGGCCGCAAAAGAGTCGAGGACAACACGTGATATCCCGGTGTATCAACCCAGTGACGGCCTTGTCTACCCTTACCGGCAGTCTGACTATCAGCCAGCACCACCAGCCCTTCTTCTGGCCGCTCATGGGCCAGGCGCATCGCCAGAGTATTCGTTGAGTCTACTTCTGGCCAATACAACAAACGCTCGCCAGTGCCTATTACTCGCGTCTTCAACAAAGAACGCAGCGCCTCTACATCGAGACCAACGGCATCTTGCATATTTCTCTTCTATCTATCTACATCAAGGTACACAGTTTCCGCATTCTCAAATGAAGAGTTCCTTAACTCAGAAGGTTTTAGCCTCCCGTCGCACACTACACAACCCATGTGGCTTAAGAAGCTTGGTGCGAACGCGTCGCAGTAGGTTTTTTAGATTTATAAGCAACTGCTTCCCCCCGATGGAAGCAGTTTTACCTGTCTGGTGGATTAAAACCCCAGAGCAACTGCTTGATCCTTTACGCAGCCACTCTGGGGAATGCTGCACAGGTAGGGATAAATACCACCTACCAGTGAGCCTGTTCCAGCATTAACGCCGGACACCCCTCAACTGGAAGGTGTGGGTAATCATCGCGCTGCCTATGCAGCGTTGTTGTTGGTCCATTTACACACCACCTCCTTTCATTGCGCATATTGTACCTTGCCAACACAACAGATGTCAAGCTTTCTCTGAAAATTCGCTGACAGCGAGCAAACGTGTATCTACTATGAATCGAACTGGCAGGCCGTTTCATATCCTCTTCGCAACTGTGAAAAAAGCGTGAAAAAACTGAGCATTTACCGGCTCTTCTCGCGCTTCGCCGGCGCACCCTCGCTATACAAAGGTTGAAACGCCTTGAACGCCTGTGATAAAATATCTACCATCAAGGGCGGAAAAGCTAGAAACCACACACTTCAGGCGTTTGGAAAGGGGCCATCCATGTCTATCGAACGTACTGCGCATCCATATATCGTGCGAGACTCTACAATTTATGGCGGGGAACCAATTATCGAGGGCACACGTACTGGCGTGCGCCACGTCGTCTTACAATTTCAATCTGGCAGAGACCCTGAAGAGATTGCCAGCATTCACCGCCTCTCACTCGCCCAGGTCTACGACGCACTGAGCTACTATTACGACAATGAGAACGAGATCGAACATTATATCCATAACGAGTCCTGGGACGCCAGTTAACGCTCTCTATTCCTCAGCTTTCTGCCCAAACTCCGGTGAGAACAGCCTCTTCTGTGAGATAGTGTATATATAACACCGTCTCAAAATGGACAGAAAAACTCTACACATTTTTGTCTGGACACGCTATACTTTATGTAGCAGGTAACAAAAAATTGGTTATCCAGAGGGATGAAAGAGGGGAGGGAGTTACCTGGTAGCACTGCGTATGTTCGATTCGGTCAACGTATCCATTTCGTTTCCTTAACCTCATAAGTGTAGTAGGTTCGCCTGACTGGTTCTGTGATGAGATGAAAGGAGGACAATGCCTGTGCAGCAGTTCATGGATTTGCTGATCGACGCCCTCCTGGACGAGGGTTTTACCGTGGAAGAGGCCAGCAAGTTGATCGCACTGCGCGAAGACTACGAGCAACGCCAGGCCACACGGATTACGAATCACCATCGTTTTATCCGCTGGCTGGTGGAGCATGGCCGGATCAGCGACTGGATTTGAATGAGCAGAACTCCAGAGCCGTCGCGATGCATCAGCTTGCGACGCGTTGGAGCAGTGTAGTATTATGAAGATGGCGTGGCCAGTGCCACGCCGTCTCGCGTTTCTGCACATCTTCATATACCCGAGGAGGCCCCTATGAAAGCGGTTGTCATGGCCGGCGGGGAGGGATCAAGGCTACGGCCACTCACGATCAGGCGTCCGAAGCCGATGGTTCCTATCGCTGGAAAGCCGGTTATGGAACATATACTCAATTTGCTCAAGCGTCACGGTATCACCGAAGTAGTTGTCACCGTACAATATTTAGCCAGTAACATCGAGGACTATTTTGGCAACGGCTCGCAACTCGGTATGCGCATTACGTATTCGCGCGAAGATGTGCCGCTTGGCACCGCAGGCAGCGTGAAAAATGCTGAAGAATTGCTCACCGAACCCTTTCTCGTGATCAGCGGCGATGCTTTGACCGATTACAACCTGACTCAGATCATTGACTACCATACAAGTAAGAAGTCCCTGGCAACTCTGACCCTGGCACATGTCCCCAATCCTCTAGAATACGGCGTGATCATTACAAACGAGGATGGACATATCTCGCAATTCCTGGAGAAGCCAAGCTGGGGCGAGGTCTTCAGCGATACGATCAACACCGGCATTTATGTGCTGGACCCGCAGATTTTTACGTATTTTGAGAAGGATAAGCCCTTTGACTTCAGCCAGGAACTTTTCCCCTATATGCTGAAAAAAGGAGACCCGATCTACGGCTATGTCGCCAGCGGCTACTGGTGCGACGTGGGCAACTTGAGCGAATATATGCGCGCTAACGCAGACGCGCTCAACGAACGCATGGACATCGAAATTCCGGCGAAAAACATCGGTGGCAATATCTGGTGCGAAGAGGGAGTGGAGATCGATGAGGATACCCAACTCTACGGGCCAATCTATCTGGCACACGATTGCCAGGTAAAAAGCGGGGCGATTATCCACGGGCCAAGCATCATCGGGCACTACTCAATTATAGACGAGCGCGCCCAGGTTGACCGCAGCATCGTCTGGAACAATTCGTATATCGGCGAGCGCGCTGAATTGCGCGGGGCCATCGTCGGCTCCGCGACCAGCATCAAAAGCAAGGCCGTGATGTTTGAAGGCTCGGTCATCGGCGACAACTCGATTGTGCAGGAAGGCGCGATTATTCAGCCAAACGTGAAAATCTGGCCGGACAAAGAAATTGAGGCGGGCGCGGTTATCAATACCAGCATTATCTGGGGCTCGCAGGGCAGACGCGGCCTGTTCAGTCGCTTCGGCGTCAGTGGCCTGGTTAACGTGGATCTGACCCCCGATTTCGCGGCCAAACTGGGCGCGGCCTACGGCGCAATCCTGCCCAAAGGCTCGGTCGTCTGCCTCAACCGCGATTCCTCGCACCGCACTTCGCGTATGATTAAACGAGCAATTGTCGCAGGATTACCATCGGCAGGTATCAATGTTCATGATATCAATCAAGTACCAATTCCGGTAGCACGTTACTTTGTGCGCAATACCGACGCGATAGGTGGCGTACATGTGCGCCTCTCGCCTCACGACCAGCGCATCGTTGATATCAGGTTTTTCGACCAGTACGGGCTGGATATCAACAAAACCACCGAACGCAAGATTGAGAACCTCTACTTCCGCGAGGACTTCCGCCGCGTCTACCTGGACGACCTGGGCTCGATTGAGGTGCTGGAAGATAAGGATGTCGTCACCCCCTACATGGAAAGTCTCCTCAAAGTCATCGATACGCAATTGATCAAGCAAAGGAAGTACCGCCTGGTTGTAGACTATGCCAACGGCAGCACTTCGTATATTCTGCAGAATATTCTCAATCGCCTGGGCTGCGAAGTCATTGTACTCAACGGCAACCCTGGAACCGAGCAGGTTTCGCGCACACTGGAAGAGGTCGAGAAAGATTTGCAGCGTCTGGCTACCATTACTTCGACGCTCAACAACGACCTGGGCATCCGTATCGATCCAGGTGGCGAGCGCATCTGGGTAGTAGATGACCAGGGACGCATCCTGGACGGCATGAAAATGCTGGCTACTATGACCAGTCTGATGCTGCGTAAACACCGTAACGGCGTGGTCGCGGCTCCCGTGACCGCTCCCAGCGCCTTGCAGCATATCGCCAAGCATTATGATGGACAAATCTTGCACACGAAGGTCCTGGCGCACGCTATGATGACCGCGGCAGGACGCGAGGGCGTCGTCCTGGTTGGAGATGGCGCAGGCAGTTATGTCTTCCCGGAACTCCAACCGGCTTTCGACGGCATGCTGGCTACGGTCAAACTGCTTGAGTTACTGGCTACTTACCAGATGGATCTTTCGGCAGTCGTTAATGACCTGCCAGCCTACTATATGAGCCGCACCACGGTCAACTGCCCCTGGGAGCACAAGGGCAAGGTTATGCGTATTCTGAGCGAGCAGTACCGGGAACGTCGTGCCAAACCGATTGATGGGATCAAGATCGATCTGGGCAAGGAATGGGTACTGGTTCTGCCAGACGCCGACCGCCCGCTCTTTCACGTTGTGGCCGAATCGGTCTCTACGGAGCAGGCCCAGGCCCTGGCAGAAAAGTACGCGCGCGTTGTTAGCGGGCTGCAGCAATAAGCCGGTTTCTTGCTGGAAAAAAGGAGTCAGCCACATGGCTGACTCCTTTTTTCCAGCAAGAGGCTGAATCACACCAGGGCAGCTTCCTCCTCCGATTGCTCGACAGCCGGGCGCGTCAGGTGTTCTGGTCGCGCTAACGTAAGCGGCTCCGTCTCGACCTTGCTCACCCGGCCGCAGAGGCGTTCAGCGGCCAGGCTCACACCCGTTAGAAAATCGACCTCCGGTCGCCATTGCAACACCTGGCCAGCCCGGCGATTATCCAGGATGATCGCGGTTGGTTCAGCCGAGGAAGAGGAAATATAGACTGGTGAAAGCTCGCTTTGCAGGAGGCGCACGGCCATATGATAGAACTGCTTCACGCTGTAGCCCTGGCCAGAACTGATATGCAGCGTCTCATTATGCCCGCGCTCCAACGCATAGAGATTTGCCCGCACGACGTCATCAATGAAAATGTGGTCACGTACATCACGTTCGCTGCCCCGGATTGCCGGGCGGCGCTGGCAGGAAAGGTGCGCGAGAAAGGTTGTGAGTGGATGCCAGGCGCGCGCAGGGTCGGTCTCGCCGTAGATATCTGCGTAGCGCAGGATGAGATGTGGCAAGCGATACTGCCGGGTATAGTAGCGGATATACCACTCGCCTGCAACCTTGCTGATATCTCGCGGAGTCTGTGGGCAAACGCACTCACTTTCATCCACGGGCATACTTGTCTCAACTCCCTGGAGAGGATAGCGCCGGTAGAGCGAATTTCCTCCCGAAGCAAAAATCAGTTTCGCCACCTGCGCGCTCACGCACGCCTCCAGCACGTTTAACAGGCCGCGAATATGTACATCGGCGTTGATGAGCGGCCCCTCATATGGCAGTGTATGCTCTCGCTGCACCGCATGATGGCTAACGATGTCAGGTCGTTCTGCCTGCAAAACCGCCTGCAACTTCCCATCTCGGATATCCAGGTGATAAAAGCGCGCACGTGGATCAACCGCCTCGCGCGCCCCATGCGCGAGATTATCAATCACCAATACATCATGTCCGGCATTTAAATAGGCGCGTGTCAGGTGAGACCCAACAAAACCAGCTCCACCAATCACAGCTATTTTCATACGTCCAACTTCCCCTTTGAAGATTATATCTGTTTGAAGATCATGCGTTCGCTCGTGTACCTCAACCAATCTCTCGACTGATCACACATGTTTCTTTTTAGTGTAATCCTTCCCCCTATAGATGAGGATAAATACAAGTCTGGAGGATGGGCTAGCTTTGCTCGCTCCACGCCAAAAGCTCTCCCGAAAAAGCCTGGCATTCCTCCTGAGTCTCACTCAGGCCGCAGTGCTGGCCTGAGTGCAGGGATACGTAAGCGAGGAAAAACCTTCTTTGGGGCGGGTTCGCCTTCATGGAGCTATTCACCAGCTTCAGACGGCGTTATCTGAAGCTGTATTACACGATGCCTCAGCACAGCGACCAGACGAGAGCGCATGACATGCTTCACTAGAGCGACGATCAAAGGGGTATCGATCAGCATATAACATTTTTCTTCTTCTTTCGCTCTAATAACCAGCACCCCATTTTTGTCTCGCACGTCTTTTATGTCTGACCAGGGTGTGACCTTCCCCTCGTGGCGAATCCCGTCACGGCTCACAAAAAGTGTGCCAAAAGAGACCGGTATGCCTTTCTCAAAACGCTCAATTACTTGAGGAAGCATGCGTTCTGTCAAAATATGAGCAATTCTTTCATTTAGCTCTTTATTGTAAGACCAGGATTCAGAAACGACAAATCTCCTGCCACCCTTGCGATGCAATACGAGAAAGCTCGTGCTACAGCCAAACATATCCACCACTTCATCCCAACAAATCGCCTCCTCTTTTTTTCTTCCCAGGCGCAACAGTCCATCCTGGCAAAGATAGAGCTTCTGCTGATACTGATGATAAGAACGCCAAAAGCTAATTGCGCATAATACCAAAGAGATGGCAAATAGAAGTATTAACCATAATAGCGCTTGCAGAATTTTTGTTCCACCAGGATGCGACTCATTACATAAGCTGGTTTTGAAATATTTGCGATCTTAAAAGCAAAGAGCGCATAAGCATAAATATCTTATGCGCTCTTTTAGGAAAAATGCTATTTATTCTCTTGGGTCTCTTTCAGCAGCTTATCCATCGTAGACTTTTTTACGCGGTAAGCAAGACGCTTTGCTCGATGTGGAAGAGTTATCGCTTCAAGCGCGCCGCTTTTAATCCAGCGTCGAACCGTTGTATCATCAACGCGCAGGCGACGCGCGACCTCGCGTACCGTTAACAATTCATCCATATCTTCGGCCATAACACATCTCCTTCAGAGGTACATGACAATGACTCGAACGAGCCAATGAAAATCTCAGGCGACAGGTCGGGAGATGCCTGTGCATTCTCTATCCGACGCTCCAGAACGGTCCCTGGCATACAATGCATGAAACGCTGTTCGCCAGTTAACTATACTATACAGTTCGGCACAAATCACGAATCGGATAGAGCAAAGATGCTTATTTATTCACCCCACCTCTCGCTCATCAGAAGAAGTTCGCAGAAATGATAACTATACAATTCAACATACCTGTACTAAAATAGAGGAGATGTGCAAGAAGCGCTCACAGGCAAAGAGAAATGGCTCTACCCACATCATTGAGGAATGTATGTCAATAATTAACCTGATCGTGCTAAGTGATCTCCATCTGGCTGATGGTCGCAACGTCCTTGAGGGATTTCACGCTCGGCAGCAAGCCGCGTTCGAGGGACTGTTACAGGCCGCATTACCTGGTGGCTCCCTCGGCAGCGCCAGCCCCGCAACCCTGATTGTGAACGGCGATTGCTTCGACTTTCTGGCCGTCGCGCCCTACCTCCCAAATGGATACGAAACGCCGGCAATCGCGCTGGGCAAGTTGGAGGAGATTGCGGCCGCGCATCAGCCTTTTTTCCACGCCCTCCAACAATTTCTGGATAGTGGTGGAACGGTGGTCTTCATACCTGGCAATCACGACATTGAATTGTGCTTCGCCCAGGTGCAGCAACGGCTCGCCCAACTCATCGATCCAGCGCAACGCTATGGTGCGCGCCTCGCGTTCTGCCAGGACCAGAGCTATCAACCTTTGCCCGATGTTTATATTGAGCACGGCCACCAGTATGATTTCTGGAACCATGCCGACGGCCTGTGGGACAAGCGCGGCAAAACGCTCAATCCGCAGCCAGCAGAGATCGCATTGCCGCTCGGTACGCAGTATCTGCACTGTGCCGCCCTACCGATCAATCTGCGCTATCCCTATTTCGATCACTTCGAGCCATTATTTAGCATACCACGCCAGATCGCCTTGCTCAGCATACTTGATCCCGCACTCGTGCTTGAGGTTGCGCGCCAGATCCCGCGCATGATGTCCTACATCCATACGCCATTGAAGCTCCTGACCCCCGGCGATGAACTCGTGCCCGCCCGTCTGTTTCTCGCCGCCATACCAGAATTCGCGATTTTCCAGCAGGATATGCTGGCACAGCAGCCCGAATGGGAAGAAGTTGAAGCGTGGCTCTATAGCCAGGACGAACGCGAGCAGAAGCAGGCCGCAGCGCAAGAAGAGTTTTTCACACTCTGCGCGGCCCTGGATCAGCCGCCGGAAGCCTCTATACAAAGCATCTTTCAGATTGGTCCCGAAGCCGTCGAGGATGGCACAACCAGAGGCATGCACAACGTCCTGCGCGCCCACCCAGACCTGCGGGTCGCAGTCGCTGGCCACACGCACAGCCTGCGCCATGACCAGGTGACAGACGGACAGGTGTACCTGAATACCGCCAGTTGGACCGTGCGCCAAGTCCCACCAGCCCCTGACGAGATTACGCCCGCAGTGCTAGCCTGGTTGCGCCAGCCGGACCTGGAAAAGTCTCCCGCGCGTGATGTTACCGGCGCATTTTTTGTCTGGGTCAGCGCGGAGGCCGGCCAGCCAGCCAGCGGCCGCCTGTGCGCGTGGGAAGGCGGGTCAGCAGGTAGCTACCGAATTTTGTCTTGAGTAGAAGAATTGATAGATATGACACAAAATAGATCCAGCGAACGCCAGAAGCTTATTCTTATCGATGGAAACGCGATGATTCACCGCGCCTATCATGCGGTGCCGGAGACCCTCTCTACCAAAAAGGGCGAGGTGGCCAACGCTACTTTTGGCTTTACTTCGCTGCTCATCAAGGCGTTAAACGAGATCAAGCCTGACTATATGGCAGTGGCTTTTGATCCACCGGCCAAGACATTCCGCCATCTGCAGTTCGCGTCATATAAAATACACCGCCCTGCACTGCCGGAGAATATGATCCCGCAGTTCACGCGCATTCGCGAGATCGTCGAGGCTTTCGGCATTCCGATCTACGAGAAGGAGGGCTTCGAAGCCGATGATGTCCTGGGTACGCTGGCACGGCAGGCTACGCAGTTGGGCGTGGACACGGTTATCCTGACTGGCGACATGGATACCTTACAGTTAGTCAATGAGCACGTGACGGTCATGGCCGCCAAAAAGGGCATTACCGAAGTCACCGAATACGCGGTTGATGACGTGCGTCAGCGCTTTGGCGTCTCGCCTGAGCATATCCCTGACTACAAGGGACTGGTCGGTGATACCTCGGACAATATTCCCGGCGTCAAGGGCGTGGGCGAGAAGACGGCGAAGAAGCTCCTGGCTGACTACAGCGGCGATATCGAGAATATCTTCGCGCATCTCGACGAACTGCCACCCAGGGATCAGCGCCTGTTGCGCGGCCAGGAACAGGAAGCGCGGCAGAGCAAGTATCTGGCCACCATCGTCTGCAATGTGCCAGTACAGTTGGACCTGGCTGCTTGCCGCGTGGGCCAGATTAACCAGGAGCGCGTCATTGCCCTCTTCCGCGAATTGGAGTTCCGCACTCTGATCGATAAGGTTCCGGGCCTGAGTTCTGCGCGTGAACGCGAAAATTCTAAGGAGCAACGACGATCTGGCGAGCCAGTCGAGGCACTGGACGAGGATCTGTTGATCGAGCCGCCGCTTGGCGTGGTACAGATTATGGAGCCACCTGCGCCACCCGATATAAACGAAGTCAGCCTACCTGTAGTCCAGGCCGCGCAGGAAAAGCACAGCGCCCAGCAGGCCGCAGCCATGCAGATAGAAGCCGCTCCCAAAGGCGAACCGGCGCAATTGAGCTTGTTCGAGATGCCGGAGCCATCGTCCGAGACGGTGCATAAGCTGCGTCTGCCCGCTGCCGGCCAGAGCGGCATGGTTGAGACCCCAGTACTTTTCCTGGATAAAGCGGACCAGCAAAAGACCAGCACGTTGATCGTCAACACGCCTGAGAAACTGCGCGTGCTGATCAGCAGTTTGCGTGCCGCCGGTTCCTTCGCCCTGGACACCGAGTCCACCTCCGACGATCCCTGGCAGGCCGAACTGGTCGGGCTTTCGTTCGCTATGGCTCCAGGCGAAGCCTATTACATCCCCGTCGGCCACACCACAACCCTGGATGGCGAAGAGGCAGGCGCACAGTTGCCAAAGCAAGAAGTGCTGGACGCGCTCAAACCCGTGCTTGAGGACCCTGGCCTGCACAAATACATGCATAACGCCAAGTACGATATGCTGCTGCTGGCCCGCCAGAAAATCAACGTGCGCGGTCTTGCCTTCGACACTATGCTGGCGGCCTACCTGACCAATCCCGGCAGACGCGGCCTCGGCCTCAAAGACCAGGTGTTCGAGCGCCTGGGCCACCTGATGACGCCCATTTCCGAACTGATTGGCACCGGCAGCAAGGCCATTACTATGGATCGCGTGCCGATACGCCTGGCCGCCGATTATGCCGGAGCCGACGCGGATATGACCCTGCGTCTGGTCGCGCCCCTCAAAGAGGAACTGCGCAAGCACAACCTGCTCAATCTCTACTATCGCATCGAATTACCGCTGCTGCCCGTGCTCTTGCAGATGGAGATCTACGGCGTGGCCCTCGATGGCGATTTCCTGCGCGAACTGGGCGAACAGTTGAGCGAGCAATTAGGCGTACTTGAAAAAGAGATTTATGCCTCGGTTGGACACGAGTTTAACATCAATTCAACCAAACAACTCGGCGAGATTCTTTTTGGCGAGTTGAAAATGCCTTCAGGTAGGAAGACCAAAACCGGCTATTCGGTCAGCGCCGATGTGCTGGAGGGTCTGCGCGGCCACCACCCGATGGTGGATCTCCTGCTGGAGTATCGCCAGCTTGCCAAGCTCAAATCAACCTACGTTGACGGGCTGCTCACACTGATGAACCCCATCACCGGGCGCGTACACACTACGCTGTCTCAAACTACCGCTTCCAGCGGGCGGCTTTCGTCGAGTAACCCCAACTTGCAGAATATCCCTATCCGCACAGAGGTTGGACGCCAGATCAGACGCGCCTTTATCGCCGATCCCAGCTAC
>DATGKW010000031.1:0-11683 GCA_035294465.1 Ktedonobacteraceae bacterium | reverse complement strand
GTTCGCTAAAATACATGCTGGACTCAGGATATGTGAGTCGATAGGAAAGGATCACGTCTTTGGATGACCAACAACCAGTAAACCCGTGGGCCGACGCGGAAGTCCGCTATCAGGTCGGGCAGGAGGTGCGGGCAAGCGTGACACGCGTTGCTCAGTTTGGCGTTTTTGTGCAGGTTGAGCCCGGCATGGAAGGCATCGTCTACGCTTTTGAGTTGGGGCAGGGACCATCTGTTCTGGCGGGCTTCGCGCCAGGTCAGGAAATGCATCTGTATGTCAAGAACGTGGACGCGGGGAAAAAGCGCCTGGAGTTGAGTCCGCGGAATCAGGTGCAACCCGGCCTGGCAACAGAGAGCGACTTGCCGCCTTTTGCTCGACAAAAGGGGCGGGTGGGCACGCTCTCCTGGCCAGAATCGCCTTTCCTTCCACAAGCTCCTGCCGATCAGGGTCGGCAGTACTGCCCAGGCTGTCAACGCGAGGTGCAGACCGCCTGGAAATATTGCGTGTATTGTGGGGAATCGCTTCAGCGCCGTTGCCCAGCCTGCGGTAGCGCGCAGCCAGACCTTCCCGAAGCTCGCTATTGTTGCGAATGCGGAAGGATGCTATCATGACGCGCAAAACCTCAGAGCAGTGACCAATCGTCAGGAATCCCGCCAAATTGTGTACTATATCATAGGGGCTGTTGGAGGCTATGTTACAATAAAGACAAAAGACCGATCCATTTCTCACACGCAAATGAAAGGAAGCGACCAATGGCACAGGCCCTGCCACGTTTTTGTCCGCGATGTGGTACCCCGACCAGGGCAGACATGCACCACTGCGCGACCTGCGGGCTTACGGTTGAAGCCATGCTCAGTCGTTCAGGCGATAGACAGTCCCAACCTGACGAAAAAGATGCTGACGAAACGCTCGATACTATCTCGGAGGCGGCAACGATCCCTACCCCCAGTTACCCTCAGCAAGACGACCGGCTGAATTCTGCTCCAGAC
Organism: Ktedonobacteraceae bacterium; assembly: GCA_035294465.1. Classification (GTDB taxonomy): domain Bacteria; phylum Chloroflexota; class Ktedonobacteria; order Ktedonobacterales; family Ktedonobacteraceae; genus Paraktedonobacter. The sequence continues at coordinate 10,697 of DATGKW010000031.1, read as the reverse complement.
GCATTCAGACGGCAGGATTCTCTGCCCAGGTGGAAAGAGCCGGCTGCCAATGCTCAAGCCCTTTATGCTTCTTCGACATCGCCGGTTCCACCAGGGCCGGTAAGGCAGAACGCAACCAACAACCCATCGAGCCAGGCCGGTCTCAACCCACCGAGTCGTCCTGGTTTGCAGCAATGGCAGGATCAGGGGCCGCTTTCTCCCGCTCCGCCAGCGTGGAATGCTCCCAATAACCCGTCGAGCCAGGCCGGTCTCAATCCACCGAGTCGTCCTGGTTTGCAGCAATGGCAGGATCAGGGGCCGCTTTCTCCCGCTCCGCCAGCATCGAACGCTTCCAATAACCCACTGAGCCAGGCCGGCCAACAAGCGCCGTGGAGTGTACCCAATCCTCCGTCACAATCGGCGGGAGTTGAGCCTGCGCTCACAAAACAGAGGCGCTTAGGCATTCTGCTGGTGCTCCTGGTGATTTTGCTGGTACTTGGCGGCGGCGGTTATCTGGTCGCAGCGCTGCTGGGCACGCACCTTCCTGGCCTGGGTCCCTCGCAATCCACCATAAAAACGACTCGCCTGAGCAATCTGGCTGTTACTTATGCTGGCATGAATGTGACGCTGCTTAGTGTGCAGCAAGCGCAAAACTTCATAGACGATCCACAAACGGCCAGCAATGGAATGCTCCGTCTGAGCCTGCAAGAGCAAAATAAAACGACGGTTCCTATTAGCTGGGACTATCACCAGAGCGCGCGGTTACTTATTCAAGGCAAGCCGGCTCTCGCGCCCACCTATGTCAAATCCAGCAACCGCATTGCGCCAGGAGCCACCGAGACCAGCACCATAGACTTTGCTGTAGTAAATGGTGGCAACCTGGGCAACATGGTCTTTCAGCTTGGGACCTCAAGCGAGGCTCCGATACAGATCCCGCTGAACGGGCAGGCCAATCTGAGCCAGTATCAGCCAAAAACGATTGCCCAAAATGGGAGCATGGTCTACTTCGGCCTGAACTGGACGTTAACCAGCGCGACTACTGGCTTGAGCATCCCCGGACAACAGGCGGCAAAAGGAATGGAGTACCTGACGCTGAATTTCTCCATCGACAATACGCTTTCTCAAGAAGCAATCAGTGGCTCGCCTTTCGATTACCTGAGAGTGCAGGCCGGAGGAAAGACTGCCTCGCCCATCAGTACGACCATTCCGGTTTCCTTCGCAACTGGCGAGATGGGCAAAAAGGGCAGCGCTACTTTTCTCATCCCCCAGGATAGTACCTCGTGTACGTTAATCCTGTTGTCACAAGATCCAGGCACGAGCGGGCAGGCTTCGACGACCGTTCAGCTTGGCTGATTCTGCCTATGTGAAGAACTTCTCGATCAGGCAGAGACGGCAGACATGCAATAAATAGAAGAGGGATGCGCTTCAGTGCATCCCTCCTGGTTTCTATGGAAAGCAAGGAAATTACTCCAGCAGAAAGCTTCCAGACAACTCGCGGCGCAGGGTCGCTTTCTGATCCTCATTGAGAGAAGGAGAAGCTTTTCTCTCTCCGGCAGAACCCATTCTATTGTTCATCGCGGAAGAAAGCTCGTCTAGCAGCATCTCTTCCAGCATGCCGGAAGATGGCTGGGCCGCCTCCTTAGAGCCTTTCGGTGCTCGCTTGTTCGTACTGGCGTGAGCCTCGGATGCCTCAGAATCTCCTTTCGTTTTGTCCCAGACCAGCTGGAAGCGTTGATTGAGAATCTCAACGTAGATACCTCGTCCGGCGCGTAGATCTATCAATTGCTGGCGCAGTTCGCGATTTTCCGCCTGTAATTTTTCCCAGACTTGCTTCTGTTCAAGCACTGCGGCCATAATCTGCTCGAAACCATGATCACTCGTTTGCATGAAACCTCCTCTAAAGCGACCTTCCAATCAACTGCGTCTCCTCCCCACGACAGGCCGGTAGACGAGCGGAGAGAAGTCGGAGAAGAAGCACCCCTGGCCAGGCAGGCTAGCTACACGAAGGGGACATGGCTGGAAAAGAAGTAATTGTCATCCCTTCGACCGGCACCGGTGTTCTTCCCAACCTTTGTATAAAGACGTATCAGCTTGCTTTAAGTAACAGGTATGATGCATTCTTTCTACTACTAATTATTTTATTGATCATTATATTTTTATTCGATGCTTCTCTAAATATTGCTTTACTCTCTATTATGTTATTTTTTATATTTTTACTCTTTTTACCAGATAATTCGCGCTGTTTCGTCGCGTGAGCTAGATAACATCTCGCATAAAAAAATATGTATACAGATGAGTCTTATCTTGATTGGACGCGACGGGCTGTGCTACACTATCCAGTGGCATAGCCGATCCCTCAAGGGCTGATGAGCCGTGTGAGGAGGGAGGAGCGGCCTCACCAAAGACAAAGGATACGTATGGCACAGAAATCTGTTACGCAAGGGCTGGGTATCTCAACCCAGGAGGAGGATCACGGGCCGGCTAAAAAGGCCGCGCTCGGTCCAATTCTCTGCTGGGCGGTTGTTTTTGCCGACATCGGTACCTCGGTGTACTATACTCCAGGGATTCTTTATGTGACAGTAGGCAGCCTGGCAGGCTTTTTTGTCTTCCTGACCATGACGGTCTTCGTACTACTCACCCTCAAGTATGCAGAAGTGACGCATAGATTCTCGCAAGGTGGCGGAGTGGTTACTGTGGCAGCGCAGGCAATGAACCACTGGGTGGGAGCTATGGGAGGCATGTTTATCCTGGTGGATTATTTCCTGACTGCTTCCATTAGCTGCCTTTCTGGCATTCTTTACCTCTCGGCAATCTTTCCTACTCTGGGGCCGCCTTACGCGCTCATCATTACGATTGGAGTGCTCATCTTGCTGGGCATCCTCAACTGGATAGGGATCAGTGAGAGCGCGCGAGTCAGCCTGGTTGGCGCGGTTATCGCCTTTTTAAGCGATATCGCCATTCTGGCGACGGTCTTCAGTCATATCTCCCTGGGGGAGTTTTTTCAGATTTTCGGCCAGATGTTTGCCAATCACGCGCTGGGGCCGCGCGAGATTCTGGTAGGTTTTGCTGGATCGTTCCTGGCCTTTTCCGGCCTGGAGAGCATTTCTCAGCTGTCGCCGGTGATGAGAACGCCGCGAAAAAAAATCGCGGGCATGGCGCTCCTCCTGGTTGTGCTCACGATTGGCCTGACCAGCCCGCTCCTCACGATGTTCTCGACCATTCTCCTCCCTAAAGCGGCTGGCAATCCCAATCAGAGCGGCTATCTTATTTCCTTGCTCGCAGGCCATTGGGGCGGGCAGTTCTTGCAAGTCGAGGTCTCTATCAGCGCAGGTGCGCTCTTGATCTTCGCCAGCAATACGGCGATCATCGGCGCTTACCACGTCTTTATGGCCCTCGCGCGTATGGAATTCTTCCCCGGCGTTATTCTCAAGCGCAATAAGCTGCGCGGCACGCCACATTTTTCTATCGCCCTGGCAACCGGCGTTCCCATTCTGGTTTTGATCGCGGTCCGCGGCGATATTGACCTGCTGGGTGATATGTATGCCTTTGGCTTGCTGGGTGCGTTCACGCTGACGTGCCTGGGCCTGGATATCGTGCGGCGGCGCGAGCGGCGGGCGGCGCGTCTCCTTCTGGCGAGAAACCTGGCGGTGACTGGCGGGAATACGCATATCTCAGAAGCCACAATAGAGGAAGAGGCAGAAGAGATTTCGCATGAGGTGACGCACACGCCGGATAGCAGGGTGGCAAGACCTGGCGGCCTGGAGCCGGAGGAAATTGCCCATCTGGCGGTTCCCGCGCATACCTGGCGTCAGCGATTGGGGCACCTCTGGCGCACCATCGATTTCTGGCTGGGAGTTCTCACCACCTTTCTGGTGGCGCTGGCCTGGAGTACCAACCTGGTAGCCAAACCGCTTGCCACGGCCTTTGGGGGCAGCGTTACGCTGCTAGGTATGGGCGTGGCTCTCGTCAACTATCGCCTCAGCAAACAGCAGGGACGCCTGCCTGTGGCCGTCGCTACTGGAGTGGAGGGACGCCTGCCTGGCTCGGTCCTGGCCGTCCTGACCCCGGCGAACGGACGCAACGACGCGATCATCCGTACAGCGGTTGAGATTGCAGATGGCAAGCCGGTTGTCTTCCTCTATCTAGGCGAGCCTAAACCTGCGCACACGCCGCATCTCTTTGAAGTAGTTGAACCTTATCTGGATGATCCCAAAGCCAAAGAATACTTTGGCAAGGCCGAGAGTCAAGCCCGCAAGGCAAAGGTCCCACGACGCTTTGTCTATCGCCCGCAGGGACCGGATGCCGTTTCGCGCGTCTGGCATACAGTTCACCCGCGCGATATCATTATCGCAGCGAATAATGCAACAAACCTGGAGGATGTGAACCCGGACCGCGTGCGTTACGAAATCACCTCTTATGGGAAGGTAGCCCACCTACTCAAGACATGGCAGTCTGGCTAAAGTGGTAATCTGTGGTTAAGAAAGAAAGGAACGAATGAACGAATGAACGACCGTATTCGAGAAATTCTCAGTTGGTACGCGAACGAAAATCCTGGTGTGCGCACCAACCTGGCACGCCTGCTCAATCATGGCCGTCTGGGCGGCACGGGCAAGCTGGTAATTCTGCCGGTGGACCAGGGGTTTGAGCATGGTCCGGCCCGCAGCTTCGCGCCCAACCCCGCCGGGTATGACCCGCGCTACCATTTCCAGCTGGCCATCGAGGCCGGCTGCAACGCCTACGCGGCTCCCCTGGGCTTTTTAGAAGCTGGCGTCTCCGACTATTGCGGGGAGATCCCGCTGATTCTCAAGTGCAACAACCACGATCTTTTGAACGACGAGAAGGATCCGATCTCGGCGGTAACTTCAGGGGTGGAGGATGCGCTGCGCCTGGGCTGTGTGGCCATTGGCTTCACCATCTATCCCGGCTCAGCCGAGCGCACAACTATGTACGAGGAACTGCGCGAACTGACCGCGCAAGCGAAGGATGCCGGCCTGGCCGTCGTGGTCTGGTCATATCCGCGCGGCAGCGGGCTGAGCAAAGAGGGCGAAACGGCCGTTGATGTCGTGGCCTATGCCGCACAAATCGCGGCGCAGATGGGCGCAGACATTATCAAAGTCAAGCTACCCAGCGCCAAAGTTGAGCTTGCCGAGGCTCAGAAGGTTTATCAGAAGTATGAAATTCCCATTTCAACCCTGGCCGAGCGCGTCCAGCACGTTGTCCAGAGCGCCTTCAACGGGCGCAGGATCGTGATCTTCTCCGGCGGGGCAACAACCGCCGACGAGCAGTTCTTCGACGAGGCGCGCGCGATCCGCGATGGCGGTGGCTTTGGCTCAATCATTGGCCGCAACTCTTTCCAGCGCAAGAAACCAGAGGCGTTGAAGTTCCTGGATACTGTCATGGGCATTTACGAAGGCTCAATTCGCTAACCTGTCCTGGAAAGGAGAAGAAGGAGTCCGGCGGACGTGCTTGCCGGACTCTTTCTTCTGTGTCTTATATGAAATCTGTGGTTTTGCGCGAAATAAATGGTTTTCCATTCACGAACAGCCAGAGAGGGCCGCTTTAGCGTGGGCCGCTCGCCATAGTTAGTGATCAGTCTGCTCGCACGACGAAATGCCTGCCGCATCCGCCAGCAGGGACAGCGTATTGCACGATGTGCGTAGGGCCTGCGCTCCCCGATCAATCGGGAGAGGCTGTTTTCATGCATATTACCCACTATGCCCTATAACCAGCGCACGTGCAGGCGATTGAGTATGCGGCGCACGGGGCCAGAATTCATCTCCTCGATCTTGAGCAAGCGAGCCATGAGCAGGAAGACCAGGGAGCCAATGCCCAGTTCGATGAGCAATTTGAACAGGGCTTTAAAGATGCCGCTGATAATCAGCGTGTTGGCTGTGGTTGTATTGATAAGATGATCGAGGCCCATGCGCACCACAAGCAAGACAATGCCCATTACAGCCGAGGCCACCAGCGCGCGACCGATAAAGCTCATCAGCGGACGAAGCTCAAAGCCGCCGATACGCTGGTGAAGGAGCACGAAGAGCACGCCAGCTTCTAGCGTGCTGGCTACCGAGGTTGAGAAGGCCAGCGCGCCCATGCCCCACTGCACGCCGAAAGCAGCCACGTTGATCAGGATGATACTGAGCGCAATCTTGAGAATGAACTGGGCCACACTGATAATCACCGGCGTCCGGCTATCTTGCAGAGAATAAAAGGCGCGCGTCAGGATCTCGACCGCGGCCAGACCTGGTAAGCCGACGGCGAAGAAGATGAGCGGAATCGCGGTAAACTGAGCCTCCTGCAAGGTATATCGTCCATGCTCCAGAAGCACCTGCACGACCGGCAGTGCGAGGATAATCAGGCCAATGCAGGAAGGAATAGAGAGGAAAAGAATGCTCCGCAGGGTTTCCATGATGACGCTGCGCACGCGATCAAATCGCTCGCGCGCCACATAGCTGGCCAGGGTTGGGAAAGCGGCTGTTGAGACGGACGAGCCAAAGATCGAGACCGGCAGCAGAAGGATCGAGAACGCCTGGAAATATTCGGTAATCAGACCGTTCACGACGGTCGCAGTAGCCACAGCGGTCAGGAAAGCCAGGAGGAAGCGATCAACCGAAGTGCTGAAGGAGAGCATGGCCGCGTTGATAATACGCGGGACCATCTGGCGACCAATCTGGATCACTCCGGCGTTGCGCCAGTCAAAGACAAAGGTATAGTGCATCTTGACCTTGAAGAGGCCGGGAAGCTGCACGCCTACCTGCAAAATAGCGCCGAGGACTACGCCCCAGGTAGCCGAGTAAACCGCCAGATCGGTTGGAGTAGTTGAACGCGAATGAAAGGCCAGGAGAAAGCCGGGGATCAGGCCAATAATCAGGCCAACATTGTAGAGCACTGTGCCCAGCGCGGTGTACGAAAAAACCTGTTTCGCATTAAGCACGGCGCTCACAATCACGCCTGAACCAAGCACAATTGCCTGAAGCAGCATGATACGTGTGAGGGTCGTGATCAAGGCCAGTTGGGCAGGCGGGAAGCCTGGGCTATACAGTGGCACAATGACCGGAGCCGCGATCATCGCGAGCACGGAGAGCGCGATCATAATGACGACGGAGAGATTCAGGGCACTGCTAGCAATATGCCAGGCGCTCTTCTCGTCCTTGCGACCAACCGCGTAGGCCGTGAAAACCGGAATAAAGGCCGAACTCAGCGCGCCGCCAGAGACGACGGTGAAGATCAGGTTCGGAATAAGAAAGGCTTGCAGGTACGAGTCCGAAAAATTGGTCGCGCCGAAAATATAGGTAAAGAGAAATGTGCGTACCAGGCCCAGGATACTACTGGCCATAAACGCGCTGGTGATCAGAAAAGCCGCGCGCGCTACTTTTACGCGCTGGATCATCGCGGTATCCTGCGCGACCTCGCCGGCAGGTTGCAAGTCAAGGGCTGCCAGGGCCGCGGAATTGGCACGCCCACCCGGCGTTGGTTGAATCACGCCAGCCTGTGCCCCTGGAAATGGAGAATGCGGGGAACCGGCTGGCGCTTCGCCAACCATGCTGCCAGGGCTTCCCGGCGCGCCAGCTTCCGCGCCAGGGGGGAACGCGATTCTATTCTCAGGCCGGCCAGGCCACCCTTTCGGTCGAGCGGCTATAGTGGCGTCTGGACTCATCCGCCGCTGATAACGCCGCATGCGATCCTCGCGCAACTGCTGGAGACGCGCCTGACGTTGCAATTTTGGCAGCGGCTGCGAGGGCTGCGGAGGCAGGCTGATAGGACTGAAGCCCATCGTTTGCCCAAAACCAATCGTACTGCCCATATCCATCGTCATATCCGGGAAATCGCCGTAATACGGTGGCATAGGAGGCTGCGGAGCCGCGTTATTGATCTGATTGGGCAAGGGACCCGACGCAAGGTTCTGTCCATGGTTCGGAACATTCCCTGCTGGCGGGCGCGGTGATGGCTGAGCTTGATCATATGACCAGCCTGTATATGGAGGCTGCGGCCCCTGCGGTGGCTGCTGTTCGTCGTTTCTCACTGATATCCCTTTGTCCTGCAAAACTGGCGTCTATTATACGGGCGTTCGAGATTGAAAGCAAGCCGAGGGCTGATCTGGCTATGCACTACATTTCTCAGAGCCTCACAAGAAGTCTGGCCGCTTTCTCCAACCAAAAGAAACGGGTAGATGGTCTCATTTCATCTACCCGATTATTATATACCCGCAAGCGCTACTTCACACCTTTGACCCCCCTGATAATCACAGTGCCAAGCGCAAAGTAGACCACCGTTACCAGGAAGAGCACGGTGTAGCCAAAATGATTGGGCATACCGCGTAAAGCTTGCAGGATCACCGCGCCAATGGTGATTCCTACAACCTGTGGAATAATTCCCATTGCCGACCACAGTCCCAGGAACTTCCCGGCCTCATCTGTGGGCGGAAGCACATCGCAGGTCAGCGCCCAGTCAACGCTTGAATAGGCTCCATAAGCGATACCAAAGCAAGCGCCGGCCAGCAATGCCAGGCCCTGCGAGGGAAAGAAGATAAAGATCAGACAGACGATTGACATGACCGCGCCGGAGAGATAGACCAGTCCCTTGCGCCCTTTATGATCCGAGATCCAGCCGGCAACCAGTGATGTTGGCAGCGCGGCAATCAGCAGCACGGGCTGGAAGAGCGCGCCATTGAACTGCTCACCGGAGAAAGCTGAGCCGAAAATGATGGTCTTCACGCCGGGACCGCCAAGCACATCGTCGAAGTAATATTGCAGAAAGTAAAAGACACCCCAGATCCCCATCATCAGCAGCAGGCGAGCCAGCAGCACCCAGGAGAGATCAGGATACTGGCTTGGTTTGAAGAAGAAGCGCCGCAGGACGGGCACCAGTTCAAATTTCTCCTCGCTGCGCAGCGGCGTCTCCTGTACCGTAAAGATCGTATAGGTGACAAAGACGATCTGCACGACAGCGATAATCAGGAAAATCAGGACAATCTCGTTGCGATAGACGGGCAACGAGTTATTCTTATTGACGATCAGGCCGGCCACAATCGAGCCAACGGCGGTGCCCAGGAGCGTAAAAAGGCCATTGAAGCCAGCGGTCACGCCGCGCTGGTTCTGCGGCACCTTATCGGCGATGATCGCGCTCCAGGGGGCGTTAGCCAGGTTATTGGTAATTTGTAGGAGCAGGAAGAGGACGGCAAACGTAATCAAGAGTTCGGTGGAAGAGAACCAGCCAGGTGAAAAGGCGAAAAGGATCAGGACAAGGACGTTGAAAAGAGTGCCGATGATCAGAAAAGGCCGGCGTCGGCCCAGGCGGAGCGTTGAATAATCGGAGATGGCACCGACGAGGGGATTGACGACGACAGCGACGATGGTTCCCCAGACGACCACCATAGCCAGGTCGATGTCTTTGTTCGCGTTGCCAAGAAATTTGACGACCATGCTGGGAATCACAACGGCCAGCAGCGCCTGCCAGTGGAAATTGTTGGCGATCCAGAAGGCATTGATATTCATCTGGCCAAAGAGAGAGACTCGTCGCGGCTCTGCGACGTCGGCGGGGCGAGTGGCAATCTCGCCAGAGGGTTCGCTGATCTCCATAGCGCCTACCTTCCTCTCCGAAAAATCGGGAGTATATGGATACTCTCCTGCAACAGAGCGGGATTGAAAGCTATTATAGCATATATGCTTCCTTTGCGCGTCTTCGTCTTACAGGATGAGAGAAGCCCGCGAATCGGTTCGCGGGCTTCTCTCATCCTGTGGCCAGTTATTTATTCTTCCGCCTGGCTCTCCAGCCAGCGTTCCGCATCAATCGCGGCGCGGCAGCCATCGCCGGCAGCGGTGACGGCCTGGCGATAGCGGTGGTCGGTAACATCGCCTGCCGCAAAGACGCCTGGAATGTTGGTCATAGTCAATTCTGCCGGTATGATATAGCCGGCCTGATCCATCTCAATCACGCCCTTGAACAGATCTGTATTGGGCTTGTGACCGATGGCCAGGAACAGCCCCTGCACAGGCAAAACGCTCTCCTCACCGGTTGCGCGATTGCGCAAGCGTACCCCGCTGACCTCGTCCTCGCCCAGAACCTCGGTGACTTCGCTGTCCCATATAAAGCTGATCCTGGGATTTTTGAAAGCTCGATCCTGCATAATTTTGCTTGCGCGCAGGCTGTTGCGGCGATGAATCACCGTGACATGCTCGGAGTAGCGCGTCAGAAAGATTGCCTCTTCCATCGCGGTGTCGCCGCCGCCAATCACTGCCACATCCTTGCCCTTGAAGAAAAAGCCATCACAGGTCGCGCAAGCGCTCACGCCACGCCCCTTCAGACGCGTCTCGCTGGGCAACCCCAACCACTTTGCACTGGCTCCGGTCGAGATGATCACTGCTCGCGCCTGATACTCGCCAGAGTCGGTGGTCAGTGTGAAAGGCCGCTTGCTGAAATCGACGGCAGTAACGTCCTCGCTCAGCATCTCGGTTCCAAAACGACGCGCCTGAGTCTCGAACTTCTCCATCATATCCGGCCCCAGAATACCCTCCTCAAAGCCAGGATAGTTCTCAACCTCGCTGGTCTGCATCAACTGCCCGCCGACCTCGTAGCCCTGAAACATCAATACTGACAGGTTGGCACGCGCAGCATAGATGGCCGCCGTATAGCCAGAAGGACCTGATCCAATAATGATCACGTCATACACTTTCGCCATGATAAATCTATCCTCACATCCCGCTTGCGCTTGAATAAAG
>DATGKW010000030.1:0-50524 GCA_035294465.1 Ktedonobacteraceae bacterium | reverse complement strand
TGACTTTGGCGCGAGCGCGCTAGTGCCTCTCAAATAGGTCGTTGCTACATGGTTGCTACATTTTGAGGTTTTGAAAGAAAAAATCACTACAAGGAGGCATCTCTAAACGAAGACGGGGAGCGCTTTGAGAAGAACGCTCCCCGTCTGTAGAGTGGTAGCGGCGACAGGATTCGAACCTGTGACACAGGGCTTATGAGTCCCTTGCTCTACCGACTGAGCTACGCCGCCATGTGCTTTCCAAAGCGTATCTTATCATACCCTGTCAAGAGGCGGCGCCAGGGCGGCGCTAAAGTCTACGACACGTTCATCTGACCTTCCAATGATGAAAGATGTACTTGATCTTCATACAGCCTCTCAACAACTTGCGGCAGGACATACGCAAGAGATAAGATAGAGGCATACATAATTTATTTATCTCATCGTCATCCTATGAGATGGGGAGCCAGAAGAAAGACCTGGTATTATGTCATTCGCAAATGTTCTCGTCCTTCTACTCGCATCTGTCCTGGGAGGAACCGTCAACTCTGTAGCAGGTGGCGGCAGTTTTATTACGTTTCCTACGCTCATTTATACAGGCGTCTTGCCAATTCAAGCTAACGCGACCAGCACAACCGGCCTCTGGCCCGCCTCGGCGTCAGCCGCGTGGGCCTTGCGCAAAGAACTGGCTATGCAGAACAAAATGCTGCTTCTGGTGCTGGGGATCACCAGTTTCATCGGTGGCATCGGCGGTGCAATTCTCCTGCTCAAAACGCCTCAAGCAACGTTCACGCTCTTGATTCCCTTCCTTATGCTGCTGGCTACGCTGCTTTTCGCCTTTAGCCCGCTGGTAAACATGAGGCTCAGGCAGCGCGCAGAGGCCAGGAGGAAGAAAAGCGCCGAAGTTGCTGAGATTCCGCAGGAAGGGAACAGTACAGAAGCTGCCCAGATAGGTTTGCCCTGGATCAAGCTGGCCGGGCTTGCCCTGTTGCAGCTCGTTATCGCCATCTACGGTGGCTATTTTGGCGGCGGCATTGGTATTTTGATGCTGGCTACTCTCGGCTTGATGGGGATGGAGAATATTCACGAGATGAACGCGGTCAAGAATACTCTGGCTGCCTGTATCAATGGTCTGGCGGTAATCGTTTTTGTTCTTTTTGGAGCGATAGACTGGCCAGGCGCGCTGGTTATGGTAGCAGGCACGATTGTCGGCGGGTTTGGGGGCGCGTACTACGCACGCAAGCTTGATCCCCGCCTTGTTCGCGGTTTTGTGATCCTGGTTGGTTGCGTAATGACCGTCTACTTCTTTTTTAAATACTTTTTCTAGTCAGGGAATCGGACCGGGAAAAGCCGATCCAGGGCATGAAATCGCCCTCCCCAGTGTTCTCGTATAGAGAGTAAGAGTGTCTCTCCCATTTTGTTCCATCAGAAATAAGGGCAAATTATGCAACAGCGAGAAACGCCGATAGAATCTCCGAATAAAGAACGTTTGCAGACAACGCCGAGACAGGATAGGTATACACCGGGAATCACGGATGGAGGCCCAAACAAGTGGGTGGTGCTGGCGATTCTGGCGGTTGGTATTATTATGGCAACGCTCGATTCCTCAATCGTAAATATCAGTTTGCCCACAATTGCCACATATTTTCATGTGCCGCTCAATGGCGAGGTTGAATGGGTCATCATCGCGTATCTGGTCGTGATCGCGGGCGTGCTGCTGACGATTGGACGGCTGGCGGATATGGTCGGGCGCAAAATCCTCTGGGTCGCCGGCCTGATCATCTTCACGCTTGGCTCAGCGATCAGCGGCGCTTCGATCACACTGCTTATGCTGATCATTGCCCGCGCATTTCAGGGTCTGGGTGGCGCGTTAATTATGTCGGTCTCGCCCGCGATGCTCACCAGCGCGTTTCCTCCCCAGGAGCGGGGGCGCGCACTCGGCATGAATGCTGTCGCGGTCGCCCTCGGCACAAGTATCGGGCCGACACTGGGCGGCCTGATTACCGCGAATTTCTCCTGGCGCTGGATATTTTATGTCAATGTTCCCCTGGGCATTCTCGGCGTCATTGCTACATTGATCGTCCTCAAAGAGCGCCATATGCGTACTCGCGGGCGCTTCGATCCCGCCGGGGCTTCGCTGCTCGCAGTGGGGTTGGTTGCGTTAACTCTGGGACTCTCCTTCGGCCAGGAATGGGGCTGGAGTTCGCTCCCGCTGATAGCGTCACTGGTAATCAGCCTGCTCGCGTTTATCGCGATCGTTTTCATTGAGCAGCAACTAGACGATCCAATCATCGATTTCAGTCTGCTGCGCAATCGCGTCTTCGTTTCAGCCAACGTCAGCCTGATTATGTGTTTTCTGGCCCTTTTCGCGGTAAGCTTTATGTTGCCTTTCTACCTGGAGGAATTGCGCGGGCTAGACATTATAGCATCTGGCCTTTTGCTCACTCCCTTACCACTGACAATCGCATTCATCGCCCCGTTTAGCGGAGCGCTGGCAGATCGCATTGGCACGCGCTGGCTGGCTGCCTGTGGACTGGCCCTGGCCTGCGTGGGCCTGATATTGCTCAGCCAATTGAATGCTCATAGCTCGATAGGCGATATCGTCTGGCGGCTGATAGTCACAGGTATCGGACAGGCCATCTTCCAATCACCTAACAACAGCGCGCTCATGGGTTCCGCTCCACGCGACCGGCAGGGAGTCGCGGCGGGTTTCCTGGCCACCGGGCGCGTCATGGGTCAGAGCGTCAGCGTAGCTCTTGCCGGCGCAGTCTTCACCAGCATGGGCGGCGCGGTAGCCGGAGCAGTGCTCGTCCAGAACGCGCGGAAGCTGCCACTGGCGCGCCTGGTCGCTTTACAGAACACCTTCACCTCCAGCTTCCACGCGGCCTTCATCGTATGCGCCGGGATCGCGGCCGTTGGCGTTCTTACATCGCTGGTGCGTGGGAAAGAAGAGATAAGCCGCGAAACAAAAAAGATGGTGGCTGGCGAATAGGAAAGACTATCCTCCGGCCGGGCCGCTCTCCAATCCCGGTCTCGTCATGGCGGCGGGATCAAGAATGCGCTCAAGCTCCTCTTCGGTCAGATTGGTCTTCTCGCGGGCCACTTCGCGGATCGTGCGCCCGGTTTTCGCTGCCTCCTTGGCGATGTTTGCAGCCGCGTCATAGCCGATCACCGGGGCCAGCGAGGTGCAGATGGCCAGACCGCGTTCGACCATTTCGGGGCCGCGATTGGTAGCTTTGATACCTTTGATGCACTGCTCGCTGAAGTTATGGGCCGAGGTAGCCAGCAGGTTAATTGATTGCAGCAGATTGTAAGCCGTGACGGGCATCATTACGTTGATCTCGAAGTTGCCAGACTGGCCTGCAACCGTGATGGTGGTGTGGTTGCCCATGACCTGAGCGCAAACCATCGCGACCGACTCGGCAATAACCGGGTTGACTTTGCCCGGCATAATCGAGCTGCCCGGCTGCACCGCAGGCAACTCGATCTCGCCAATCCCCGCGCGCGGCCCTGAACCAAGCCAGCGGATATCGTTGGCGATCTTCATCATGCTGACGGCCAGCGTGTTGAGCGAGCCGCTGGCCTCGACAATGTTGTCCAGCGTACACTGCGCCTGGAAGTGGTTGGTTGTCTCGCGCACCGTGAGGCCGTTCAGCTCGGAGAGGCGCGCACAGACGCGCGGGGCAAATTCTGGATAGGTATTGACTCCCGTGCCCACTGCGGTCCCGCCTAACGCGACCTCTGACAGTTCCTGCGCGGCATGGCGCACGCGAGCAATTCCGCGCTCGATCTGCCCGGCATAGCCCAGAAACTCCTGACCCAGACGAATAGGCGTCGCGTCCTGCAAGTGTGTGCGCCCGGTCTTCACAACAGGCATGAACTCTTCTGCTTTCGCCTCCAGAGCCGCTTTCAGCTCCTCCAGGGCGGGAATCAACGTATGCTCTATGCCGATCAGCGCCGAGAGATGGATCGCAGTCGGGATCACATCATTGGAAGACTGGCCGAAGTTCACGTGGTCATTGGGATGAACTTTGCGCGAACCACGCGAGCCGCCCAGCAGCTCGCTGGCGCGATTGGCGATTACTTCGTTCGCGTTCATATTGGTGGAGGTGCCGGAGCCGGTTTGAAAAATATCGAGCACAAAATGCTCATCCAGCTTGCCGTCGATAACCTCCTGGGCCGCGTTCTTAATCGCCTCAGCAATCTGTGCATCGAGGTAGCCCATGCTGCCATTGACAATCGCGGCAGATTGCTTGATCTGGCCCAGTGCCTGGATAAACTGGCGCGGAAAGCGTAAATCGCTGATTGGGAAGTTGAGCACGGCTCGCTGCGTGCTGGCACCGTAATAAGCATTGGCCGGCACTTGCATCTCACCCATTGAATCGCGCTCAATGCGTGTCTCTTCTATCGTATTTTTCACGTAATCTCTCCTCATTGAGTAGCAGTTTGCACTCATCTAGAGGCATTATATCACTCTGAACCGGTACCCCTGACTTCAAGGTTTTCTTCTCCTCCTCATCTCTTACCCCTTCTCTCTTGGGGAGTGGTAGAGCTGGCATCAAGAAGTGGTACAGTTTGCGATATAATGATTGAGAAAGCATGAGATAGAAAGAGAGAGTACTTTATGTTACTGGAAGCCGAAGTATGTAAGATGCTGGTGAACGGCGACCCGTGGGCCTGCTGGCGAGGTTTTCAGCTCCCGGTCAGCGACGAGTATATTTGCATCTGGACACCCGTGGGGACAAAGAAGCACTGGAAACCTCACCACTGGAAACCCGACTTTTTTTACGCCGACCTTCATACTCTGAGCTATATGTGGCCGGGCGAGTGGTTTGCTATCCACATAAGTTATACACCGGAAGGCCATTTTAGCTATGGATATTGTGATGTAACGCTGCCTACGCCCGCCTACACCAGCGAGACACAGGAGATCGTGTATACTGATCTGTACGTAGACGTCGTAATCCGCGAAGACTACAGCGTCTACACCAAGGATCAGGAAGTCTATGAACGACTCGCTCAAAAATATCCAATTGTTGCGCAATCCCGCCAGAAGTCTTACGAAGTTCTGGGCTGGATGGAGAAGCACGCGAAAAACTGGACTGGTCCTTTCACCGTCATGCCTCGGCAATTGCCGCGCACCAGTTGGGATGGCTTAAGCATGGCGGAGATTCGGAAGCTGATGAGTGAGGCATGCTAAGCGAAGAACTAGCCGCCAGACTGGCTGCCCATGGAATCGCGGCCAGCGACGAAACCTCCTTGCGCGAGACTCTGGAAGAGCGAATCGAAACCTACACCCTTTTCAAACTTGCTCCCTGGCCGGCCAGGCGCTGGAAGTGCCATTATCGCCTGATGACGCGAGATCGAATGTATGACGGGCAGAGCGTGGAGGATGTCTATGCCCTGGCGCTGCTCGGCAATCTGGAGCAATCGTAGCTTGATGACCAGCAATCATTGTGAAGGTACTTTCAGAAAACGCGCTGAGCCGCGAGAAATCGCCAGGTTTCTAAACTTTAGTTTCGATACATAAGTATACTAGGAACTAAGCAGGTGGTAAAACAAAACCACCTGCCTGTGAAGTAGTACCGCCAGTCGCCGCGATCTGGCTCCGCTAGCTAATCGGGCAGGGAAACAGGCGGTACTGGAGCCACAGAGCATGTTGCTAGATCTGGCTACTAGTCGTTGTTAGTAGTAGGTGGACTCATTGAGTCGATGCCGCAATGTGGACAGAGAATAGTGAGCCAATTTGTAGCTTTCTTTTTGAAAGGGGCAGAGCTTATGCTTCGTACAATGTGCAAAGGAAAGATCCACCGGGCGACCGTTACCCAGGCGGATCTGAACTATGTTGGGAGTATCACCGTTGATCAAGACCTGCTGGATGCAGCGAACATCTATCCCTACGAAAAGGTCCAGGTGGTGAATATCAATAATGGCTCCCGCCTGGAGACGTATACGATTGCCGGAGCGCGTGGCTCTGGCGTGATTTGCCTGAACGGCGCCGCCGCTCGTCTGAACGCTCCCGGCGACCTGGTAATTATCATGAGCTATGCCGATTACGATGAGCAGGAGATTCGCCAGTTGACACCCCGCCTGGTCTTCGTTGACGCCGAGAATCGCCTGGTAGAGACGAAACTGGTGCCTCTGGCCGAAATGCTTCCTGAACCCGTTCTGGAACCTGTGATGTAACGCTCTTTGCAGTAGCCAGTATTCATTCAGCCGCCTGGTTGGATGAATTACTGCAAGCCTCTCCCCTATCTAACGTTAGTAAGACTCCTTCCCCCACCTGGTAAAAGACCTCTCAATGTTTATTCAGCGGAAATGGCGATTACATTCAAGCGAAGAAGAATACGTAGCAGTTCATCGACAAGATTCGGGGGAAAACGAGTTGCAGCCTTGATATCTTCAACCGTGCGCTCCCCATTAATCAGGCTGAGCACAATGTATAAAGGTTCTTTCTGCTGGAGTGTCCAGTTGCTCAGCCATTCCTCTCTAAGCGCCGTGATCACCCTGGGAACAGGAGAACGCGATGTGGGAGGTGCGGAGGGTGGGGGCTGAAATTGTCCGGCAGGCGGAGGTTGCTCAGAATTCGCCGATTGAGGCGTCAGCGTCCACTCGAACGGCCCTTTTTCTTTATCGAGGCGGCAAAGGAATTCTTTGTCTGAAGAGTAGCGATGCTTCTGCCTGTCCTCTAGATAGACCGCGACAACTTCACCATGCGCCAGATGAAGGAAGGCATGACAGCGCCCGCCAATCCCTGGCACGCGCGGAATCTCTGCTTGCAGCAAACCGCTTTGCCGATATCTCTTAAATAATTCTAAACTAAAGGCCAGACCTAGACTTGCATCAATACCATCTTTACGCACGTCACACCCTCTCAAGACCCTTCTGGTAACAACCCCGACTATAGCAAGTAGAGCAAACGTGTTTTAATTATAGCTCTAGCCGCAGAGAGCAAGAGCCGAGTAGTAAGACAGCAAGCAACCTGCAAATATGTCTACAAATGTAACACAACCAGGTATACATTGTCTAGAGTAATGAGCAAAGGGGCTCGCGCCTCTGTGGTACTCTTCTCAAAAAGCATCTGTTTGCCGTATAATGTGTAGGGGCAGCCAGAGCGGCGTGCCCTCGTAACCATAAACATAGAATTCTGGAGGCATGCTATATATGGGAGGTCCCGAACTGCAGCTCATCGATCCCGCGGGTATCTTCTGGGGGGCACTCATCGGACTCATTATCTCACTGCCGGTAACGCTCTTCCTGACTTTCTGGATGAGCGCGGTGCGTCATCGCGCGGTCGTGGTTTTCGGCGCATTCCTGGGTGGCATTATTGGCTTTTTGATTATTCTCGGCTGGGTTGGCACTTTGATATACAATACGGTCCTGCCCGGCGCGAGCGGAGCTTCAGCTTTCTTTGGCGGTCTGCTCTTCTGCTCCGCCCTGGAGCTGGCTTTTGGGATGGGCTTCGATTTGCTGGTCGCGCGGGCCAATCGCCGCGATTACCGTAGATCGACGGCCGCCACGAGTCACGAGTAATTTCTCCGCGCAGCGCGCAGATTGTGTGTGGTCATGTTCTATTTATTGCATGGCAATGACGAATTCACCTGCCGAGAACACCTGAAACAACTGCGCCAGCAGGGCGATTTTGCGTTCAACCGGGACCACTACATTGGCGGCGAGATCTCTCTGACAACGCTCATTGCTACGTGTAATACCTATCCATTCCTCTCCGAGCAGCGTCTGGTCATCCTCGAAGGTTTGCCCAAAAAGCGCCGTAGCGAGGATGCATCCTCTGCTGCCGCCGAAGGCGCAAGGGCGGAGACGCCTGCGGCGAGCGGCAAAGGGCGCAAAAAGAAAAGCAGTAAGGACGGCGGCGAGACACGCGCGGGTTTTGAGAAAGGTCTGGCCGAGGCTATTCCTGGTCTGCTCGAAACCACGGTATTAATCGCGCTGGTAGATGAAGAACTGCCGGTCAGCAGTCCTCTGCTCAAGGTAGCTCAGGAATATGGCAAGGTCATTCAATGTACTTTACCCAAAGCAGGCGCAGCCCTGGAAAACTGGATTAAGAAACGCGCACAGGGTATCGGGGTGAAAATCAGCGGCGAAGCGGTAAAGCTGCTGGCCGATTTTATCGGCACCCAGCTGCGCCTGCTGGCCAACGAACTGGATAAGCTGGCTACCTATGTTGGAGCTGGCGGCACAATCGAGGCTGGCCATGTACGCCTGCTCTCCGCAGAAGTTCAGGAGGCGCGTATCTTTGACCTGACCGATGCCCTTGCCCAGCGAAACCGGATAGAGGCCCTCAATCTGCTGCACGATCTCCTCGCCGATGGCCAGCACCCCCTGGCCCTGCTGCCAACCATTACCTCGCAGGTGCGTAACCTTCTCCTGGTCAAAGAACTGGCCGCTGATGGTCTCAGAGCTGCGCAGATTGCCTCCGCTCTTGGCTCATCGCCATTTATCATAGAAAAAGCTCTGCATAACATAGGCAAATTCAGCATCGCGCAGCTTGAAAACACCTATCGCCGGCTCCTGGATACCGACGCCGCGCTGAAACGCAGCCGCCTCACGCCCGAAATGGCCCTGGATTTGCTGGTTGTCAATTTTGGCAATTGATAGACTTCGCTTGAAAGATAGGATATGTCGCACGTTTCTGCTTCCCGGTTGCAACAACTGATCGCTGAACGCATTCAGCGCGAGGGGCCGCTGACCTTTGCCGAATATATGCGGATGGCCCTCTATGAACCGGGGTATGGCTATTACGTAACCGGGCCGGTAAAGATGGGCTGGGAAGGCGATTACTTCACCAGCACCGATGTTTCTGCCCTCTTCGCCGGCTGTCTGGGCCACCAGCTTGAGCAATTCTGGGAAAAGCTTAAGCGGCCTGCGCCTTTTTTTGTACTGGAGCAGGGCGCAGGTCGCGGCGACCTGGCCGCAGGTGTGCGCGCCTGGGCCACAGACGAGGCAGTTGATTTCGCGCGAGCGCTGGTCTATTTGGCGACAGACATTTCAGCCGGGCAGGATAGCCTGTTGCCCGCGGATCTCCCCCGTGTTCACGTCTTGCTCTCCAACGAACTGATTGACGCCCTGCCGGTCCACGTGGTGGAGGTGCGTGAGGGCCATCTCTATGAAGTCTATGTGGATTGGCGAGGAGGCCACTTAAACGAGCTGCTAGCCGAACCATCTTCGCCGGAGGTCGCGGCATACCTGGACAAAGCGCGCATTCCCTGGAGAACTTTTCCCGCAGGATGGCGTGCCGAGATCAATCTGGAGGTCTCGCGCTGGCTGGAGCAAGCGATAAACTTGCTTCTCCCTCATGGCTTCATTCTGACCATCGATTATGGCGAGAAAGCCAGGCAGCTCTACACACGAGACCGCCGGCGCGGCACCCTGCTCTGCTACTATCGGCACTCAACCAATGAGCATCCACTTCTCCGTCCCGGCGAGCAGGACATCACCGCGCACGTTGATTTTAGCGCGCTCATCGAGAAAGGCCGCGCTTTGGGCCTGCGGCTCCACAAATATACCACGCAACGTCAATGGCTGCATGACTGCGGCCTGCTCACCGCACTGGAACGCCGACGTACCACAGACTTCGCGCTCGCCGATACCTGCCGTGCCAGCGATCAGGGCCAGGTTGCCCTGCTTGGCTGGTACAACTTGCGCCAGCGAGCTGCTATTCTGACCGACCCCTCCGGTATGGGGAATTTCAAAGTGCTGGTGCTGCGCCGTTAATACCGTTTCCTAATATTTACGCGGGTACTGGTTATTGTCGTATTGCTGGTTATTACCAGGATCTGCTCCGGTATTGGGCAGGCTAGGAGTCGAAGTGCCAGAAGAGCCTGTTGCGGACGAGCTTGTCGCCGGAGCCTGGGGGCCAAAAACATTGGGACCGGACTGAGAAGCGTTGATCACCTGCGAGCTGGCATTTTGATTTGTCGAGAGCTGGCCACAGGCGACACTCGGCCCATTTGCCCCATCCTGATGAACATCCACAAACCAGGTCTGACCGGTATCAAGTGAAGCCAGAGGTAATTCAATATAGAAATTACCGCTGCCATCGGAGGTGACCGATCCCAGGTCCTTGTCTATCGTACCGCACTGCCCCTCATCCAGCGTAATTTCGTAGGAAGTCCTGGGGGTTAGACCGCTGAGGTTGACCTGAAGATCGCCCGACTTGCCCGACGTGCTGGCGTCTGGCGGGATGTACTGCGCAAGTCCCTGCGCTTGAGCGACCGCAGAACCGGTTGAGCTAAGGATAGCATTGGCCGCGTCATTAAAGATACGGGGAGCCAGGAACCACAACAGGACGCCGCCAACCACCACTATCAGAATCACACGAAAGAGAGTTTTGAGCACAACGCTTCCCTCCCCGGCTGGCAAGAAATATAGATATGTATCTCTTCTTAATGAAGTATAGTCTAAAGCGTTGTATTCTGTCTATGGTTTAGCAGGGGAATTTCGGAGATAATAGCGCCTGCCACTCCAATCGACTCCTTTCCCTGCCCGTATACGCCAGGTTGATTGTGCTAGAATGCCCACGAAGAGGCTACCGGCGAGTGGGTGGGTAAACATATAGTACCAGGGAAGCTGCATTTCTTTGTCTATCCAGCGCCGGTAAGTCAGCAGCGGGCCGAGTTCGAGTACGCTCAGGAAAACCGCCTCAGCTATGCCCACTGTCTTCCTCTTGCCTGCCAGGCGAGCAAGCCAGAGCCGAAGAGGCAACAGGAAAGGCAAAACCGTTACCATAGGTAAACCTGGCAACGAGAGTAGAACAAAGAAAAGGCCGCCGCGACTGCCCAGAAAGACGTTCTTGCGCCAGCCACGCCAGGCCTCACGCAACCCCCGGTACATACGCACGCGCACCAGCTCGCGCCCGTCGGCCAACTCCAGGTGAAAGCCCTCTCTCTTCACAAGAAACGCCAGGTCACGATCGTCCACCAGCGTTCCGCGCAGTTCTGAGCGCGCGTAGCCGCCCAGCCAGTCGTAGACCGCACGGCGCAGTAGAATATACTGTCCATTCGCCAGAGCCACCGGACTGCGCGGATCATTGACCTGCCTCACCGGATATTGCATGCTAATCCCCAGGAAGGCCATCGGCATCATGACTCGTTCCCAGAAGCCCGGCAGTTCCTGCGCCGAGACCAGTGAGAGCAGGTCGAGCCCCTGCTCTTCAGCCCTGCTCATTGCTGCTTGTAGAGCACCCGGCGCGTGCCAGGTGTCTGCGTCGGTAAAGAGCAGAAATTCGCCATTTGCTTCCTGGACGCCAGCATGCAGAGCGTGTGGCTTGCCTGCCCAGCCCTCTGGCAGATGGTTCAAGCGCAGCACCCAGAGCCTTGCCCCCTGCGGATGTGTGTGTGCTATCTCGTCCAGAATTTCCGGTGTGTGATCGGTTGAGTTATCATCGACCACAATCACCTCGTAATCTGGATAATCTTGCTCCAGTAGAGAGTGGACGCAGCGTCGAATGTTACGCTCTTCGTTGCGTGCGGGGACGATAATAGAGACGCGCGGCAGCGTATGCTTCTCCGATGCCGGGCATACGGGCGAGACGCGAGTCCTGTCAGGTTTAGTACGCAGCCACAGAACGGCATAAAATCCGGCCACGCCTAGCGCGTGCAGCCACCAGAACAGGCGCGGCCAGTTTGACTTTCGCACGTGGTTTTTCATTGGTATACCCCTTGTTGTATTGTACGCGAAACAGCCTGGGCTCTGCCACGTAGCTGATTTTGTTATTCCCCTCTTGCAGCTTAAATAGTTCAGATGTACAATTCAAGAGGGGATGTACTAGAAGACGAGGAAGAGCTATGCGAGAGCGGCATTATCTCAAGGTAATTTTCCTGGCCATATTTTGCTTCAGCCTGCTTCAAATCGTAAGCTGGCTGCCTTTTGCCGGTCATGTCCCCATGGCCTCGGCCCAGGCTTTTGTGATCGGCTCCGATCCCATAGATGGCTCAACGATCAGCAAACCACCTTCCCTTGTGCGCATCTACTTTGATGCTCCCATCGCTCCGGCCAGCGCAGCCAGTGTCTACGCCTTCCCACCAGACGCTCCCGCCAATGGGTTACTGGTCAACGCAGGCCACAGCAACGTCAATGCGAGCAATCCAAAAGAACTGGATGTCCCGTTGCTCCCGGCGGGTAAACTGCCGCCAGGAAGCTATGAAGTGCGCTGGGTCGCGCTCTCAATGACCGATGGGCGTACAACCAGCGGGCTGATCGGCTTCAATCTCGGCGCGTCCAGCACCGGCCTCTCTGGAACGCCTTTGCTTGGTCCAAGCACCAGCAATTATTTTCCGCAACTCGACCTCCAGGGAGTGCTTGCCGTGGCCTGGGACTGGCTGGTTCTTCTCGCGCTGCTCTTCTGGATTGGCATCCTGCTTACCGATTATATCATCGTACCCCGTTCTGCACCGGCTGCTTTCCTGATACGGGTGCGCAAGCATTCGCGCTCTCTACGAAATCTGAGCCTGCTCGCCCTCCTGGTAGGCGAGGTGATCAGCCTGGTTCTGCGCTCCGCAGCCCTGACCCAGACGTCAGGCAGTGGAGGAATCAGCCTGAGCGTACTGGGGCAATTCATTTTGCAGACAAATTATGGCCGCCTCTGGCTTGCCCGCGTGGTCCTGCTTCTCATAGCGCTGCTCCTCCTGTGGTGGAACAATCGTCGCGAGGGGCAACCTCACGGCACTCCGGTCAAATTCCTGTCTGGCCACGCCAGCAAGCATTTTCGCCAGTTACGCCAGCAAGCCCGCGCGGGTTCCTCGCAGGAGCCGCCGGCAACTTCTTCATCGCCAGCTTCCACCTATGCTCGCTCTCAGGCCAGAGTCACAGGAGCGGTAGTAACAAATATTTCGCCGGCGCGCGGCACAACGGCCGCGCTGCCCAGGATTACCCTGGACTTTGGCCAGGACGAATCGCCTGTGTACGTGCCATCTACGTGGCAGGTCGTGAGCCAGTTCGTTCTTATCGGGCTGATTTTATTGACACTGGTGCTCTCGAACGAGATCATTCAGTTGGCCGCGCTGCCCATCAGCGCGGGAGTCTTTAGCTGGCTCTCGCTGGCGGCCCAGGCTGCCTGGTTTGGCTGCACAGCCTATCTGGGCCTTGTCCTGCTGCCCCAGCTGCTGGCGGCCGATCCCGACCACCACGCAGAGATCCTGGTGATTATGCTCAAGCGCGCGCTGCCACTGCTGCTGGCCTCTATCGGCGTGCTGCTGGTCAGCGAGCTCTTTCTGAGCGAAGCCACCATCCAGACGCCCTCCCAATTCCTCACCGATCCTTACGGGCGCACGCTGATGGTTCGAGCCTCGCTGCTTCTGCTGCTCCTGATTTTCACCGGCTATACGCTTTTCACCCTCCTGCCCCGGCTCCAGAGGCAGACGATACTGCTACCTGTTGTCCATTCCGATATGCCCGCGCGCCGCACGCGCCAGTTCGCGCTCGAAAAAACTGAGCGCACGATAAAACGCGCCCTGCACACGCTGAGCGGGCTGGCGGCAGCGGTCCTTCTCTGTACAGCCCTGATGAACTTTTTCTCGCCGCCAGTGGTCTTTCCCAACGTGAATTACGCAGCACTGGCTAACCAGGCCGCGTCTGGCGGCAATCTCCCGACATCGGCCAGCTCAACTCAGCAAGCCGGAGGTCTCGCCGTCACCCTCCAGGCGCTGCCTGCGCGTACTAATACGACCAATACAGTGATACTCATCATTAATGACGCTCAAGGCAGACCAGTAAGTGGCGCGACGGTGAAACTAAGCATCAACATGATCATTATGGACATGGGCACGGCCACTGCTACCGCGAAAGGAAACGGTTCAGTCTACAGCGCGACTTTCACAGCCAGGCAGACCTTCACAATGGCTGGCGCCTGGGCTATACAGGTAGAGGTGTTGCGCGCGAATCAACCACCGGTTCATCTGATGTTCCAGATTACGGTTGCGCAATAACTGCTGAAAGATATCTCGAAAGGAAAAAGCAACAGCTATGCCAGTCTTTCCCTACAAAGGCGTGTGGCCAACTATCGCGGGCGACGTATTTATAGCGCCGGGGGCAATAGTGATCGGAAATGTCACGATTGAGGAGGGTGCAAGCATCTGGTATAACGCCGTGGTGCGAGGAGACAGCGCACCAATTATCATTGGACGCCGAACAAACGTGCAGGATAATTGTACTCTGCACGTGGATGCCGATGCCCCTTTGACGATTGGAGAGGAATGTACAATCGGACACAACGCCGTGGTGCATGGAGCTACGCTAGGCGACCGTGTACTGATTGGCATAAACGCCGTAATCCTGTCGCACGCGGAAGTAGGCTCCAGGACGATCATCGGGGCATGCTCATTGGTAAGCGAGCATAAAAAGATTCCTGAAGAGATTCTGGCGCTTGGGATACCGGCAAAAGTATTTAGAGAGCTGCGCCCGGAAGAAATAGCACACTTGAAGGAGAGCGCGGACGGCTATTATGAGCGGGCACAGAGGCATAAGGCGGCATCTTAGCCGGTGCATCTCCCGCGAGATTACTTCTCTCCTAACCACTTCTGGCGAAGCGCGCGCCCAACACGGGCCAGGGTGAGCTGGGTGAGCGGAACATCGGCCTGATCTGCCGTCAGAGCCGCAATGATCAGGGGCTGCCGGTCGTCTGGTGCGCGATAAAGGATACCCGCGTCGTGCAGAATGCCGGGCAGGCCGCCGGTTTTGTGTGCGAACAGCGCTTCTTCGCCCCAGTAGCCGGGTAGGATACGATAATCGTTCTGGCGCAGCAGGATCTTAATCAGTCGCTCGTGTTCAGGTACGCGCCCGCTCTGGATATGGGAGAAGAGCGTGACCATATCTCTCGCCGTAGTCCAGTTGTCACGACCGGCCCGCCGCGCCTCGAAGTCAATAAAGCGCCGTTCCAGGCGAGTGTCTTGCAGGCCAAGATCGCGCATAGTCGCGTTGATCGCCTCCATGCCCACGAGATCCAGCAGGACATTCGAGGCCGTGTTGTCGCTGATAGTGATCATCAGATGCGCCAGGTCCTGGATGGTCGGGCGCAATTCGGGCGAGAGATCGCCAATGACGCCATCGCTGGTCACGCGGGTCGCCTCCGTCACCTCCAGACGCGTTTCCCAGGTATAGGCGCTGCCAGCCTGAGCCAGTTGGCGAGCCAGTTCTACCAGAATCGGCACTTTGGCCAGGCTGGCAGCCGGGAAAACTTCGTCGGGGTTCAGGGAGACAAGTTCGCGCGGCCCATCTTCCTCCAGGCTGATCGCAACGCAAGCAGCGCGGCCGCCCAGGCCGCTGAGAATCATTTCAATTTCGTTACTCATGCTCCTCCGCCACCCGTTTCATACTCCAGACAATCTGGTCCAGGCGCTCATAATAGTGCTCATCTGAAGGATTAAAGCTATTGATCACCACTCGGTTGTAGTCTTGCCCTTCGGCGTGGATATATTCGTGATCGTTGAGCGCCATGCCAACATGGGTGATCTCTTTGCTGCCGAAGAAGATCAGATCGCCTGCGCACATATACGGGCGCTCAATAGTGTGAAAAAGGAAGCCATCCTGCTGATCTGCATCACGGGGAATAAAATAGCCGCCCATGCGGTAGCACAACTGTACGAAGCCACTGCAATCGATCCCTTCCCAGCTGGTCCCTCCCCAGAGATAGGGCACACCGAGCAGCTTGCGTGCGTAACCAGTCACAGCCTCGACCGCTTGACGCGGATACGGCTCCTTCTGCTGGCGAATCTCCAGGTCCGAACGCTCAAGCCAGGCCGTGCGCTCTCCGGGCAGCGCCACCTGCACACGTGCGGGATACGTGATATCCAGCAGGGGCAGGCGCGTCGAGAGATAGGCATGGCCCACCTTCTGCGAGCCGTCTGCTGTTTCATAGAGAGCTGTATGTGTTGCAGTAATCACAGCGATCAGCGGAAATGGAGTGCCGCAATCCTCGCCAACCTTGCAAAACCCTTTCGTAATCGGCGCAGCCAGGTCGCTAAGACGCATCCAGCCCAGATAATCCACCAGCTTTACCTCGGCCCACTCGCCCTGGATCTTACCCGCATATACGGGCATGTTCAGCAGGGCCTGCGTCACCAGCTCCGACGAGTCATCGGGTAAGCGGCGGACATCGGCCACGCCTGTCGCGACAACGAAATCAACCATGATTTGAAAGAATCCTTACTAGCGAGAAAAAATAATCAACGTCTTACAGCGTTGCTTACCACAAATGCCAGGTTTGCTGGCCGCTCGGCCATGCGGCGCATGAGATAGGGATACCATTGCGAGCCATAGGGGACATAGATGCGCACATGGTAGCCCCGGCGCACCAGCCTCTCCTGCAAATCCCGCCGAATGCCGTAGAGCATCTGGAACTCAAAGGCATCCTGGCCGATGCCGTTCTCGCGAGCATACTTGCAGGCTGCGTTGATAATCGCCTCGTCGTGCGTAGCCAGAGCCGGATAATTGCCCCTTTGCAGGAGCATGGTCATCAGGCGCACGAAGTTATGATCGACCTCGCTCTTCAGCTGGAATGCCACCGACTTCGGCTCTTTATATGCCCCCTTGACCAGGCGCACGCGCACTCCCTGAGCAATCAACTGCTCCACGTCCTTTTTGCTGCGATACAGGCAGGATTGGATCACCGTACCCACGTGCTCAAAGCGCTCGTGCAGCCGCAGCGTCATATCCACAGTGCGTTCGGTATAAGCCGATCCCTCCATGTCGATACGCACAAAAAGAGGAAACTGCCCGGCGTGTTCAAGAATACGCGTGATATTGTTCTGACAGAGGTCCTGCGAAATATCCAGTCCGAGCGAGGTGAGTTTGAGAGAAACATTGGCATCAACTCCTGATGCCTTAATACGGTCGAGGATCTCTATGTAGCCCTGCGTGGTAGCTTGTGCTTCCTGCTCATCCGACACATTCTCGCCCAGGTGGTCAAGCGTGACATGCATGCCCTTCTGATTGAGCACACGTGTGGCCTCAATTGCCTCGTCCAGTTCTTCACCCGCTACGAAACGTCGGGATGCGCCGCGAGCCGCACGATTGCTCATCACAAACCTGCGGACCGCTTCATTTTGAGCCATATACAACAGTGTACCTTTGAGCATCGTTGCCCCCTTACTACCATTGAAAACAGATACAGGCCATCGCGATTCTTCTTTTCTAAATACATCATAACACAAAGCAAGAGTGGCAAGACCTCGTGGCTACGCGGGTCCTATGCGTTCCCAAAGTCCCAGTCGAATCAGCTCATGACGCGCTTCAAAACCAAAGAGGTCTGGTTCCATCTCGCGGCCATGCCTGATTACCAGACCTCGCAGCATCTCGATCTGCTCCGCTTTGCTGGCCATGTCTCTTTCAAAAGGAATATGTTGAGCCAGATGTTCGATTGCTTGTCTACGATACCAGTGTTCCTGCGTTTCAGGCATACACATCACCCGTCTTAGTAACTCTCGACGCCTGTATCAAACAGGTGCCCTTGCTAGCTCTGACGATCCTGGTTTAATGGTAGCATGCTCACCCATCGGCTTTCAAGAGAGCAGGCAGCACCCGAAAACCTTCATGGCGAAGCGAGAGGCAAAGGCTCTGGATCAGCTAAGCCAGCAGAATGGTAACGGTCTCTCTTCTCTTTAGAGGATTGGTTACTATATAGCACGAACCATCAATAGAAAGCATCTTCCTAAATAACTTTGCTTGAGTGTTCCTCTTTATCAATTGACTTCGTTCGTCTGCCTGAAAAATACGTAATCAAGCACCTCTACAAGCCATTATGAAAGACTCAAGACACACGATGAAATACAGTTATATAGATAGAAACCTAGCCATTTTTCCTTATAACAGTGGCAAATCCTTGACCGAACGCGAAGGCGATGCTAAGTTTATTCGCAGAATAGCCATAAGAAACAAAGAGAGAGAAAGACAAAAAGAGGAAAACGATGCTCTGCCCAGCCTGTAATAACTTCAGACCATCGAATAACGCTCTGTGCCCCTGGTGCAACGCTCTTCCCCCCGTAGCAGGCAATGGCTGGGGTAGCCAGAATGCATCCCCTGCCGGGAATGAGAACCAGGCTGCATTCGCAAACTCCTGGGGCGGTCCCGCGCTTTCCAATAATGATTGGAGCGCGTCCGCGAGCCAGATGAATTTTCCTTTACCTTCCTGGCAAGACCCAACCGGATCGGGAGCGCGGCAGCTTGCGTTTTCCCCGCCGGAGCAGTCGCCTGTTACTCAGCAACAGCAGACCGATAATTCGTTCTGGTCGCAAGCATTGGGAACATCGGAAGAAGGCGGCGGGCAATCCAGAGACCAGTCGCTGCTGCCTGTACCTTATCGGGAGCCGGTAAATCAACAGTCGTTAATGGCTCTGCCTACCGGTTTCCCTACGCTCGGCTCCGGCATTCAGCAGGTCAGATCACTGGCGCCGGTGCTGCCCGAAGCAGGCCAGGAAGCGCCGGTTTATGTTCCTCCCATGTATACCAAGCCGCGCCCGATTATCCCTCGTTACCGCGCGATCAGCGGCTTGATCAGCGTATTTGTGGTGGTCGTGCTGCTCTGCTCCGGGGCTGGCTATTTCGCCCAGACAACCGGCAAACTGACGGGTATCGAGAAGCTGCTCGGCATCTACGTCCCATCCCCGGTCGCTTCAAATACGCACTTTTTGCCCGTCCCCACAACCCAGGTGATGTACAACACCGCCAGCCCGGCGGCCAAAGTTATTACTTCGGTTGGCCTTTCAACTAGCGTCAGCCAGTCCGGTCAGATTCCCTTTTATGTGAACAAATTTACTGTAGGTAGTACTGTTTATATAACTTGCGGTACTAATACGTCTCAGGCTGGCGTGGTCGCGGTATGGTGGTATACCAATGGCAATCGCTACCATCAGCAATCATTATCTGTTCCCGCGAAAAGTACCCCTGTTGTTGAATTTTACCTCAGCTTTGGGCAACCAGGCGAGGATAAAGCGGAGGTCTACTGGAATAACGAGCTGGCCGCAACGGTGCTGTTTGTAGTCGAGCCAGCCGCGTAATAAATGACAGGTAAAAAGAGGGGCGCAGATAATCGGTTCCGCGCCTCCCTCTTCTCTTCCATACGGGGAAATGAGGTATTTATCGTTTGCAGAGGGTCTCAACATCAACATCCCCAAAGACTGCTACCTGGCAAGCCAGGCGCAGATTGGGGTTTTTCTTGAGAGCTTTCCCCAGGCGAATCTTTTCCAGAGCGGTCGGCGGATTGACGTTACTGGCAGGCGTGACGATCACCTTATCAGTGGCGCAGAGGCCATTGCCATGGCAGTTTGCCAGGCCCCACAGGCCGCAATAGATCCGAACATCGTGCTCCAGCGCCGGATAACGCACGTGATCACCCTCCGGCACCTCTACCTGGACATTTTCACGAACAAAATTAATGGTTGGCACGGCTTTTTATCCTCCATTAGCCTTTTTTCTGTCGCAGAAAAGAGAAAAAATTGCAGCTTTATCTGGATTGGAGCTGCTGACCATACGCAAATAGGCTCTTGCTATGCTAACTATAGCAAAAACCATAAGCTGGTGCAAACGGCATTAGCCAGACACAACCAGCGTGACAGTAACAGCTTGAGGGGCAACAACGGTACCTTTATCGGTGTCCTTGATCGTCAACGTTACCGTATAAGTCCCCGGCTTCATCTGACTGCTGACGCACTCTACATTGACATACGTATCACTGCCAGCGGCCAGCGTCCCGCTGGTGGTATCGACAGAGAGCCAGGGAACCGGCGCGCTCTGGGTCAGGGCCCAGTGGAGCGGCAGGCTCCCGCTATTGCTGAAGATCAAAAGCTCGCTGGTGTCGGTATAGGTGCTGTCGTGATCAAATTCCAGGTAGCTGTAGAAGGGTGTAATGATCGGCTGGTTCGTAATGGCGATGGAGACCTTCACCTGCTGGGCCGGGACGGTCGTGCCGGAGTCGCTATCCTGAATGGTTAGGGTCGAATTGATGGTGCCGTTAGCGCTGCCAAGTAGAGGAGCGATGGAAACCCTCACGCTTTGGCCTGGAGGCACGCTGCCGCTCACGGGGGAAATACCCAGGTAGGTCTGTCCGGTCGCATCGGCGTGGATGACCCAGTCCAGGGGCGCGTTGCCGGTATTCGAGATGGCGAAGCTTTGCGGAGGTGGATTGAAGCCCTGGTTGGTAGCAAAGCTCAAACTTTGCAGCGAGACATGCATAATTGGCTGAGGCGGCGGATTGACTGTGAGCGTTACCGCGACCTGTTGCGCCGGACCGCCAGCGTAGCTAAAGTTTAAAGACCCCTGATAGGTTCCCAGAGCCATGTTGAGAGTATCCACATTTACGGTCACGACTGCCGAAGCATTCGAGCTAAGCGTGCCGCTGGCTGGCGTTGTGCTCAGCCAGTTCGTTCCATCAGAGGTGGTACTCCCGGCTGTCCAGTTCAGCGTTTGCCCTCCAC
Organism: Ktedonobacteraceae bacterium; assembly: GCA_035294465.1. Taxonomy (GTDB): domain Bacteria; phylum Chloroflexota; class Ktedonobacteria; order Ktedonobacterales; family Ktedonobacteraceae; genus Paraktedonobacter. The sequence goes on along the minus strand of DATGKW010000030.1, from coordinate 30,125 downwards.
TATTCTGGATCACAATTTCCTGCCCTGCCGGGCTCTGAGCGGGGCTTCCTGCGAAGGCCAGCGAGGCCGTAGAAAGAACCAGGTTGGCCTGAGTGGTATCAACCGTCATGGAGACATACAATGTTTGTGAACTGCCCTGCTTCTGAGTAAAAAGAACCTGACCGAGATACGCCTGGGGAGCCAGATTGCTGCGGTTGACCGTGAGCACTACCAGTGCATTGCCCGCAAAAACGCCACCGGATGGATTGAGCGAAAGCCAGGACACGCTGCTCTTCGCCGTCCAGGCTACCTGCCCACCGCCGGCATTGGTCAGCGTCATATTTTTGTGCGAAAGCGTCCCAGGATTTCCTGCACCCAGGTCGATATGCGAAACGCCCAACTGCAAGCGAGGTAGTCCCGCAAGAGCCGCCTGGATGGTCAGGGAGGTCGAGGCCAGGAGATTCCCCTGACTGGCTTCCAGCCTATGCACGCCGATACTCCAGGCAGCGGTGATTGGGACAAGCGCCTGGAATGCGCCCTGCTCGTTCGTTACAGGAGCAACCGGCTTGCCTTGCCCATCACGCAGCGCCGCCCGTGCGTCACGCAACAAAGTAACCGCGTGACGGGCAGCGAAACCACTGCCCGAAAGTTGCAAGGTATCGCCAACCCGTAGCTCGCCGGGCAAGGCCAGAAGCCGGGGTCCGGCCTGGCCCGCGCGGCTCTTACTCAGAAGCAAGAAAGCCAGTAGGCTGCTTGCCATAAGAAAAAAGATCAGAGAACACCCGATCAATAAGTGTACGAGCCGCGTCTTACGTGCGGGCTTGCGAGGGATGATATTTGTAGGAATATCGGGTATGGGAGTAACCAGTGTGCGCCTGGGAGGAAGGGTAGGAAGATCCGCCAGTGCTCCGAAGGCGCGTTTCTCATCTTCCTCGCCTTCTCCGACTTCCTGGGCTGCTCGCGCTTCTTCCGTCCAGACCGACTGCTGAGGTAGAATCGCCGGCGCATTCTCCTCCAGCTCCACAGGAGCGCCCATATCAGCTTTAGCAACAAAAGACTCAGGTGAGCGCTGGATGCGCTGGAAAAAGCTGGATTGAAACGGTTGATCTTCGGGATGAAGGCCGGAGTAGTGGCCAGCACGATGAGGAGAGGCCGGGGGATGTGTTGGCTGCGATAGAACATCGGTGCTTCCCCCGATCTTCCTGGCTGTTCTTCTCGCGGGAATTATGGCCCCACAGCGACTACAACTCTGGGCGTCAGCTCGCAAGAGTTTATTACAACGTGGGCAGCGTATGGTTTCCATGCCTCTTCCTTAGTTCAGGCTTCCATTTCTAAAGCAACTCCTTACCATTATAAACGCGTGAACGGCTCTTTTTCAAAATCCAGTCCGCTTACGGCGACGAGAAGGTCCGTACCGATACGCTGGTATTTCCGCCAACCGTGATGCCACTTGCTGTGCCTGAATAGTTTGTTGCGCCGGAGGTGCCGCTCGCATTGATCGTATAGGTGCCCAGAGGAACATTCGAGAAAGTGAAGTTACCCGAACTATCAGCAGTAGTCGTGGCGATAACGTTGTTGCCGCCATCAACCAGTGTGAGCGTAGCGCCGCCCAGGCTTTGAGAAGAGGTGCAGTTGGAGTCGCCACACGTGACAACCGTTCCGCTCACAGTATAACCGGTAATCTGGAATGTCACTGTAATAGTTTGCGGGCTATTCTGTAGCACCACGCCGTTATTGCTGGCAGAAACCGTAATCTGACCTGTATAGCTGCCTGGTGACAGAGCGGGCGAAGCAGTGACCGTAATAGTACTGCCGCTGCCATTATCCGTTCCAGACGTTGATGAGAGGCTAAGCCACGTGCTGCTCGCAGAATTTCCAACGGCGGTCCAGGCCACGCCATTATTACAGGAACCCGTCTCGCTCAGCGTAAAGGTTTGCGAGGGAACTGTTGCCTGCCCCTGAGAGGCACTGAGAACAATCTGCGCTGGTAGTTGTTGAAGGGTGCAGCGTTGCAAAACCGTCAGAGCAATAGAGAAGGTTTGAGGGCTGTTGCGGGCCTGCATCCCGGCGGAATCGACGGCGCTGACCGTCACCTGAGTAGTATAGTTCCCCGGCGCCAATCCGCCGAGGTTGACACCTACCGTAATAGTACCCTGTTGGGAAGCTGCACCGATCAGGCCACTGGCTGGAGAGAGTGTCAGCCAGGAGGCTGCCGGAGAGATGCTGGTACTCCAATGGAGCGGCCAGGAGCAGCTGCCGGTGCTCGTCAGGCTTACCATCTGAGCAGCCGGATTTGCGCCCCCCGCGCTTCCAGTAAAGAGCAGTGTACTCGACGACGGTGGCGCGAGGGTACAGGGCGGTTGCACGATCAGGCTCACAGTAATCGTCTGCGGGCTGCCGCTGGCAGAAGCGCCACGCGCATCGGTGGCTATGAGTGTAAGCAGGGCAGTATAGTTCCCTGGGGCCAACTGGCCGGTGTTGACATTGACCATAACCTGCCCGGTCTGATCAGGAAGAATGGTGCCTCCGCCCGGCGCGAAGCTGATCCAGCTTGTACCCAATGAGACCACACTGGTATGCCATTTGAGCAGGCTTCCGCCGTTATTGGTGATCGCGATCACCTGACCCGCCGGATTCGCCTGGCCCTGAATGCTGCTAAAGTTCAAGCTGAGAGACGAAATCGACATAATCGGCGCCGACGGTGCGGGGCGCGGCTGGAGATTCAGCATGATAGACACAGTCTGCGTACTTTTTCCTGCCTGAAATGTGACCATACCGCTATACCTGTGAGGGGCCAGGCCAGCAATATTTACTCCAATAGACAGAACCGTGCCGTTCGTACCCTTGAGCTGGCCACTCGTCGGATCAACCACGATCCAGCCGGCGGAGGGCGTCGCCTTCCAGTTGAGTGTTTCAGTAGCACAGCTGGAGGTAGCGCTCAGGCTCAAAGCGTCATTGCCGGGATTGCTCTGGCCTGAAACTGCGGTAAAGTTCAGATTATCTGTACTGGTAACGAGCCCGCAGTGCGGCTGGACCGTCAGCGCCACGTTTATCATTTGTGGTGTGTCGTAGGCCAGCGGTCCCCAGGAGGAACTAAACGCCAGCGATTCCATGTAGGTTCCCGGCAAAAGAGCCTGACTACGCACGGTCATACGGAGTTGTACGATCTGGCCCGGTGCCAGCGTGCCTGAAGTCATACTGGGACTGAGCCAGGAATTCGGCAGCGAGTAGCCCGGCGAGCCATTTTTCTGATTCTCAGGAAGAAGCGTACTGGCAATGGTCTTTCCGCCGGTGAGCGACCAGTGCAGTACCTGCTGGCCTGGGTTGCTCAAGGTTACAACCTGCGTTTCAGGCGTTGAAGAACCATCCAGCGTGGTGAAAGAGAGCAACGGAGGAGATAGCGAAATCATTGGCCCGGCATTGGGCGGCAACGCATTAACCACCATACTCACTTGAAGCTGTTCGGGAGCACCAACGTTCGAGAAAAGAGTGATGGTGCCTGTATAGCGACCAGGCGGCAAATTGTTGCGCTGGGATGCTATCGAGATGATCTGGCCGACATTAAAAGTCCCCTGCTGAGGCGCAACCAGCAGCCAGGGTTGGTCGCTGCTCGCCGACCAGGAGATCGCGCCATCGCCGGAGTTTCGCAGCACAAATGGCTGGATTGTATCGGCCCCCTGCACAGAACTGCCCAGATCGAGCGTAGAGGAATCGAGCAAGAGGTGCGGGGGACGTGATGGCCCGGTGCCATTGACCTGAAGCATGGCGCTGGCCGTATCGCGCGTAGCAACATCCTCGGCCACAATCAGGTGGAAACCCGGCCCCCAGGAACTGCTCACAGTAAAAGATGCAGTGGCCTGGCCGTTGGCAGCAACTCGAAGCGCCGAGGAGTGACTCGTAGTGAACAGCATCTCCTGGATATCGTGTGTCAGAACGACAGAAGTCATGGGCGCAAAATGAGCGAGAGCCAGAGAGACACTCTCGTTGCTATATGCCACAGTGGTCGAGAGGAGCAGCGTTGGCGGCCCGCCGTATCCGGTTTGACTGGAACTGGCGCGATTAAAGGCAGAGAGGAGTAACAGCCCATCAATTGTGAGAGCCGCCAGGGCCAGAACAACGAGGAGGCTAAAAGCCAGACGCCAGGAGAGCGGGCCACGCCGGGGACGCCGGGTGCTCTTATATGGCAGAGTGACGTGCTCTTCCACCGCGACGCGCCTGATATCCTCTTCCTCAATATGGGCAGCTTCAGCAATAGTAGGCCGGGCGCGCGCTATAAGTGGATCGGCTGAATTGGCCCACAGATCGTTCTCTGGCTCACCCTCGTACTCGTCGCCAGAGATGTCAGACCACGTCCAGGAATCCAGCGAGCGTCCAGGAGGCGTTCGCTTTACTGCCTGCTTATCATCGCGAGCCACTCTCATCTCTGATTGAGTAGCGAACTCCGAGAGCCGTTTTATACGTGGATGGGGTGTGCTGCCACGCTGAATCTCCGATGAAATATCGCGCAAGGGCCTCAAGCGAGCCGAACGAGAGCGCAAAGGGCGCCTTCTACCAGATCCCTCCTCAGCAATCTGGCGAGCTGCTGCGCTTAGCTTAGAGATAGCCAGGTCAGTCGTACCATCCGGCCCACCCTGCACCAGGGCTGAAAGTCGAGAACTGCCACCATCGCTCGAACTCTCAGCAGGCTTGAAAGGCATAGCAATCGACCCTGGCCATTCCCGCTCCATCTCGTCCGGCGCGGGCACTGTAGACGCAGATATGGAAGAACTCTCCCCACGCAGATCTCCATAGTCAGGAATTTCCCAATGAAATACTCCCCCCGCGTGATCCTGACATGCCTCACAAAATAAAACGTCGTCCGCGCAAGGCTTGCTACAATGCAGACACAGACCCATTTTTCTCTCTATATATCTCTATAAAAATAGTAAAGGAACTGGCAAATCCAGGTATGCATTAATAGAACGTTAAAATAGAGGGTTTTGTCACATCAAGCGGGCGGCGTATTTTCAAAAATGCTCGTTTTCTCAAAAAGCATAATTCCCCACTTGACTTTCATACCATACGAAAAATTCAGAAAGAAAAAAGCAATGAAGCAGGCTGATGTAGTGTGAGAAAGAAAGAGCTTCGATCAGCTATTTTGCCTACGCTTGAAATAAGTTATCCACAAGTTATCCACTTGTTTTGGGGAGAATTTGGTGGATAACATCCTTTTCGCTCTCGACCACTCATGCTATAATGGGGTGGGGAGAAGTGGGGAATTTTGGGGAATATGATGGCGGAAGGGCAGGTTCGACCGGTGGAGTGGGGAAATACGGAGCGTCATCAGAGATGAGGGAGAACACGCTGATGCGCTCATCAGGGGCCACCGGAGGACTTGCACGCGCGAAAGAAGCGCCGGCGATATGTTTCTGGGAGAATATGAACATACAATTGATGCGAAAGGACGCATGGCGGTGCCGGCAAAATTTCGCAGCCAACTGGATCGCGGCGCTGTTATCAGCAAAGGCATGGGTCGCTGTCTTTCAGTTTACACTGAGAGTCGCTGGGAAGAGAAATCTGCAGCTCTGGTAGAGGGCAAATCGGACGAAGAACTGCGCGACTTTGAACGGCGCATCTATCCTAGTGCTGGTGAAGTGGAATTAGATGGTCAGGGACGCCTGATGATTCCGGCAAAGTTACGCGATTACGCTGGCCTGGGTAACGAGGTCACGGTGGTCGGTGTGCGTGATCACATTGAGATCTGGGATCGTAAGACCTGGCAGGAGTATCAACAACGACTAGAAGCAGAGGGAAATACTGTTCCCTTCTAGGAATATATGCAAACACAGCATGTCCCGGTGATGCTGGCAGAGGTGCTGAAATTTCTGCAACCCGAATCTGGCGGTCATTATGTTGATGGCACAATAGGCGGAGGAGGGCATACCGCCGCAATTCTCGCGCGCTCTGCCCCAGACGGCAAAGTTCTCGGGATCGATAGAGATCCCCAGGCCCTGGTAAGGGCCGGCGAGCGCCTCAAAGAGGAGGTACGTCAGGGTCGCCTGTTTTTAGTGCAGGGAAATTATTCAGAGATAGCGCGCTTTGTCGCGCAGGCCAACTTCATGCCCGTGCAGGGCATTGTGCTTGACCTGGGTTTCTCGTCGGATCAAATAGAGGACCCTGAGCGCGGCTTTTCTTTTAGCGTAGACGGTCCCCTGGATATGCGCCTGGATCAGTCAAGCGGGCCATCGGCGGCAGATCTGGTCAATACGGCTGGCGAGCAGGAATTGGCAGAGATTTTCTGGCGCTATGGTGAAGAAAATCGTGCGCGCCAGATAGCCTGGCGCGTGGTGAGCGCGCGTGAGAAAGGCCCGATTACACGTACGACACAACTGGCACAGTTGGCGGCAGCCGGTGTGCCGTACAGGTCGGGTATGATCCACCCGGCCACGCGCATTTTCCAGGCTCTGCGCATCGCAGTAAACGCTGAACTGCAACACCTGGAAACGGCGCTTCCTCAGCTTCTAGATGTGCTGCTGGCAGGTTGCAAGGGAATGAGGAGCGAAGAAGGTAGCGGAAGAATGGTTATTCTCTCTTTTCACTCGTTGGAGGATCGGTTGGTTAAGGGATTTATGAGACGGGAGGCAAGCGACTGTATCTGCCCACCGGGCATACCGGTCTGCGTGTGTAATCACCGGGCGCGCCTGCGTTTGCTTACCCCAAAGCCAGTGGCTCCGACACGGGAGGAGATCACTGCAAACCCCCGCGCTCGCAGTGCCAAACTGCGAGCCGCTGAAACGCTTGTTGGCTTGTAGTGCGTCCTATGGCTGGAAAAAAAACCATTGTACGCTGACACGCTAGTTGTGCGGCGCAAAACGCGCCCTTTGCCAGGGCCGCTGCTGATTAAGACGGGTTGTCGAAGAGGGCAGGTGCGAGCAACGTTTGCTCCAAGGAGGGGAAAGCATTTTGTCGAAGAATCGTCTGGAAATATATCAGAACGGACGGCAGCAGAGAAACAAAATACGCGTGCCCTTGAGACAGAAATGGACTGCAAGAGGCTACCAGCGACTCTCTCCGTTGTTTTTTCGTATGAGGCCGATCACTTTATGTATCTGCAGCGTGCTACTCATCAGTTTAATGGCGATCCTGTATCTCTCGCAGTTGGGTCAGGCGGTCACAACCAACCAGCAGATCCAGGCGCTTCGCAATCAGGAGGCAGCGTTGCAGCGCCAAAATAGCGATCTGATCAATACCATTGCCCAGGAACAATCGCCGGCGTATATCGCTGCCCATGCCAGAAAGCTTGGGCTGGCGCCTGCTAATCCACAGAATGTGCAGGTGGTGCTTATCCCGCATCTGCAGAGCGTGCAACATCAACCGTAGTCAGGACAGGCAGGGAAGGAGGCCAGCAAATGAATCCGGCATTACGTCGTGCCCGTAATCGGCAAATGGTCATTTTCTTGCTGGCCTGCTCCGGGATGCTGGTTCTACTTGGCAGGCTCTACTACTGGCAGATTCTTGAGGCGCATAGCGGGTACAATCTGGCGCAACTGGCTAATGAAGAGCATACGCAAGTATTCACGCTGGATGCTCCACGCGGGATTATCTACGATAGCCAGGGGCGGATTCTGGCAACCAATGTCGTGCGCGACGATGTGTACATCGAACCGCATCAGTTCTCGATAGACCATCCGCTCGACGCACAGAGCGCCCGCAATAGTTTGATTGCCACGCTGCACCGGGTGCTGCCGCAGGTTTCGGTCGCCAGCTTGCAGGCCGACTTCAATACAGATATGGGTGCTATCCGCATCGCGGTAAAGATCGATCCGGCGCAGAGTCAGGCATTGCAGAACTTGCGCCTGCCGGACGTTTTTCTGGCTCCGCGTACCTGGCGCGTCTATCCCGGCGGGACGCTGGCCGCACAGATTCTGGGCTATGTGGAACAGAGCGACCAGTCAAGCACGGGCGTCTATGGCATTGAAGGCCAGTATAACCAGCTCCTGTCCGGCACACCCGGCAGTTGGACGGTTGAAACCGACTTGCAGGGGAATCCTCTGACGGTCGGTATCAACAATCAGCAGGTTCCGGTTGATGGAGCCAGTATTACCTTAACAATTGATAGCAATGTGGAGTACATGGTCGAAACGGATCTGGCAAAGGCGGTCCAGGAGAACGAGGCGCAGAGTGGCACAGTCGTTGTTCTCAACGCGAAAACGGGCGCAGTGGTAGCGATGGCCGGGTATCCAACCTTTGATCCGAACAATTACGGTCAGTACTATAACCAGATGGGTTGCTTGCACACAGAGCAGGTGTACTTTAATCCAGCTCTTTACTGCGCCTACGAGCCTGGTTCGACGATGAAGGCGGTGACGATGGCGGCGGCGCTCGATCAGGGGCTGATTACTCCCGATACGACGCTGCAAGATAACGGATGTATCACCTATAGCGACGCGCCGGAGGTGTGCAACTGGGAAGACCTGGCCTACGGCAAAGAGACGATGACGCAGGTGCTCATTCACTCGGCGAACGTGGGGGCCTCTTATGTAGCACACAATATTCTTGGCGTAGATCGTTATTATCCATATCTGGAGCGTTTTGGCTTTGGTCAACCGACAGGTATCGATGGGCCAGAACAGGCCGGCAGTTACCGCCAGCCCTGCGGGCATGGCTGGTCGCCTTGCAGCTCGGATTGGACGATGAGCGATTTAACCCGCCAGGCATTCGGCCAGAGTATTGAGGCCACGCCAATTCAGGTGGCCCAGCTCTACGAGACGATTGCCAATGGCGGCGTGATGATGCAGCCGTATCTGGTCGCTTCGATCAATAATAACGGACACATCACAACTACCCGACCGACCGTGAAAAGGCGAGTCATCAGCCAGCGAGCTGCCCAGTTATTGACGGGCATGCTTGTCCAGTCCGCTGTTCAAGGCTTTGCTCAACTGGCACAGGTTCCTGGCTACAGCGTCGCGGCCAAAACGGGTACTGCCACTACGCAGGGGATTTCGGCCGATCAGACGGAGGCTTCGGTGGCGGGCTTTCTTCCCGCCTCGAACCCGCAGTTCGTCATTCTGGTGAAGATGGATCGGCCACAGAAGAATATCTATGGCAGTACTGCGGCAGCTCCTCTCTGGGGGCAAATCGCGCAGCAGCTGGTATGGGACTATGGGGTACCGCCGGATTTAAAGCAGTAAACCCTGCTATCAGTTGTTTCTTTTACGAGGGTATATCTTATGCAGTCAGATGAAGAGAAAAAACAACAACCCGCCGCGAATGCGGATTCTCCGCAGAACCCGGAATTGAGCGAAGCCTGGCGCACACTGCTGGGTTTGCAGCCCTCTGGGGAAAAGGAAGGTTCGCCGCAGGTCGATCCGGCGGTTCAGGTACAGCCTCTAGCCGCTGATCCCTGGAGCCATTTGCTCCAGTCTCAGGGGGTGCAGCCGGTGGATTTGCAAAAAGTTCATCTGCATGACCTTCACCCGGAGGAAACCGATAACGACGACGTTGAGCATGCTCTCAACGTTATGCGAGAAGCAACCGGCCAGCTACCCTCCCTCAAGGAGAAACCTGGAGAGTCGCAGGAGAGCCGCTAGGCGCTTTCATCATTCTCTCAAGCAAAGTATACTAGAAAGTTTGTTCCAGATCAGGTCTGGACGAAGAAGGGCTTGTATATGCCACGCGAGAGCCGCAACCGAATGCCTCAGGAAGAGCGCGGGAGCGGTTTGCGCCCACGCCCCGTGCGTTCACCAGCTCTGGAAGCCGCGGAGAAGCGCCGGGAAGAGGACCGCGAGCAACGGCAGCCTGGGGAGAAAGCGGCCGGTTCGCGCAGGAAATCCGCGACAGCCGTCAGGAACGAGCAGCGGCGGCTCGCGGTAGAGGCCGGGAACGCGCACCCGGCGGTTCCGCGCAAGGCATTGCCGCGAGGGAAATCTCGTATAGGAAGTTCTGCTGGCGCGAAAAATGGCGAACTGGCCATAGGCTGGCGGCAGAACAATCGCTCGCGCGTGACAGCGCCGCAGCCAGCACCCGCTGGAGTCATCAGCGAAGAAGAGCAGCAGCGGCTGGAACAATTGGAGATGAGTCTGCCGCGAGTCGCGGGCAGGATCGACCCCTGGCTGTTGATCGTCGTCATGGCTCTGCTCTGCATTGGCGTAGTGATGGTCTATAGCGCCAGTTCGTTTATCGCGGCCAATTACGAAGGAGATGCGGCTTACTACTTCAAGCGGGAGCTTATGTGGGTTGGCCTGGGCCTGGTGGTCATGCTGGTTACAATGCGCGTCGATTATCGCTACTGGCGACGGCTCTCGCTGGCAGGTATGCTGGTCATCCTGCCGCTGCTGATCATCGTACTCAAGTTCGGTGTATCGGCCTATGGGGCTTCGCGCTGGCTGGCTCTCGGCTCGTTCTTCGAGTTCCAGCCAAGCGAGCTGACCAAGCTGATCCTGGCGTTGTATATCGCCGACTGGCTGGCCCGCAAGGGCAACCAGGTCAGTTCGTTTCTGTATGGCCTGGCACCGTTCGTCATTCTGGTTGGCGTGGTACTTGGTCTGGTTCTGCTGGAAAACGACCTGGGCACGGCAATCATTATTGCTGGCATCGCTACCGTGATGTTTTTCACGGCGGGCGCCAATATTGCGCAGTTCCTGCTTGCTATGGCTACTGGCGGCTTGATTTTCTTAAAGGAGGCTTTGAAGGGGTACCGTTACTATCGTATAGTTGGGTTTCTGAATCCTTTTCAGAACATTACAAGCATTAACTTGCAGTTATATCAGGGGTTACTGGCGTTGGGTTCGGGCAACTGGTTCGGCCTGGGCTTGGGGCAGAGCCGCCAGAAGACCGGCTATCTGCCGTTCCCTTTTACCGATTCGATCCTTCCGATTATCGGTGAGGAACTGGGCTTTATCGGCTGCGCGGTGATCGTGGTGCTCTTTCTGTTTCTGGCCTTTCGAGGCTTTCGGCTGGCCAGGCGCACGCAGGATCTCTACGGAGCTCTTCTGGCGACAGGAATCACTACGTGGCTGACGCTGCAAGCCTTCATTAATATCGGCGCCAATACGGCAACGATCCCTTATACGGGCGTTCCGTTACCTTTTATCAGCTTTGGCGGCTCATCTATAGTGGTTTCGCTGGCGGCGGTGGGCATTTTGCTCAACATCTCGCGCTACATTCAAGAGCCAGAGATGCCGGCGCTTGTACGCTATACGATGAATTTGCGCAAAAAGAGGCGCGCGGGAAATCTTCCTTCCGCAGCAAAAGCGGATGAACAAAATAGATAGAGTAATAGTTGGACGAGTATGCGAGTAATTGTATCAGGAGGTGGTACTGGCGGGCATGTTTATCCTGCCCTGGCAGTCGCGGCGCAGTTGCGGTTACAGCATCAGGCTGAGATCCTGTTTCTTGGGAGCGATGACGGTCTTGAAACGCAGCTGGTACCCGCCGCAGGTTTTCGCCTGGAGACGATCAAAGCGGGCAAGCTGAGGCGCTATGTTTCCTGGCAGACCGTGAAAGGCGTGATGCGCGTCCCGCTTGGTATGTGGCAGGCCGTAGAGGTTGTGCGCAGGTTCCATGCGGATGTGGCCTTTACCAGCGGCGGCTATGTGGCAGTCCCGGCTGGATTGGCGGCGTATCTCAACCATGTGCCGCTGCTCATGCATCAGCAGGATGTACCGCCGAATCTGTCGAACAAACAGGTTGCGCCGCTGGCGACAAAGATATCGGTGGCTTTCGAGGACTCGCTGGCCTACTTTCCGGCACGCAAGACGCTGGTACTGGGTAATCCGGTTCGCCAGGCAATTCTGGACATAAGGCAGGTGGCTCCAATGATAGCGCGCGAGCGCTTCGGGCTGGCAGGAGATCAGCCGATGCTCCTGGTCACGGGTGGCAGCCAGGGAGCCAGGCATCTGAACCAGGTGACATGTCAGGCGCTGCCAGAGCTATTGGAGCTATGCCAGGTGCTGCATATTAGCGGCAAGGATCTCTATAACGAAACGGTGGAACAGTCGAATAGCATACTGGCCGGCGCGGACGCCAGACTCAAAGAGCGCTATCGCCTGGTGCCGTATCTCAATGAGGAGATGCCAGCGGCTCTCCAGGCGGCAGACCTGGTCCTTTGTCGTTCGGGAGCGTCGACTTTGAGCGAGCTGGCTGCGCTGGGTAAACCCAGCCTGCTGGTTCCGCTGCCGCCGGCTATTGGCAAGTCGCCTCAGGAGGCGAACGCGGCGATGTTTGAACGCAGGCGAGCAGCGCTGGTCGTCAAGGATGCTGACCTGAAGCCGGGGCTGCTTGTAGCACGGGTAAAATATATTATAACAGCCCCCGAAACGTTAGCGTGCATGATGGAATCTGCTAGAGCTATGGCAAAGCCACAGGCAACGCAAGAGATTGTAGATGAATTAGTGAAAATAGCCAGGGTCAAAGTAGCGCAATGAAGCAGACGGGATACCGACAAGTAAAAAAGATGCGCTTGCACTTTATGGGCATCGGCGGCCAGGGCATCTCAGCCGTAGCGCAGATGGCTATGCAGGCGGGAGCTACGGTGAGCGGTTGCGACCAGGCCAGCTCGGCGACGACAAAGATGCTGGAAAGGCTGGGCATACCAATCGAGATCGGACATAGCCCGACGCACCTGGACGAGGCCGACGCGCTGATCTATGTTCCGGCGGCGGTAGCTTATAACCCGAACAATCCTGAACTGCTGGCGGCGCGAGAGAAGCTCTTGCCTGTCATGACCTGGCAGGAGATGCTGGGCCAATGGCTGGAGGGCTATTGCCTGCTTTCTGTGAGTGGTGTGCATGGCAAGGGCACAACTACGGCTATGCTCGCTCTGGCCCTGGTGGATGCCGGACTGGACCCGACGTGCGAGATTGGAGCAGTCGTGCCGCGTTTCGAGGCAAATTACCGTATCGGGCAGAGCAGCTACTTCGTAAACGAGGCTGACGAATTCAATAACAATTTCTGGCATTATCACCCGCGTCTGGCGGTAGTGACCTCGATTGAGTTCGAGCACCCGGAATTCTTTGCCAGTTACGACGAGTATCTGGCCTCGTTCGAGCATTTTGTGCGCGGCATAGATACAACCGGCGACTGGCCGTTTCCGCCCACGCTGATCCTGAACGTGAATAGCCCCGGCTGTCTGGAACTGCTTCGGCGCATCGCGGACTGGCCGGGCCAGGTCCTCACCTATGGAGTTGAAGAAGAGGGCCAGATCGAGGCCGATTTCGTGGCCTGCGATCTTCAGTTGGAGGGCCAGACTAGCTTCAGGGTGCGGGCGAAACAGGGGCCCTGCTGGTTGGCCGAGCGAACGATCAGCCTGCGCTTGCCCGGCGCACACAATATAGAGAACGCGCTGGCAGCGTTGAGCGCGGCCACAGTTGCCGGCGTCGATCCGACTGTGGCAATCGAAGCAATCGAAAGCTTTGGCGGGATACGACGACGCTTTGAAATTCGCAACGAGCGGCCGCTACGCCTCGCGGGCGAGTTAAAGGACGTGATCCTGGTCGATGACTATGCTCATCACCCTACAGCCATTGCTCGCACGCTGAGCGCGGCGCGGCAACGCTATCCCGAACGACGGCTGGTCGCGGTCTATCAGCCGCACATGTACAGCCGCACAAAGACCTTTTTTAAACAGTTTCTCACGGCTTTCGATAAAGCCGACGAGGTAATCATTGTCGATATCTATCCGGCTCGCGAGCACGATACCGGCCTGGTCCACGCGTGCGAACTGGTGGAGGCCCTGCGGCAGCAGCCGCGCCTTGTGCAAGCCGGCGCGCAAGTGCTTCACGGTGGCAGCGTAAAAGAAGCGGCTCAATTGTTAAGGAGGACCTTGCGCTCCGGCGATCTGGCGATCATTATGGGCGCAGGCGATATCTATCAAGCAACCGAAGAGTTATTACAAGAAACACGGGATCTAGAGGAAAGCACTCATGACGTTTGACGCAGAAAAAGTGTATCAAGAGTTGTATCCACGCTATCAGGGGCGAGTGCGCCGCGACGAACCGCTCTCCCGTCACGGCACTTTTGGTGTTGGCGGTCCTGCTGATGTGTGGGTCTCTCTGGAAACGTCAGAAGAGGTGCTGGACCTGGTAAGTCTGTGCATGGCCAGGCAATGGCCTCTACTCCTGGTGGGCAACGGTACGAATGTGCTCTACGCCGATGCCGGGGCGCGTGGAGTTGTGGCCCGCATCGCGTTGAACGATTATACGATAGACGATCAGGGGAACGGCGAGGCGTTGCTGGTAGCCGGAGCCGGCGTAAGCTGGCCGCGCCTGCTTAACGAACTGGCGAACCTGGGCTGGGGTGGGCTGGAATTCGGACCGGGTATCCCCGGCACGCTGGGCGGCGGCGTGATCTCGAATGCTGGTGCGCATTTTGGCAGGCTGGGTGATGTGCTGGAGTGGGTTGACGTGGTAGACGCGCGGCCCAACGCAGAGAACGTGCCAGTCGTGCGGCGCTATGCACGCGACGAGCTTGACCTTAGCTACCGGCACAGCCGCTTTCGTTCGCAGAGGCGGGTTTGCTTCGACGACGCCGGCCTGCCGTTGGCCGCGCCTCACCAACTGATCGAGCCGGCGGAGATTATCACGCGGCTGGGCGTGCGCCTGCACCGGGCCGATCCTCAGGCGTTGCGCGCAACAATTGAGGAGTTTAAACAGCATAGAAAACGCACTCAACCGCCTCAACAGAGCGCGGGTTCGGTCTTTAAGAATCCGGAGGGAGATTACGCGGCCCGTCTAATTGAACTGGCCGGTTTGAAAGGCAAAGCCCATGGGAAGGCGCGCATCTCTGAGCGCCACGCAAACTTTATCGTAAACTCAGGCGGGGCCAGCGCTGCCGATGTCGTGGCGCTGATCGCCGAAGCACGCCGGCGCGTGAAGGAGCAATTCAAGGTCGATCTTGAATTGGAGGTCGAATTGCGCGGGGCGTGGGAGAATTCATTCCATGACTAGAAAACAGCCAGAGGAGCAGGATATCCGGCGCTATACCTATCGGGCAAGCGCTTCTGTGTCACGCCCGCTCGTTCGGCGCAGGGAGCTGAGCCAGCGTGATATTCGTGAGCAGGATCAGCCACAGGAGGTGGAGAAAGACCAGGCTCAGGTTCTGCGAGTGCGCAGGGTAACTCTGCCCCATGAGGCGGTACAGCCCATGACCTGGGCAGAGCGCCAGGAGCGCTTTCGCCAGCCACGAGGCGAACAACCTGTACGCAGGCGGCTTGTCAAGCGCACGCTTGCGCAGACCGGACGCCAGGCTCCAGTAGGCCAGATACGCGTGAATAAGCCACTGCCCACCCGGCGCGCCGGTTCATCTGTGCCAGCGCGCAGCAGGCAGGTACAGCGCGGCAGGAGCTTCTGGCGCAGGTTGCTTGGATTTCTGGGCTTGCTGGCCGTGGTAGGAGGCGTAATCGGTTTTGCACTGCTCAGCCCGACCTTCCATGTACAGCAGGTGACTATCAGCGGAACGCAAAACCAGGCATTAATCGATTCGATCCGCCATATGGGCATCCAGGGACAGAATATCTTTCTGCTCAACTCATCGGCGGTGGTCTCTCACCTGGAAGCGTTTCCTCTGGTCGCCTCGGCCAGCCTGAACATTCAACCGCCCGGTACCGTTATCGTGACCATTGAGGAGCGCGTGCCCGTTCTGCTCTGGCAGAGCGGAACAAGCACTTTTGGCATTGCTCAGGACGGCACGGTGATCGCTCCACTGAACCAACTGAGCGGAACGAATCACCTGGCGCTGGTAGTTGATGAACGGCACGCGCCCGCCATGCATCCGGGCGCGCGCCTGAACGCGGCGAATGTTGCTTTCGCGGAGCAGGTGTTTGAACAGGCGCCGGGCATTCCGGGGGTCGCTCCCTTTGCTCTGCAATACGTTGACCGCGTTCCAGCAGGGGGAGGAACTGAGCCAGCCAACCAGGCGGGTAGCGGCTCCTACGTGATCGCCAGCGCCAGTGGCTGGAAGGCATACCTGGGAGACGCAACGAATAGCAATCCGCTGGCAAATCGTCTGCTGGAGTTGCAGCAAATCCTGGGCATGGCCCGGCAGCAGAACTTGCAGCTTGCTACCATTGATCTGCGTTTTGGTTTTCGCCCGACTTATACGTTAAAGTCGTAAAAATGCAAGAAATATAGAGGTGATGCTGGAACTTTTTGCTGTGACATCGTAGGTATATCCCGTACAGGATATCAAGCCAGGTTCGTAATGCGAAGCTTGTAGTGCGAGGGTACACGAGGGGTACCCAGACAACCGCCCATAGGAGCGTGTATCGTGCAAGAGCGGGTGATCGTCGGAATCGACGTCGGAACAACAAAAATCTGTGTTCTTGTTGGCGAACTGGATCGCGACGGGAAGCTGAACATTGTTGGCGTTGGCACCTGCCCTTCACAGGGGTTGCGCCGTGGGGTGGTGGTGAACATCGAAGAAACTGTCACTTCCATTGCAGCGGCGCTGGATCGTGCTGAACGCCTTTCTGGAAAAACAATTACAACGGCCTACGTTGGCATCGCTGGCGGCCATATTGAGTCCGACAATAGCAAGGGCTTTGTCGCCATCTCGCCCATTCATCGCGATATCGTCCAGAACGATATCAGCCGGGCGATTGAGGTAGCGCGGGCAATTGCTATTCCGGCCAACCGCGAGGTAATCCACGTGATTCCTCGTGGCTACGTGGTCGATGGACAGGAGGGCATTAAAAACCCGATAGGCATGTCTGGCTTCCGCCTGGAGGTGGAGGCGCATATCATTACCGGTGCTGTTTCATCCATCCATAACTTGATCAAGTGTGTCCATAAGACACGCGTCGAGATCGAAGACCTGGTGCTGGAGCCGCTGGCTTCCAGCGAGGCCGTGCTGGCCGAAGGGGAAACTGATCTGGGTGTGGCACTGGTCGATATAGGCGGAGGCACGACAGACATCGCGGTTTTCACAGATGGGGCAATCTGGCAAACGGTGGTCCTGCCGATTGGAGGCAACCTGATCACCAGCGATATCGCCATCGGCCTGCGCCTGCCCTTTGGGGTGGCGGAAGAATTGAAGGTTACCTACGGTCACTGCGATCCCTCGACGATTGCCGATGATGACATGATCGACCTGGCGCATTTTATGCCTGATTGCAATGACCTGGTGCCGCGCAAACTGCTGGCTGAAATCATTCAGGCGCGTGTTGAAGAACTATTCGATATGGTTCACGAAGAGATTCGCAAATCTGGTTACGACGGGTTGCTTCCGGCGGGTGTAGTGGTCACGGGCGGTACTGCTGAGCTGCCAGGAATCCTGGATGTCGCCGGCCAGATTCTGGATCTTCCAGCGCGCCTGGGCACGCCGCTGGGTCTGCACGGCCTGGCCGACACCATCAGCCGCCCGGCCTACGCTACCTCTGTGGGCCTGCTGCTCTGGGGTCTGCGTCATACCTCGCTGATGCTGGATGACGAGGAGTTAGAAGAGGAGCGAGGAGCAAGGGGCGCGGTTGCGCGTTTTGGTCGCTGGTTGCGCGCGTTTATTCCTTAAAAATTTGAGAAACTTGTAATGCAGATTTTTATGTAGGGATGCGGTGCGTAACGCCCGCCATGATTGCCATCTCTTGTTCGCAGTCCGGGGCAGGGGTCAGGATGGTCGAGTGATTGATCAGAGCTGGTTCCGGCTGCGAGCAGGCAAAGGAGGCCAGAAATGCTACCATTGGGAAATCATCAAGTTGAGGGCTTCGCCCAGATCCGCGTCATTGGTGTAGGCGGTGGCGGGAGCAATGCAGTCAACCGCATGATTCAGGCCAATATGATGGGCATTGAATTTATTGCGGTCAACACCGATGCTCAGGCTCTCCTGCTCACCGAGGCACCAACCTCTATTCGTATAGGGGACAAATTGACGCGTGGACTGGGAGCGGGTGGCAATCCCAGCGTGGGGGCGAAGGCGGCAGAAGAGAATGCCGAAGAGCTATATGAGCGCTTGAAGGGTTCGGATATGGTCTTTATCACCGCGGGCATGGGTGGAGGCACCGGGACGGGCGCCAGTCCGGTCATCGCTCAGATCGCCCGCGAAGTCGGCGCTCTCACCGTTGGGGTTGTAACCAAGCCTTTTGCCTTTGAAGGGAATAAGCGCAAGCAGGCAGCAGAGGAAGGAATCGCGAACCTTAAGCAGCACGTAGACACACTGATCACCGTGCCAAATGATCGCCTGTTGCAGGTTGCTGACAAAAAGATGCCGCTCAAAGAGGCTTTCCGCCTGGCGGACGATGTTCTGCGCCAGGGCATTCAGGGGATCAGCGACCTGATCACCGTCCCGGGGTTGATCAACCTGGACTTTGCCGATGTGAAAACCATCATGTCGGCCGCCGGTTCTGCCCTGATGGCAATCGGCGAGGCCAGCGGCGAGTCGCGCTCGATTGATGCTGCCCACATGGCGATCTCCAGCCCGCTGCTGGATATCGACATCAACGGAGCGCGCGGCGTGCTCTTCAATATTACCGGGGGGCTGGATCTCACGCTCTTCGAGGTCAACGAGGCTGCCGATATCATCAGCAAAGCCGCGCATCCCGATGCCAATATCATCTTTGGCGCGGTCCAGGATCCGGCCTACGACGGGAGGGTAAAGATCACAGTTATCGCCACAGGCTTTGACCAGCAGGATCGGGGGCGCATGCTCCAGCAGCAGGCGGGTCGCGTAGAATATAACCGGAATATGTTCTATCAGCCGGCCCCGCAGCAAGCTGGTAACGGCAACGCGCCGGTTTATCCGTCGCGCCAGGGGCAGTATAATCCCCTGCCGGCCACGCCTGCGCCTATGGGCACAGGCCGCCAGGCGGCCGACCCGCTAGCCGGGGGAATTGCGCACCAGCCAACCATGCCGCCGGCCGCGCAGGTTCCCGCGCACGCGGAGGCCGCAAGCTATAACGAAGTTCGGGACGATCTGGCAAACGAAGAGGAAGTGCAGGAAACGGCACCGACGCGCCTGCCCGTGCCGGAGCCGGAAGCGCAGCCGTTGCAGCGTCCGGCAGCCGCCGCGGATCAGCGCTCGCAGCGTCCAATCCGCCGCATGGATCCCAAAGCGCTCGATATCCCGCGCGGCAATCGCAATGCTCCCCCAGGCGATGTGATTGATATTCCAGCGTTCTTGCGCAAGCGGTAGCCCAGGAGAGAGCAGCGCCGCTCGATCCTATGGGCTTTACCAAAGCAAATTGCCCGGCCAGCAAGCTGACCGGGCAATTTGCTTTCAAGCAGGCATTTAGATACGCGCAATTCTATTCGTTGTTTTGCCGAGGTTGCCGGGAATATCCTTATTCAGCCCGATATGGTTGATCACCACGCGAGCGCCAGGAATGCCGGAAATCTCGCGTTCAAGCAGGTACTTCATAGCATTGTCGGGAACCTTGCCATCCAGGCTCACTATGCCATTTTCAACCAGCACAGAGATATCGCTCGCCCCTTCCAGTTTCCCGGAAGCGCGCAGATTCTCAATAGTCGCGTTCACGGCATTCAGCAGTTCGTCTTCGGCTACCAGGAAATTCATAACATCCAGGACACCGGGAACCTGACGCAGAGAGGTTTCGATCTCCTTCTTCTGCGCCTCCAGCTCAACCTTTCCATAGAGCGAAAGCACTACACCCTCGCGCTCCACAAAAACCTTCACCGGGTGAGCGCTCCAGGCAGTGCTGCTGATCGTCACCTTCTTGTCCAGGACCTCCTGGGCCTGATCCAGGACCTGCTCAGCGAGAACGGTTGTCTTGCCGGTTATGGCTGCTTCAGCGAAAGAGGTGGCGTAACGACCACCCTTGCGCGCGCCGTGCGCAGCAGACCCGTGTGGATTCTCCAGCGCCCAGCCCATAATACCGATAAGAACACAGGGAAGGCCGATAAATATAAACCAGGGAGCCAGAGCCGAAACCCACGCAGGGTCATAGGTGGTATTTCCGGTCCCGATCATGGCCAACCCGGCAAAGACCAGCAGAATAGAACCGCTCAGAAGAAGAGGCCACAGGCTCGGACCCGGCAAATGAATATGCGCTTCCTCTTCTTCCAATCGCTCTTCTTCTTCAATAGCAGCCTCGGAAGCGGCCAGTTCTTCCTCGGCAGCATTCGTCTGTTTCAGGGAAGTATTCATAGATCTCGCTTTCCTTCGAGAATAGTTTACGACCTGCCGCGATCTATTCCCAGGAATAGATCTCTCTTATAAAGCATACCAGGAATGCACTGATTTGACAAGGCGACCTGACTGGCTTCAGACCACGTTTGACCGGCAGCTCCTCTTCAGCCGACGAGAAGACTCTATTCCGCCAGCAAAATCTTCAGATCGCTCGTTAGTTGAGCTGGAGTGAAATCATTGTCCAGAAAGACGCGCTCGTTTCCCTGCTTATCGATGACATAGATCGCGGTTGTATGGTTCATTGAAGGTGAGGCAGAGATACTGTACGCATTCCAGACAGGAGCCAGCTCGGCTTGAGTGCCGAGCAGATAGTGCCAGTTTGAACGTAACTGGTGCGCTTCAGAAAATTGCTGAGCTGTGGCCTCGGTATCGCCTTTGGGGTCAATGCTCACGGCCAGCATCATGACTTGAGATGCCTGTTTGCCAAGCTGGAGCTGGACCATGTGAAATTTATTTGCTGTCAGAGGGCACGCACTCTGGCAGTGTGTGTACATGAATGTCAGAACGACCGGCTCGCCCCGAAACTGCGCAAGCGAAACTGGCTTGCCGAACTGATCTGTCAGGCGAAAGTTGGGAGCGGGCTTGTTATCCAGACTGGTACCCTGCAAACCAGATTGATTCGCGTTGGCGCTCCCATTCGTGTTACGCAGCCCCCAGAGCGCTACAATGAGCACAACCAGCAAGGCCAGCGTAATCACCGAGAGACGTGAAGCTAAACGCCAGCTCATTCTCATCGCGTTCCCTTACCTTTAGCGAATGACTCTATCCAGCACCATGACCGCAAAAATCAGCGCCAGGTAACAATTGGAATACCAGAAGAGTGTACGCGCCCACTTTTTCGTGGAATCGAGCAGCAGGCGAATGGACATATACACAAGTATACCACCCAGGATCACAGCTCCGGCAAGATAGAAATACCCCATAGCTTGCATCGCAAAAAGAATCAGCGTCACGGCCAGCAGGATCAGGGAATAGAGCAAGATCTGCTTCTTCGTCTCGCGCTCGCCCATTACAACAGGCAGCATCGGCACCTTCGCCCGCGCATAGTCCTTCTCGATCAGCAACGAGAGCGCCCAGAAATGCGGCGGCGTCCAGTAGAAAATAATTGCAAAGAGCCAGATAGCCGGCAGCGAGACGGTACCAGTCACAGCAGCCCAACCGATCAGCACCGGAACTGCTCCAGCCGCTCCACCAATCACAATATTCTGTGTGGAGGCGCGTTTGAGCCAGAGCGTATAGACAAACACGTAGAACAGAATAGCTGCGAGACTCAGGAGGGCACAGAGCAGGTTGACAAAGAGCGCGAAGACGACAAAAGAGCCTGCTCCGAGAAACAGGCCAAAAATCAATGCCTGGACCGGCTGCACCTTGCCAGCCGGCAGCGAACGGCGCTGCGTGCGCGTCATGACCTGGTCGATATCGCGATCAATATAGCAGTTGATACAGTTCGCGCTACCCGCTGCCATTGCGCCACCGATCAAAGTAGCCAGGACAAGCTTCAGGTCGGGCAACCCCTCTCTGGCAATCGCCATGGTCGCGACGGTCACGCCAAGCAGCAGAACCGTTACATGCGGCTTCATCAGATTGACATAACTAGAGATAGTTTGCCGCACCGGAACCAGCTCACTTTTCATTATCTGCTGATCTACTGTTTTCATCGGATCGTATTGAATCCTTTACCACGGATTTCGGATATTCTGCCAGATGCTATTGTCGGGCAACCCACCTGCTCTCCTCCTTGCAAAGCGGCGAACATACCTTACAGGTTCCTGAACAGGCTCCTTCCATTTGAAGCCGGGCGATTCGGCCAGAAAGTTGATGATGTGGGAGTTCTTTCTTAGAGGTCCTCTCTCATGTTATAATCGCTCTGATCGTTTCCGCTTTCCCATCGAGGGAGAAGAATGGGAAAACGAACAGGCTCTTTTTTTGCTCAGGGGTAGGAAGAAGGCTAGCTCACCATGCTCATTACACGTCTCGAATTGGAGAATATCAAAAGCTACAGGCATATTTCGATTGATTTTCAGCGCGGCACCACGGCTATCAGCGGAGCGAATGGCGCGGGTAAAACAACGCTGGTTGAGGCCATCGGTTTCGCACTGTTCGATTCGATGCCCTATAAACAGGACCAGTTTGTGCGCGAGGGAGAGAAATACGGGCGCGTGGTGGTTGAACTGCTCGGCAATGATGACCGCCCTTATGTAGTGGAGCGCCGTTGTGGAGCGGGCGCTTCGTGGGCTCTCTATGACCTGGAAGCCAACTTGCGCCTGGAGCAGCGAGCCGACGTTCAGGACAAGCTCCGCGAACTCTTTGGTATCGAGCGCGAGCGCTCGCTGGCCAGCCTCTTCCGCGACGCGCTTGGGGTTCCCCAGGGAACGTTTACCGCGATCTTCCTTCAGACAGCCAGCACGCGCAAAGCCACCTTCGACTCCCTGTTGCAAATCGAGGACTATACCACTGCCTTCGGCTACCTGCTGGAAGCCCAGAAGCAATACAGAGATCAAGCGCTTGAGCAGGATCGCGAGATCCAGCGCCTGACCTTCGAGACCCGCGAACTGGAAACATGGCGCGGCTCGCTCAAGGAGAAGCGCGAACTGGACCAGGAACTCAAGGCGCGCAACGTGCGCGAAACCGAACGGCTAGCCCGCCAGCAAAAATACCTCGCAGAGCTAAAAGAGCGACGAGATCACCTTGCGCAATGCGAGATGCACCGCGCTCGCTGTGAAGACCAGCATAATGCCGCGCGGCAGCGACTCCAGCAGGCTGAAGAAGCGCTCAATGAAACGCGGGCTGCGCACCAGATGGTTGAAAAAAGCAAGCCCGATTACGAACGCTACGTCCAGGCTGAGCAGGCGCTGGCACTGCTGCGCCAGGACGAGCGCCTGCGTAATCGCTTGCGCCAGCAGCAGGGCACACTCGAAAGCACCCGCGCTGCCACGCAAGCCAACATCCGGCATATTCAGGGACGCCTGGACGAGGTCGCGCAAGCCCGTCAGCTTATTCTTGAATTGATACCCCAGGTAGAGAAGCAGAGCGAACTGGATACCCAGATCGCCACCCTCACCTTTGAGGCTCAGCAGTACGAGACGCTGCGCAAGGAGGGCAACCGGCTTTATCAGCTACGCGAAAAGAGCCAGCAGGAACTGGTCGCGATCAGGAAACGTATCGCAGAAATTGAGCCGTTGCAGCCCCTGGCAGACCTCCTGGACGAGCGCGTGAGACGTCTTGCCCAGCTAGAAACGCAGATTACACAGCGCGGCGAGAAGCGGCTGCAAATGGAAGAGAAGCAGCAGGCAGTGCAGGAGAAGAAAGCCGAGCTAAAGCAGGCGGCGGCGAAGTTACGCCATGCTGAGAAGGCTATCGCGCTCGCAGAGGAGCACCGCCAGGAGGCCGAGGAATACGCGCTTTTACAGGAACAAAGCCGGCAGCTTGCCCTTGAGCTGCATCATCTTCAGGGCAATATTGAGGGCTATACCGACGCGCGCAGCCGCTCCGCCGGCGGCCAGTGCCCGCTTTTGCACCAGACCTGTCTGAACATCAAGCAGCAGGGACAGCTCAGCCTGGAAGCGTATTTCGACGGACTGCTGAGCGAAGAGCAAGCTCGACTGGACGAAATTACGCGTCAGCTCGCGCAGATCGATGAACGCAGCGCCTCGCTCAAGCAATATGCTGAGGCGCTGGAACAGGTGGGTCAGCATATTGAGCGCCGCGATAGCCAGGCCGAGCATATCGAACGCCTGAATGTCGATATCCGCCGCCTGGAGCGCGAGGAGCAGAGCCTCAAAGCGGAGTGGGAAGAGCTTGGGCAGATTGAGCAGGAGATCGCCAGGGCAAAGGCAGAACGAGATGAGAGCCGCCAGGCCGATAAACAGGTGCGCCTGCTGGCCGGCCTCTCCAGCCAAGCGAAACAACTTCAAGAGCAGATCGAGCAGTATACTGCCGAGCTGGAGGAGCGCAAGCAAGAGGCAGAGCCGCTGAAGCAAAGCAAGAAGCAATTGGAGGAGCGCAAGCAAGAGCTGGCCGCGTTGAACGATCCACGTTCCCGCAGCCGGGCCGCGCAGGAGATTATGAAGCCGGAGGCTACCTATCGGCAGCAGCTCCAGGCCGCTCAGGGCACCTTAGAGGAAACAAGCCGCCAGATAGATGAGCTATCGGTGAAATTGGAGAAGTACGCTCAACTCGATCAGGAAATCGGTCAGCAGGAAGGGATACGCGACCAGGCTGCGACAGGGCACCAGTTGTATCAGGAAAATCTGCGGATCGCCGCGCGCCTGCCGGAGAAAGAACGAGCCTGGGAAGAGGCCAGGCAGGAGGCATCTCAGGCCGCGCAGGCTCTGGCGCAGGCTGAAGCTGCCTACCGGCAAGCCTCAGCGGTCTTCGACAAACAGGAGTTTGCAGCGGTCGAGAGCGAGGTGAATAGCCTGGAGCGTGACATTGCTACTCTGGCCAAAGACATGGAGCACTTACAGGCACAAATGAATAAGCTGGAAGCGGACATTGTTGCAGCCGAAGCCTTGCTGGTTGAGCTGGAAGCGGCGCGTAAAGAGAAGCAGACGCTCGAAGATCTATCTACTATGATGGAGCAGTTTCGCAAGCTGATCAAAGAGGCCGCTCCGCACGTTCTGCGCGCTATGCTCAGCGACATCTCAGCCGAGGCGAACCGCATCTTTGGCGAGATCATGGGTGATCGCAGCGCGCAACTGAGCTGGGCCGATGATTACGAGATTAGCCTGCTGCGCCAGGGCAACAGGCGTTCGTTTGCCCAGTTAAGCGGCGGCGAGCAGATGAGCGCGGCCCTGGCTGTCCGTCTGGCCCTGCTGAAGAAGCTCTCCACGCTCAACCTGGCCTTTTTTGACGAACCCACACAGAATATGGACGAGCTGCGCCGAACCAATCTGGCCGAACAGATCCGACGCGTGCGCGGCTTCGACCAGTTGATCGTTATCAGTCACGACGACACCTTCGAGCAGGGCCTGGACAGCCACATTCGTCTGCGCAAGCAGGACGGTTCAACACGCCTGCTTGCTGAAAATGACGATTCGCTAGCGTCGTTTGATGCTGAAGAGTCGATGGTACTGGCTGCGCCTCCTGCGCCACCCTTCAGAGTTTAGATAAAGGGAAATGTTGTACGATGCTTCATAAAGGAAAACTACTGGCCGCGCTTCACGCCAAGCGCAACCAGTTTAGCGCTTATGATGGCTCGTTTGGTGATCAGCTTAACGCCTATCGTCACGCGCTGGAGACGCTCTACCTGGAATATTCATCGGGGGAACAACTGAATTTTGTCCTGCCTCCCGATGCAAAGGGGATGCCCCCGGCCGGTGCTCGCCCCAGCATCGAATTCGACCGCTGGCTGGTCTATGCCGCTTACAGTGACTATCACGGCCCGCTCTTTCCTTTCAACCGCGAGTTTGCCAACCACGAGCAGGCGCGGCAGTGGGCCGAATGTATCGAAGGTGTTACGACTATCGCGGTCGATGGCAGCCAGCTTCAGCCCTGGCGCGACGCCTCAATTCCTGTGGCCTTGATCCAGGTTGGCCTCTTTGTCAATCCACATTCGCGCGGCCAGCCGTATACCAAAGATGTCTCGCTTGAGGTGCTGGCCCCCGATGAAATCTCCGAGGCTTCCAGCATCGAGAGCAAGGATCCGGACAGCTACCCCTACTCCGAAATGCAGGTGAATCTGCGCCGCTACCAGATGGAAGTTGAGACCATCCGCCGGCAGATGGAGCAGCACGCACACAGCCGCCGCTCAAATCAGCCGGCGCACAGTCCGGTAGTTTTTTTCGATGGCTCGCTCGTCGTTTCCTTTGCTGTCACTATGCCGGAGCCATATCGCAGCTCCTATATTCTGGCTGCGAAAGCGCTGCTGCAAACCTCTGAAGAGCAGCGCGTGCCCCTGATCGGCTATATCGATACCAGCTATGCCCGCGACATGATCACGATGCTGCGGCGTCTGGATGCGACGAAACCACAGCCTGTGCTGCGCGAAACCAAGCGTATCCACGACGCGCTGCTCTGGCAGGGGCAAATGCGTTGGGGTGATCGTACGCCCGCGATGATCTGCGCGCGCGGAGACATCTTGCAGGACTACGGCCCATATCGTGAGAGCGTGGCTTTCTGCTACCTGCAAACCGCCGCCCGCCGCCCGCCGGCCCGCCTGGAATTTCCCCGCTGGATGCTGGACGACGGACTGCTGGAACCGGTGCTGGATGTTGTACGCGCCGAACTTATCGCCGGTAACGGCTACCCCTACGCCATCGAAACCGCCGACGCGGTCGCAGTAATCACGATGCAGGATCGCCAGGAATTTTACGGCCAGTTCCAGGAATTTATGCAGCGCCAGGGCATGAAATTCACCTTCTCCACTAAATCGATCAGCAAGAGCCACCGGCGCTAAGCTTCAGGCGAGAAGAGGAAGGAGTGCATTTTCCCTGGCGCTGACTATCCACTGGAGCCGCCGCTCATTTGTCACGTTTCTTCTACAGGCTCAGGCAGTTCAAACGCCGGTGGTGTTCTTCCGCGGCGTTCCCTGGCGGCAGCTTTCAAACATTCAACGGCTTCGTCGGGCACGTAGTGACCTCCTAGCGGTGTAGGATGGATGCCGGGTCCATGAAAGTCGCTGCCTCCGGTGGGGATCAGATGGTATTCATCGGCCAGGGCGCGCAACTCGCGCTCATCTGCTTCCGTGTAGGGACCGTAATAGGTCTCCAGGCCCACCATGCCGGCTGCACACAGGTCTGGCAGCCATTCGCGCAGAGTCGCCAGACCGGGCGTAGTGAGCGGGTGCGCGATAACTGGCAGGCCGTTGGTACTATCAATCAAGCGCGTAGCCTCTACGGGAGAGAGATGATAGCGTGGGACATAGGCCGGGCAGCCCTTGCCGATATATTTATCAAATGCCTCGCCCACACTCTGAACGTAGCCGGCCTCCATCAGCGCCCTGGCAACGTGCGGGCGTCCGACTGCTCCCTGGGCGATTTCCCGCACACGTTCCCACGAGACGAAGATGCCCTGCTCGTTCAGCAATTCCACCATGCGCTGTCCACGACGTTCGCGGGCGTCGCGCAGCGTTCGTAGCACATCCTGAAAGGCCGGGCGCTCAAACTCTGGGAAATATCCCAGCACATGCACCTCGCCGCCATGAACATCTGTATTCAACTCAATGCCGGGAATAAAGTCGATTCCCAGCTCTTTCGCTGCTTTCGCCGCCTCCTTGATGCCTGCGGTGGTATCATGGTCAGTCAGCGCCAGCACGCGCAGGCCCGCCTCGCTGGCCCGGCGCAGCAACTCCCCCGGCGCGTACATGCCATCGGAGGCAGTTGAGTGCGTATGTAAATCTATAGAACTGGTCATATCTTATCTGGCGTAGTCCACCGAACGCGTTTCGCGTACAACGCAAATCTTGATCTGGCCAGGATAATCGAGGCTCTCCTCGATTTTGTGCGCGATATCTCTGGCCAGGCGCTCGGCGGCGTATTCGTCAACCTCCTCAGGTTTCACAATAATGCGTACTTCGCGTCCCGCCTGGATGGCAAAGGATTTCTCCACGCCGGTAAACGAGTTGGCGATGCTCTCCAGAGCTTCCAGGCGTTTGATGTACAGATCGATAGTCTCGCGCCTCGCCCCAGGGCGCGCGGCAGAGATGGCGTCTGCAGCCTGCACAATCGCGGCCTCCAGACTCTGCGGTTCCGCTTCTGTGGCGTGGTGCGCGACCATTGCGTGAATAATCTTGGGCGAGCGGCCGAAGCGGCGAGCAATCTCGCCGCCTACAATTGCGTGTGGCCCCTCGACCTCCTGATCGACCGCTTTGCCCAGGTCGTGCAGCAACGCCGCCGTCTTACAGATATTGACGTCGGCTCCCAACTCGTGGGCAATCGTTGCAGCGAGAATCGAGACCTCGACCGAATGCGTCAGTACGTTCTGCCCATAGCTGGTACGAAAGTGTAGCCGGCCCAGGATCTTCAGCAATTCTGGCGGCAGGCCATGTACATTGGCTTCCAACGCAGCCCGCTCGCCCGCTTCGCGCACGATGGCGTCCACCTCCTGGCGAGCCTTAGCCACTACATCCTCGATGCGCGCCGGGTGAATGCGCCCATCGATGATCAGCCTGGTCAGGGCAATGCGGGCGACTTCGCGCCTGACTGGATCAAAGCCTGAGAGGATGACGGCTTCCGGCGTGTCATCGATGATGAGATCAATGCCTGTGGCGGCTTCGAGTGCGCGAATATTACGTCCCTCACGTCCGATGATGCGCCCTTTCATTTCGTCGTTGGGCAAAGGCACCACCGAAACGACTGCTTCGGCAACCTGGTCAGAGGCGCAGCGCTGGATCGCCAGGGTGATGATTTCGCGGGCGCGGGCCTCGGCCTCTTCGCGCGCGGCCTCTTCGATCATACGCGCGCGCCTGGCCGCCTCGACGCGCACCTGGTTCTCAATGCGCGCGAGCAGCACCTCTTTGGCCTCCTCTTCAGAGAGATGGGCGATGCGCTCCAGCTCCGTTTGCTGCTGAATTTTGATCGCTTCTACCTCTTCTTGCAATTGCGCTACCGAGCGTTCGCGCTGAGCCAGCTTGCGCTCACGCTGTTCCAGAAGATCGATCTTGCGGTCAAGGGTCTCTTCTTTCTGCTGCAAACGGCGCTCCTGGCGCTGTAGCTCGGCGCGCCGTTCAGCATGTTCGCGTTCTACCGTTGAGCGCAGGCGGGCGGTTTCGTCGCGGGCCTCGCGCAGCGCTTCGCTTTGCTGCACCTGCAATTCCAGCAAGCGTTTCTCGCTCAACTCTTTTTCGGTACGCAGCCGCTCCTCAAATTCGCGTTTATTGCGCTCCATCCCCAGGTTCGTGCCCACGCGCACTGCCAGCCAGGCTCCGCCTACCAGGGCCAGGGCGACACCCAGGACGATGAGGATAATATATATAGATGACACTTTGGCCGACCTCCGCTTGTTAAGGTAAGACGGGTCCCTTCAAAGCAAGGGAAAAAAGATATAATGATAGCATAGGTTCGCTCAAAAATTTACACGGTGTACCAAAGATACTATATAGGAGCGCTATCTCAACTGTCAAGCAGTAAAGCGCTAGCCGGTCGCTCAAATATGGGAGAGTTCGATCAAATGCCTGAGCCAAGTGAAGAAAAAGTGCAATCTCCGCCGCGACCTACCCCGGTCGTGACCTGCTTTCTGCTGCGCAACGATGGGCCTGCGCCCCGCCTCTTGCTGGTGAGGCGCAGCCAGCGCGTGGGAAGCTACAACACACGCTGGGCTGGCGTCAGCGGCTTTATCGAAGAGGGTGTCTCGCCTGAAGAGCAAGCATATACGGAGATTCGCGAGGAAACAGGCTTACAGCGCTCGCAGGTGCGCCTGCTCAAACGAGGCGCAGTAGTCGAGCACATCGACGAGCAGCTAGGCCGCCGCTGGCTCGTCCATCCATTCCTCGTGGAAACCCTGGACCCCGTGGCCATTACCCTGGATTGGGAGGCTGTAGACATGCGTTGGATCGCGCCGGATGAACTGAGCAGTTACGAAACGGTGCCAAAGCTGAAAGAGGCGTTTGCCTCGGCTGAACAGGGGGAAGCAATATAAGGTTTCACAACTGAGGGGTGGGACTCCGATTTACACCTGGAGAGTGGCAGGCCAAATGTTGCGCTTCGCTGTAATTTTGTAATCATTGGTCCTGGCGCCTCTGTAGAAGCTACCTGATGATGATTACACCGTGCTGTAATTATGGTAATTTGTAATTTTCAGTGGAGACATGTTCTATACACTGCTCTGCGCCACAGAATACAAATTACAAGAATTACAGCAAGATCGAAGCCTGAGCAAGCCGTTCTATCAGGCGATGCGATGCTACAAATTACAAATTACAAGAATTACAGCAGATCGAAGCCTGAGCAAGCCGTTCTATCAGGCGATGCGATGCTACAAATTACAAATTACAAGAATTACAGCAGATCGAAGCCTGAGCAAGCCGTTCTATCAGGCGATGTGTTGCTACAAATTACAAATTACAAGAATTACAGCAGATCGAAGCCTGAGCAAGC
>DATGKW010000029.1:0-20221 GCA_035294465.1 Ktedonobacteraceae bacterium | reverse complement strand
CATTCCTCCCAGCGCGCCAGCAGTGAACCTCCATCTCGATTGTTATCCTGCCCGCGCGCTCTTCATCCGTTCCAGAAGCACCGCCTGCTGCCCGCTCTGTTTCTCCCAGCGCTCCAGCACACGCTCGCAGTAGAATGGGCTACCTCGCATCCGTATACCGTGCGTTCATCATTCAGCATTTCTGCGCCCAGCACGCTGACTGACTTACCGCAACTCATAGCGTCTCCGGTATTCTTTCAGCAGTTTGCGATGCTTGCGCTCGCGAAACCATTCAACGCTCATGCCGACCCCGAAAGCCAGCACGCAGAGAAGAAGTGTTTCCATGTTTGCCCCTTTCCCTAAAAGCGATAGCGGCCTCCGCGACTGACATAAGCGCCCAGGAACATCCCGACCAGGGCCGCGAGCAAACAAACACTAACGAGAAACCAGAAGTTCACAGTGATCATCAGAGTCATGGTGTGCCTCCTCAAATTTGGATACGCTAACGATGCAATTTTGTTCAAGATCGGTTATAATCGTTAGTAGCAAGCGTTCTTTGCATTTCTGTGGAAATGATACCTGGAAAGGGCATCAAGCAAAATAGCGTTTCGGTAGCAAGTCGGCGGCGTTTCGGGCGCGCTTCGGTAGCGTTATGATGGTAGCGTTTCTTGTTAAAATTGGTATCGCTTTGGTATCGCCTCCCCTTTCACGGGCCTCTAGAAGCCTTTTCCCCTTGATATCCGGGGATGTCAACCTTACAATTGAAGTAGTTGGGGTGCCCAATGACAACAAATGAAAAGCTGAGGAATGCGCGAAAGCAAAAACGCTGGTCGATGGAGCGCGCCAGTGAAATGGTTGGAGTCAGTAAGACGACCTGGGTGCGCTGGGAAACCGGAGAGCAAAAGCCCCATCCCACAACCCTTGATCTCCTCTGCAAAGCATTCGAGATGGCACCTGAAGACTTGGGATTTGAGGAGTTTAAGGCAGAAAAGCAATTGATCGTTATGCGCGATCAGCTTATTTTGCCAGAGGGGAGCGATATGGACAGGAAACGCCGTCTACTTCTACAAACCACAGCGGGGATCATCTTAGCTCCCCACTTGATTAGCCCGGAAAGTTGGAATCGACTTGTGAGTGAACCTGCGCGCGCGCTGGCCGACGAGATGGCCTTAACTGGCTTTGAAAAAGCTACAGAAGCCTGTTGGAATTTGAGTAATGGCAATGAGTTAACGGTCTCTGAGCAGATCTTGCCCTCGTACCTCCCGAAACTCGCCCAGATTGCGCGCAGTCCATCCAAGTTTCAGCAGCGCGCAGCAAGCCTGGTCTCTGAGAGCTTGCAGCTAGGAGGCATCCTTGCGGCGCACAAGCTAGATTTTACAGCCAAAGAGGTGTACTCACGCCAGGCAATCGAGTATGCCAAACTGGCTGGCGACTATAACGTGCAGGTCGCAGCGATGATCCAGCTAGCAGTTGCCTACTACTACCAGCAACGGCCAGAGAAAGCCCTGGAAGTCTACCAGGAAGCGATCTTGTACGTCCAACATTTAACGCCACTTATGCAGAGCCGTACCTACATGGGTGTTGCTGAAGCTTACGCCAGGAATGGCATGACTCAAGAAGCACTTTACTACAGCGGCCTAGCTTTCCAGGTCTTTCCTAACAACCCCGAAGAGGATCAGGCGTATCGCTATGCCGATTGGGGAATGTTTGCATTGCTGGAACATGCCGGCCTGATTCACAATCTGGTCCAGCAACCGCAAGAGGCGATGGAGAACTTTGCCCAGGTGAGCAAGTACATCGTCCCGGAGCGTATCCGTTTAGAGATCATCAACTATCAGACAGCCGCAGCTATGGCTCAACAAGACTTGGAAATGAGCTATTCCTACCTGGAAAAAGGTATAGAGGGCGCACTTGCGCTGGGCAGCCAGAAGCGCCTCAGTGAAACGCAGGACCTCTATCAGCAAATGCAAGAACAATGGCCCCAGGAAAAGCGGGTCAAAGCCCTGGCCGAACTCTTCCAGCGCTAGAGAGAGACCAGGCAGAGCTTTGCGAGGGGCGCAGCGGTGATCTTCTCAAGCTGCGCCCCTCGCGTGTCTTACCAGGCCGTTTGAGAGCATACCTCCTCAAGTTACCAAGTATAATGCACTTCTGCAAAAAGTTGAGAGGGGCGGTTCCTGCTTCGCAGGGTTGAAACATCTCTTCGGCTCTCATCCGGGAATGTTGGCCTGGAGTTGAGAGGGGCGGTTCCTGCTTCGCAGGGTTGAAACAAACAGATGCGCCGTCAACATCTTATACAGCGTCGCGGTTGAGAGGGGCGGTTCCTGCTTCGCAGGGTTGAAACTACTAGAGGACGGCGATGATAAAGATTATGATTTGTTTGAGAGAGGCCCAAAACGTCTCCAAGTTTGTGGGTCCATTACACTTGCTTAGCTTCTGGTATTGACTGCGGTAATGGCACGTCTGGCTAAAGGTCATCAGAAAGCATATCTGACCACTCAAACCACAAGCTACCGGGCAGTTAGCCTTTACCTCAGCTTTGGCTTTGTTCCCTACCTTGACTGTGATTCAAGCAAAGAGGGATGGCTACTAATAGAGCAAATTCTACAACGGAAGATCCTTTAAGAGCGTTGCAGGAAGCCGATTCTAGCTATTCTGTTCTCCTGAAATGTGACAGTAAACTTGACAGCAATGAGTCTTAATTTCACGTTACTTGATTTACCTTGCGTTAACGAAAGAGACTTCCACATCAAATGCAGAATCCTTTTTGAGTGGGCTTGAGAGCGCGCAGGAGCGAGCTATAAGCCTGCTCCTTTCGTCGAGAAAGAATTTCCTCAGAGGGGTGAATTTCCCTCTTGACAGTTTGCGATATATCGGTATAATAATTACTAGATTACGATATATCGCAAAGTCGAAGAAAGGAATTGACGAATGTTTAGAAGGTTTGGATATCAATTTGCCGGGCCCGGTGATGCGGAAGAATGGGGGCCGGGTTGGGCGCCTCCCTGGATGCGAAGAGAAAGAGGGCCTCATTGGCATCATGGACGCGGACCCTTTGGCGGGTTGCACCTTTACCTGAGGCGGATGCGTGGTCCGTTTGGTCCGCATGGCCCTCTAGGCATGGGTGAGGGGGGGCGTTTCTTTGGGCGCGGTGATATGAAGTTTGCCCTGCTTGAGCTTTTACGCGAGCGCTCGATGTATGGGTACGAGATGATGAAAGCTTTGGAGGAGAGATCCGGCGGTTTCTATACACCAAGTCCCGGCTCAATCTATCCGACGCTTCAGATGCTGGAAGAGCGCGGTTTCGTTACGTCGGAGGAAGTCGAGGGTAAGAAGGTTTACAGCATTACTGAGGCTGGTCGCGCGCTGCTGGCCGAGCGCCCTGAGCAAGAGTTCGCGGGACCTCCCTGGATGCGTCATCTTCGTGAGCATGCCGAGGGCCTGCGCCGCGTGTCGCGCCCAGAAATTCACGCGCTGCGCCTCGAATCAATGGAGGTTGCGCGCCTCTTCGCCGTTGCCGGGCGTAGTGCAATCACCGATCCTGAAAAGCTGGCGCGTTTGCGCTCGATCATCGAACGTACACGCAAGGAACTGACCGAGATGATTTATGGCAGCACTAATACTCCCGACAGTACACAAAGCGCGCCTCCCGATCAGCCTCCGCTAACTTCCGAGCAGTAATCAGGATAGCTGTTCCTTCCATAGATTAACGAGTAGTAAAAGAGCGGCCCAGGAAGCCCCGGTCTTTCTAATCTGGGGATACATGGGCGTTCTTTCCTATTATCAGCCAGGAATGTTCGGCCTGACATATTTCCTCGGCTACTCATCTCGAGAATTTATACGGAAAGAGAATATAGTTCAAGGTGCCACCTATACTAACTGGAAAAGGGCGTCTTGATTGCCTTTCTTTCCCTATGCGCTTTTTTATACCTTGTGTACTAAACGTATATAGTTTATACTTTCTCTAACGGAAATCTCTTTGCCACTCAGTGGGCGCGGTGGTAAAGATTCAAGGTTTCCGTTGATTCATGCAAGAGATGCAGAGCAGGCCGGAGGAGCCGGAGGCCATAGCTCAGCTACAGATAAACTTGACATCCCTCGCGCACAGGTGCTAGCATGAGCGAGGAAGACCTCTGAAGCAAAGTACTCGCGAGCGTAATGCTACGAGGCATTTTTCTATGGGCCGCGAGTACGAAAGGAAGTTCAACATGGAAATGGAGCGGGCCAACCTGCTGCAGATCTACTATTTTATGCGCCTCACCCGCGAAATGGAAGACCGCACCCGCAAGCTCTTTCTCCAGGGGAGGATTGCTGGCGGCGTGTATACCGCGCAGGGGCACGAGGCGACCACCGTCGGGGCAGCAATGATGCTGTGCGATGGCGACTGCATCGTACCGCAGCACCGTGATCTGGGCATGCATCTCGTGCGGGGGGGATCACCGCGCGCTGTGATGTGTCAATGGTTAGCACGGGGAAACTCGCCGGCGTTGGGACGAGATGGGCAGGTCCATATTGGCGATATGCATCACGGCATTGTGCCGATGATCAGTATGCTGGGCGAATCGCTCGCGGTCGGCTGCGGTGTTGCCCTCAGCATGAAACAGTTAAAGCGTTCAACCATCGTCATGGCTTCATGTGGCGATGGAGCAACAAATACCGGGCAGTTCCACGAGGCGCTCAATTTTGCTTCGGTGCAGAAGTTGCCCATAGTCTTTATTATAGAAAATAATGGCTATGCTTATTCGACGCCCTCGTACAAGCAGTTTGCTATCAAAGATCTCTCTGATCGTGCCAAAGCGTATGGCATGCCCGGCGAGAGCGTCGATGGAAATGATGTGCTGGCGGTGATGGAGGTGGTGGAGCGTGCGATCAAGCACGCTCGAAGCGGCGAGGGGCCAGCGCTGGTAGAGTGCAAAACCTTCCGTGTACGCGGGCATTCTGAGGCCGATCAGGCCGATTATGTGCCACAGGAACTGCGCGAAGAGTGGCTGAGAAAGGATCCAATCAGGCGTTTTGAAGAGTATCTCCAGAAGAGGAAGATCTTGACGGCGGCGAAAAAGATAGAGATCGAAGCCAGGGTGAAGGAGATTGTGAACGACGCAGTGGACTTTGCTGAACAGAGCCCTGCTCCCGATCCCGCTACCGTGGCTGACTATGTTTTCGCCCCTGATGGACCGATTGCCATTATCGGTACTCCTGAAGCGCGAGATCCGCGCTACGTGAATGCTCTCGATAGCCGCGTAGGCCGTCCTTTCAGCGCGATAAGTGAGACTCCATTGACCCTGCCTGAGGAGGTGGGACAGCGATGACTGCGATAACTTATTTGGATGCGATTAGCCAGGCTATTCGTGATGAGATGCGGCGTGACGAGGCTGTGTTCCTGCTTGGCGAAGATGTTGGCACGTATGGTGGTGCCTTTAAAATAAGCGCTGGTTTCCTGGAGGAGTTTGGGCCAGAGCGTGTGATCGACACGCCCATGTCTGAAGCGGCAATTATCGGTTCGGCGGTAGGCGCGGCCCTGATGGGCATGCGCCCAATTGCGGAGATGCAGTATATCGACTTTATCACCTGCGGCTTTGATCAGATTATCAATATGGCGAGCAAGATGTACTGGCGGGCTGGTATGCCGGTCCCCATTGTGATTCGCGGCCCCTCTGGCGGCGGCACGAAGGGTGGCCCATTCCATTCGAGTAGCCCGGAAGCGTGGTTTTTCCATACACCCGGCATCAAGGTGGTTGTGCCTTCAACCACTTACGATGCCAAAGGTTTGCTCAAGGCTGCCATCCGCGATAACAATCCGGTGCTCTTTCTAGAGCACAAATTGCTCTATCGCCAGCCGGAACTGCGCGAAGAACTGCCGGAAGATGATTATGTTGTGCCACTGGGTAGAGCGATTGTGCGGCGCGCAGGCGAAGATATGACTATGCTTACCTACGGCGCGATGGTCTACCAATGCTTGAAAGCCGCCAGTTTGCTGGAGGAAGAAGATGATCTGGAGGTCGAGGTGGTCGATCTGCGCAGCCTGACGCCGCTGGACCGCGAGACGATTATGGAATCGGTCAAGCACACCAACAAGGTCCTGATTGTCCATGAAGATACGCTGACTGGCGGGATTGGCGCCGAGCTCGCGGCGATTCTTGCCGAGGAGCTGTTTGAATACCTGGATGGCCCGATTACCCGCGTTGCTGCACCGGATGCTCCTTTCCCATATGCTTCTGAACTGGAGGCTGCTTATCTGCCCAATGCCGAAAAGATTGTCAACGCGGCTCGCAAGCTGGCCGCGTATTAAGAGAAGAAAGAGAGCCTGGATAAGACAAAGGAGTCGAGAAACATGCCAACGCCAGTAAAAATGCCACGCCTGGGCGAATCGGTTGCCGAGGGAACTATAGGTGGCTGGCTGAAAAAAGAGGGCGATTGGGTCGAACGAGACGAATCGCTGGCTGAGATTATTACCGATAAAATAACTGCTGAGTTTCCATCGCCTGTCGAGGGTCGCCTGGTCAAGATCCTGGTCCAGGCTGATGAGACGGTGCCGGTGGGAACAGATATCGCCCTGATAGAAGTTGAGGCCGGTATAGAGGCAACGCCTGAACCGACCGCTGATTCGGCCCCTGAGGCGCTGAATACATCCTCCGTATCTGCCGGGAATGGTTCTACCGCTGCGCCTGCTCCAGCTCACCGGCGCGAGCGTGAAGAAGAGCGCCAGCGTATCTCGCCGCTGGCCCGTCGCCTGGCTCGCGAGCATGACCTTGACCTGAATGCTATTCCAGGCACCGGAGCTGGCGGGCGCGTGCGTAAAGAAGATATTCTGGCTTATATCGCCCGGCGTCCGGCTGCTCCTACCCCGGCATTCGTTCCTCCTGCGCCCTCTCCTGCACCAGCCGCGCCTGCGCCTGTCGCGCCGTATGTGTCCGGCGCGGACGAAGAGATCCTGGTGCCCAACCGCATGCGCCTGGCTATAGCCGAGCATATGGTGCGCAGCGTCCATACCTCGCCGCACGCTACAGCCGTTGTCGAGGTGGATATGACCAATATCGCGAAATGGCTGGAAAAGCATAAAGAAGAGTTCAGACAGCGGAACGGGTATAGTATCAGCTTTGTGCCGTTTGTCGTCAAAGCGGTGTGCGCGGGCCTGCGCCAGTTCCCGTTGCTCAATTCAAGCTGGACCTCGGACAACAGGATTGTTATCAAGAAGCGCATCAATATGGGCATCGCCATCGCGACCGATGAGGGCCTGGTCGTCCCAACTATCTACGACGCCGATCAGTATACGCTGGCCGGGCTTGCCCGGCAGATCGCGACGCTGGCGCAGAAAGCTCGCACGAGTAAGCTGACCTTGCAGGATATGCAGAACAGTACGTTTGTCGTGAATAATACCGGCACATTTGGTACAATTATATCTGTACCGATCATTAACCAACCGCACGCGGGTATCCTGAGCATGAATGCTGTTGTTAAACGTCCGGTAGTCATCGAGGATGACGCCATCGCGGTCCGCTCGATGATGTATCTCTGCCTCTCATTTGACCACCGCATTCTCGATGGAGCCGGCTCCGGCGGTTTCTTGAAGGCTGTACGCGAGAGCCTGGAGGGCTACGGGCGCGAAATAGACGTCTATTAGTGTTTCAAGCCCACTTAGCGGGATGGGAACAGAGCGTTGATCGCTGCCAGGCTCTCTAGAGAAGAAATATAAGTGCAAAATCTGCATAAGTCAAGCAGCTATGCGCCGGATGTCCTTGCTCCGAATTGCGAATCGGAAAGGAAGCAGGCTGAAATAAAGGAAAAAAGCAATGGCGACCATGATCCCTGAGCGCCGCCCAGAATGGCTGCGGGTGCGCCCGCCGAAAGGCGAAAACTACGAGAATCTGAAGCAATTAATGCGCAGTAAGACGCTGCACACGGTATGCGAGGAAGCGCGTTGCCCCAACATTGGCGAATGCTGGGGACACAGAACCGCGACTTTTATGATCCTGGGGAGCGTTTGCACGCGTAGCTGTGGCTTCTGCGCGGTCGCGACCGGTCGCCCTACGGGATTAGACTGGGAGGAGCCAAAGCGCGTGGCCGAGGCAGTACAGAGCATGGGTCTGCGCCATGCTGTAGTGACTTCGGTCAATCGTGATGAACTGCGAGACGGGGGCGCGGGCATTTTCGCGGCTACCATCCGCTGGATTCGCCGTCTGAATCCGGAGTGCAGGGTCGAGGTTCTCACGCCCGATTTCAAAGGCGTGTATGACGCGTTGCGCGTGGTCATGGACGCGAAGCCGGATATTTATAATCACAACGTTGAGACTATTCCCAGGCTTTACAAGAAGGTGCGCCCCCAGGCGATCTATAAGCGCTCGTTACAGGTCTTGAAATGGGCTAAGGAGATGAACCCGCAGGCCCCTACCAAATCAGGCTTTATGCTCGGCCTGGGCGAAACCTGGGATGAAGTGCTGCAAGTCATGCGCGATCTGCGCGAGCATGATGTCGATATTCTCACCATCGGGCAATACTTACGCCCATCCTTCCAGCACCTGCCTATCCAGCGCTATGTGCCGTTGGAGGAGTTCGCGGCTCTGAAGGAAGAGGGCAAGAAACTGGGCTTCCGTCACGTCGAGTCCGGCCCATTTGTGCGTAGTTCTTATCACGCTCACGAGCAGGCCGATAGTGCGACTCGGCAAGATTGAGAGAACCCTGACGGGGGAAAAAAGGGGTGCAGGCGTATGAAAACGCAAGTCAACGCGCTTCTGCTGGCATACGACGACCGGGGTATGGGACTGCCAGTTATCTTCCTGCACGCATTCCCGCTCAACCGACAAATGTGGGCCGGTGAGATCCAGGCGCTTTTAACTGATCAACGCTATCGCCTGATCGCGCTGGACTGGCGCGGCTTCGGCGAAAGTGAGATTACCTCGTCGCCGATCAAGCCAGTCGTTTCAAGTATGGCTATGTTTGCCGACGATGTCGCCGGATTGATGGATACTCTGGGCATTCAGCAGGCGGTGTTATGCGGCCTCTCGATGGGCGGCTACGTGGCTTTTGCTTTCGCGCGCAAGTATCCTCAACGCCTGCGCGGCCTGATTCTGGCCGATACGCGCCCAGGTGACGACGCGCCCGCAGCTAGAGCCAACCGCGAGAACGTGGCTCAACTCGCTGAAAGTCAGGGAACTGGAGCGGTCGCGGATCTTCTGCTGCCCAATCTGATCTCTCCGTATACCCGTCAGCATCAGCCCGAAGTGGAGGTGCGCGTGCGCCAGTTGATTGATGCTGCTACCCCTCATGGTATCGCGGCCGCCTCGCGTGGTATGGCGGTACGAGCAGATTCGAGCAATTTATTAGCAAAGATCACCTGTCCTACGCTCGTCATCGTTGGTGAAGAGGACGCCCTGGTTTCTCCGCAGGTAGGGCGAGACTACGCCGCGCAAATTCCCGGATCCCAGTTTGTGCTTATTCCACGCGCCGGGCATCTGTCAAACCTGGAGCAGCCACAAGCCTTTATTCAGGCGATACGCCAGTTTCTCCAGACGCTCTCCTGATCGCCGATTCTTCTACCGTTGTAATGCATATGTGCAACGGATCTTCGTCAGGTGTTCCTCCTACCAGGCGATGATTGAATCGTTTGCTTGTTGAATACGTCAGTAAAATATATTCTATAGAAATGTATCATTTTATGAAAGAAGAAGCGAAAAATGAAAGAGCGTATCATAACTCTGGCAGAAGTTCAGCAAATTTTAGACGATGTATCCGAGCAATTTTCTGAAGACTGTTCTGCACTTGTGATCACACGTGGCAATCAGCCATCTCTCACACTCATTCCCTACCAGGTCTACCAGGAATTGCTAGCGAACGTGGAGTCCTTGCAAACGATGGTAGAAATCATGCTTGGCGGCGCGAAGGCAGATCTATCTCATGCGGCAAAGGTGGAGAAGCCGTGTGGTGAAAGTAAGTCCTGGGAAGAGTTTCGCGAAGAGGTGGGCTGGTGAAGCTTCGTTCGTTGTCTCTTCGCGAATGGTTGATTGTGAGATCAGGCTAAGCCCGACTTCATCCGCCTGTTCACCATTCAAACTTATCAATCAAAAAGGCCCGGCTGTAGTGCAGCAAAATCGGGCTGCCGTGCGGACAGACGGCGGGGGTAGTGACTTCGGCCAGGGAGGTGAGCAGAGCGCGTTGCTCCGCGGGAGCCAGCTCGCGACCACGACGCAGGGCTGAGCGGCAGGCCAGGCCGATTAAGAGCCGATCCTGCCAGTCGTTGCTATCTTCGGCGGCGATATGCGCCAGTTCAGGAATGTGCGCCGCCAGCTGCTCCTGACCTACGCCGCCAGGCACTGACCGTACCAGGAAACTACGTCCTCCAAAACGCTCGCACTCCAGGCCAAGCTCTCGCAGCATGGGCAGACGCTGCTCAAAAAGCTCTGCCTCGTGTCGCTTCAGTTCGACTACTACCGGTTCTAACAAAAGATGCGCGTCCCCGGCTTCCTGCCATTCATCCTCTGCCCCTCTGGCGGGGTCCTGTACCAGGCCGGTGTATTTCTGGCGCAGGTGCTCGTAGATTACGCGTTCGTGGGCGCGGTGCTGGTCGATCAGGTAGAGACTGCCATCGGGCGCTTCGGCCAGAATTACCGCTTGTTGCAACTGGGCCAGGGGACGCAGCACACGCAGAATCTCTGCCGCGCCAGCGCTGCCTTTGCGCTCTGCCTCCTCTTGCGAACGGTATTCTCCTGCCGACTCTGCCAGGCGCAGACCGCGCCGCCTCATGCCCGGCAAGCGTCCTTGAAAGACCAGCCCCAGACCAGGCAACTGCACTTCTTCAGGCAACGCCGGGCTGCGCTCAAGCACGCTGCGCAGCGCGTTGCCAATTGCTCCGGCCACTTCGCGCTCGTGCAAGAGTCTCACCTCTGTCTTGGCCGGATGTACGTTCGCGTCCAGTTCTCCGGCGGGTACGCGAATGTGCAGGACGAGCAGCGGATGCATACCCCTGGGAAGCAAGCTCCGATAGCTGCCCTCCAGGGCTTCTTGCAGAAATCTTGCTTGCACCCAACGCCCGTTGATAAAAAGGGTGAGATGCTGGCGTGTGTTCTGGGCCAGCGCACGGTTGCCCACGTAGCCCTCAATCTCGAAGCTGATCCCTTGCTCATGGACGTTTGTATGGATGGAGTGAAGCATTTCGGGCAGGGGCAGATAATAGATTTCGGCCAGGGTTTTTGGCAGGTCGTTAGTGCCGCTGGTTTGCAGGACGACCTGCTCTTCCAGTTGCAGAGTAAAGCGCACACCCGGATAACCGGAGGCGTAGCGCCGGACCAGTTGCAGAATATGACCGCCTTCGGTTCTGGCCTGGCGCATAAACTTTAAGCGCGCAGGCACATTATAGAATAGCTCGCGCACGGTAACGGTTGTGCCGTGCAGGCGCGCGCGTTTGCCACGCTGAGTGATCTCTCCGCCGCGCACAACGATATACGCCCCGGCCTCCTCAATGTCTCGCTCCTGCACTTCGGAGGCGAGGCTGAGGAGGGTCAGTTCAGAGACGGCGGCGATACTGGCCAGGGCCTCGCCACGAAAGCCCAGCGTGGAAAGATGTTCAAGGTCCTCGACGCGACGAATTTTGTTTGTGCTGTGGCGAGCGCAGGCGTTTGCTAATTCGTCTTCGGGAATGCCCATTCCATCGTCCGTTACGCGAATCAAGCGCAGCCCTCCGCCGCGTACCTCGATGCGAATTTCGCGCGCCGAAGCATCCAGAGCGTTCTCCAGCAGTTCTTTGACTACGGAAACGGGCCGTTCGATGACCTCACCCGCCGCTATGCGCTCCGCCACTTCAGGTGGCAGAAGCAGAATTGGCACACGTGTATATTCCTGGCTCTCAAGCATGGTGTCCATTTCTCCCTCTCTGACCAACCCCTTTGCGTTTCTTCTGCATGGCGAAGAGGAGATTGAGCGCGTCAAGCGGTGTGATCGCGTACACGTTAATCTCATCCAGCAGCGCCGCAATATCCTCGCCGTTTTCCTCCAGGGCCTGCCCGAACGCACGTCCCTCCAGGCTCTGCCAGGTGTAATGACTTGCTGGCTCAGTGATGGAGCTATTCTGTCCTTTCCCGGCGAATTGCGCGGTGCGCCCATTTTGTTGCTCAAGCGAGAGAACCTGCTGGAGCTGCCCGCGATTGGTCTCCAGTTGCTTGAGAAGCTCGTTTGCACGTTGAACGATACTTGTGGGCATGCCGGCTAGTCGCGCCACATGAACGCCATAGCTGCGTCCCAGGCAGCCGGGCACGACGCGATGCAGAAATGTGATCTTGTCTGCGCCATCATCGGTGATCGACATGGTGTAAACGCGCAGGTGGGTAAGCTCATCGGCCATCGCGGCCAGTTCATGATAATGGGTGGCGAAGAGCGTGCGCGTACCGATGGTATTGTGCAGGTGTTCGACAACAGCGCGCGCGATGGCCAGACCATCATAGGTGCTGGTGCCGCGCCCAATCTCATCAAGGATGATCAGGCTCTGGCGCGTGGCCTGGTGCAGGATGCTGGCCGTTTCTTCCATCTCGACCATAAAGGTGCTTTTGCCCGAAGCGATATCATCCTCCGCGCCCACGCGGGTAAAGATGCGATCAACCAGGCCAATGCGCGCGCTGCGGGCCGGGACGAAGCTGCCGATCTGGGCCAGCAGGACAATCAGAGCGACCTGGCGCAGATAGGTCGACTTGCCGGCCATGTTTGGCCCCGTTAGTAGGATAATCCTGGCTCCATCTGCCTCTTCGACTGATGCCAGGTGGGTATCATTGGGGATGAAGGTATCGCCATCGAGCGCGTATTCGACCACAGGATGACGCCCGCCGATGATTTCGATAGCGCCGCTCTGGTCGAGCTGCGGGCGCGTATAGCCCTGATGCGCCGCCACCTCGGCCAGGCTCAGCAGCATATCTACCAGCGCAATCGTCACGGCTGTCTGCATCACGCGGCTATAATAGGCGCTCAACTGGCGCAGAACGTCGGCGTAGATGCTGCGCTCTAATTCATCAATGCGTTCCTCTGCGCTTAAAATCCGCGCTTCGTGCTCCTTCATCTCAGGGGTAATAAAGCGTTCGGCGTTGGTCAGCGTTTGCTTGCGGATATAGTTCTCCGGCACCAGGTCCAGGCGGGCATTACTGACTTCGATATAGTAGCCAAAGACTTTATTGAAACCAACTTTTAGCCTGGTAATGCCGGTGCGCTCGCGTTCGCGGGCCTCCAAAGAGAGCATCCAGCGGCGCGACTCGCGAATTGAAGAAATAAGTTCGTCCAGTTCGGCGTGGAAAC
Source organism: Ktedonobacteraceae bacterium (assembly GCA_035294465.1). Classification (GTDB taxonomy): domain Bacteria; phylum Chloroflexota; class Ktedonobacteria; order Ktedonobacterales; family Ktedonobacteraceae; genus Paraktedonobacter. The sequence continues at coordinate 6,976 of DATGKW010000029.1, read as the reverse complement.
CAGCGCGGATCAGGTGGCCATCATTTTCTTGCTCGTCCTCGCTGCCGCTGCGCGCCAGAGCACGCTCGATCAGTTCGCTGACCTGCGGGCAGGCATCTAGCTGCCCGGCCAGCTCGTAGAGCAGGGGAGTATTGCAACCGTGTAGCAGGTTGGTCAACTGCGGTACCGTCTGCAAGTAGTCGTGCAAGGCCAGCACCTCGCGTGGCACAGCCGTTCCCTGGCGGATACGCCCCGCGATGCGCTCTATATCGCCCAGTTGTTGCAGATAGATGGTAAAGCGGCTGCGCAGAGCCGGGCTCTCGCAGAGTTCCTCGACACTTTCCTGGCGGGCATTGAGCTCTATCAGATCGAGGAGGGGCCGGGTCAGGGAGCGCCGCAGGAAGCGCGCCCCCATCGGGGTGATTGTGCGATCTATAACGTTGAGCAGACTGCCCTGAACGGTTCCGCCGCGCGCTCCCTGCAAGAGATCCAGATTGCGCAGGGTATGAGCGTCCAGTATCATATAGCTGGTCGTGCGATACGAACGCAGTCCGGTCAATAGCGCTAGCAGTCGCTCATTCATCTTTTCCAGATACGCTACAATAGCGCCTGCCGCAGCGATAGCCTCGGGAACCTGGGCGCAGCCATACGCTTCTAGCGAATGCGTTCCGAAAAGTTTACATAACCTGTCATGCGCAAGCTCCGGGTCAAAGAAATAGGAGGGGCAGGGAGTGACGGTCATGGTTTCGTCCGGCAGTTGGAAACGGAGCGCGTGCGCTTCCGGTACCAGGCATTCCGAAGGGGCCAGGCGCTGTAACTCCGCTTCCAGAGAAGCGGGCAGTTCTTCTGAGCCGAACCATGTGACGCTGAACTCGCCGGTGCTTACATCCACCATCGCCAGGCCCGCTCCCGTGCGCCCATAGATGACGGAGGCCAGATAGTTATTCTGGCGGCTGGGCAGCAGATTTGGCTCTGAGAGCGTTCCGGCGGTCAATATGCGCGTCACAGCGCGTTCAACCACGCCCCTGTTCGGCACCTCGCTCGTCTGGTCACAGATAGCCACTTTGTACCCGCGCGCGACCAGCTTGCCCACGTAATTTTCCAGGGCGTGCAGTGGCACTCCTGCCAGCGGCACCCGCTCCTCGCCGTAGTTGCGAGCGGTTAGCACAATTTGCAGTTCGCGCGCGGCAATGCGGGCGTCTTCATCGAATGTCTCATAGAAGTCGCCGACCTGATAGAGAAGAATGGCATCAGGGTACTGGCTTTTGATCTGTAAGTATTGACGACGGGCGGGTGTGGCCATAGTGTCCTCTCGACCTGTGCTCGATTGCCGGTTGTTTCTTGAAACACCTGTACCATACTCTATTCTTTGTCTGTTGTCAAAGATCGGTAGCCTGGGCGGGCCAAGTTCCCTTCTTTTTTCTCTTTTCGAGCGTTCCTCAGCCTCCACCATATCCAGACAAACAGATAGGCCAGCACAAATCCAAGCACATCGAAGCCGATATCGCGGCCATCGCCAACGTCTGGCATTTGCCATTTGCTGAGTGCCTGGAAAAATTCCTCGCCTACTGCTCCCAGTATCATGATGAATATATAGAGAAGCGGGCGACGGCGCATCTGCTGTATCGAGCCAAGTATTAACAGACCGGCGATCAAGAATACTGTAGTATGTCCAATAGCATGTTCGCGTTCAGAAACAAAAACTCGGTCGAAAAGCGATCCATAAGCCGGCCAGACCTCGCTCAACCAGTCAAAAGGGAAGAGAACCAGAATTGCCGCCGACAGCGCTAACCAGAGAAAAGGTGATCGGATAACTCCCATTAATCGCGGAGAAATTTTCATCGCAAGGTTTCCTTTCTAAAGTAACCAGTTTAACTATAACCAATATGGTTATATTAACAGGTAGAGATGGAGATGTCAACAGAGTTCGGTTCTACCAACAAGGGCGAAGGAGCCGGAGGCAAGCTGCTGATGAGGGCGTGGGTCTTGCCCATCTATTCCGCCCTGGAGCTAGTTTTCCCTCCCTCCCGCGTAGAGAGCCGCGAGCTTGCCTCCGGCTCCAGAGCGCCAGGCTCTTGACGATTCAGCGGAAAGGAGGTAAGCTAAGCCAGGGCGGCTATAGCCACTCTGGGTGTATCTCGTGAGGAGACCGAAAGGGGATGAGGGATGAAACCGGCAGACAAACCTGAAGAGATGCTGCCACTTTCGCCGGCGGTTTTCCATATCCTGCTGGCCCTGGCCGATGGCGAGCGGCATGGATATAGCATTATGCAGGAAATCACCAGGCAGACCGGCGGCACATTGCGCGTGGGGCCGACTACGCTTTATCGTTCGATCAAGCAGATGCTAGAAGGCGGCTTGATCCAGGAGATTGATGAGCGCCCGGACCCGGCGCTGGATGATGAACGGCGGCGCTATTACCGGATCACGTCCTTTGGAAAGCTTGTTGCGAGCGCGGAGGCGCGTCGCCTGGAACAGGCGCTGAGCGTGGCGCGCACCAAAGCTGTCCTTGGCGAACTACCGGTTCCAAATGTTGATGGAGGAAGGGCCTGATGTATAAACGCGTGCCATGGATTATCACCTGCTCGTTGCTTCTCTATCGCTGGCTGCTGGCCCTGGCACCGGACGAGTTCTCCGGCGAGTATGCCGGTCCCGCTTTGCAGGTCTTCCGTCAGTGCTGCTGGGATGCTTACCGCGAATGCGGCGCGCGTGGCGTGCTGCGTCTCTGGCTTCCCACGTTCGCCGACGCGCTGCGGGGCATTCTGGCCGAGCAGAGTACCACGCTCAAGCGAGTGCTGCACCCGCGCCTGGCGTGGCCGGTCGTGCTGGCCCTGATCTGCGTCCTCTTTCCTTTCTACTGGCTGAGCAGAATGTGGGTACCTTTTGGGCACCTCTTCAATTTTATCTTCGCCACCCCGCAAGCCTATTTCGCCGGCCACGTCGTCCTTTTCTTTATGGCAGGGCTAATTATGCTCTGCTCCATGCCCGCCCTTCGCAAGCACTTGCAGCTCTATATCCTCTGCCTGATGCTCGGCGCGTTTGCCGAAGAAATCATTCAACTCCTCTTCAACGCGCACCCTGGCCTGCATAAAGACGCGCGCAATTTTCTTCTGGATTTGTGCGGTATTGTGCTGGCCTTGCTGCTGCTGCGCCTCTGGCAGAGGCAGCAGCGTTTTTTCGGCAAAAGCGCAAGCAGCACTCGTTTCTAAAGGATAGGACGACAAAGGCGCGAGATGCCTGCACATCTCGCGCCTGCGGTACTCGTACTAAACAAGCGGAGAAACCCCGCGAAACAGGCCAGGACCCGGAGAAAAAGCGAGCATTCTCAAGCCCTGACCAGAGTGACAGAAATGGCTTAGGGTTTACAACCCCTGCTTATAAATTTCCAGCGCCCTATCAAGCAATGCCTGTTCCTCCGGCGTATACGTGTACATCGTCATGTCGATGGACTTCTTTTCTGCGGGCAGTGCGTCGAGGCTCTTCCACCAGTTACGCAGGCTAGCTTCGATGTCCGGGTCACTGTGCGTGAAGGCCAGAAGCAGTTCGTGCCGGATCTGGGCCACATGTTGGGCTTCCGGTGAGGCCGGATCGGCGCTCAGCGCGACCAGGCGCCCCAGTTCCTGCTTCACGAAGCGATAGCGCTCATCGACGCGCTGCTGATCCTCCTCGGTCCATGTCCCAGGATGATACGTCTTGAGCTTTTGACGTGCCTCCTCCGTGTATGCCTGGTCAGTCAATTCGCTCATGGACTGAAGCTGCTCCGGCGTAAAGTACTTCGCGACCCAATCACTGTTTTGTTGTCCCATTTGAATCACCCGGATCACTCTCACAAGCGCTTCCCAATCGCACTTATTCGCTTGCAGCAGCCGCTCAGTCTCCTCCAGAGCCTGGATAATCGCGTCGAGCTGGACCCGTTTTTCTGCCATCATAGCCTTTTGCTGCGCCAGTACTTCCTCAAGGCGCTGGGGGCCGGTCTTGAGCAGGAGCTTGATTTCGTCCAGCGAGAAGCCGAGAAATTTCAGGGCAAGAATCCTCTGCAAGATCAGCACATCCTCGTCACTATACAGGCGATAGCCGCCCTCCGTCCGCCGCGCCGGTGCCAGCAGTCCCTCCCGATCATAGTAGCGCAACGTGCGCACCGTCACCGAAGCGAGTTCGGCAAACTGGCTGCTCGTATAGAAGCGTTGACCCAAGTGCTTCCTCCTTTTCTATGCAGGAGTAGTATAAAGGATGACGTAACGTCAGATGCAAGCCCCTTTTTTGAGGATTATAACCTCCTGGCCCTGCGTGGAGAACCGTGCGTTTGCCTCTTGCGCTCGCGCGTTTGAGAGAACGCGGATTCCTACTTAACCTCCTCGGCGGGTAAATAAAGGATGAACATACCGGAGAAGCGGGACCCGGCAAGCGATACTTATCGGGAAAGCGAAGCGTAAAGGGCATAGCACGAAACAGCAGCATCTATCTACGCGCTTTGTTCCTTCGGGAAAGGTTCACGAGGCGTTTACGCTCGACTCTCTTTGGGTAGGCTGAGAGGGTCGAGCGTAGAGTATTGGTTTAAGGAGTGGGTGAAGAACAGGGAGACTTTGGGTTACAGGAAAACATAGGCGTAGGGAATAGTTCTTTCTCAGGTGTCCCCATAGCCTGAACGAAGGATTGGGCGAACAACTTGCTTGGGACACGAACATCATTTTTCCCAATGAGTATTGATGAGCAACCCCCGGGGCGGTAGATGACTTTCTGCATCAAAGTCTGCCCTTGAAAAAAATCCAGCTGATATTCCAGGCCAGACCAGACCGGGCAGGACATCTGGCCAGACGCTGAATTCCAGCGTGGTAACGCTTGCACCATATTGTACAGGCGCTGGACCGTTTGCTGAGCTGTAATAGTGTGGGGGGGGAATGGCGGGTAAGCGTTCTCCGGTATCAGGTTTACACGATAAACTTGCAGAGACGTGGGCTCATCTCCTGCCGAGCTAGCAGCAACTAGAGCACTGCCACATCCGCTCAACAGGACTAATAAAGAGCAAAGCAGGAGAACACGTTGTTTCAAGGGAATGTGCATTGTTCCTCCTAACGTCAGGTATACCTCCTGACTCAATACCCAATCCTCAAAAGGACTGCTTAGAGAAGACGTTGGACGAGTGTCCAAAGTTCCACCTTCCCCACCAATGTAACTTTATTCGACTAGACACAATAAGTTCCATTAGCATACCAACGATCGGTAAAGGTGTTGTTACTGCTTACCGAATTACCGTCAGGATCTGCTAACTCTGTAGAACCAGAGTACATAAACAGTTGCCTATTGACATGGTTGTTAGGGTTACTCAATCCAGCGCCTGAATTGTTAGCCTGAGCTAATACACTTGTCCAATTTGCGGTATTGAAATCAGCCAACTCGGTGTAACATCCATCGTTAGCATTGATAGGACGCTCATCAATCCACTCTGCACTTTGATGTCCAATACCGTCCGATTCAGTAAGGCACGTAGAACCTAAATGAGCACCTGTATGCCCATTAACTTGAACATGGGCGTAAAAGCCACCATTTGAGCAATAACCCGAAACAGTGCCGTAATGGACCCATGCAGTTATGGGCCAGCCGCAATCAATCACATCTGTCTGGTCAATGTTTTGAGCAACTGAATCTGATGAAACGTATGCCCAGAACAGTCGATATGTACCATCTGATTGCAAAAGTATGCCAGTTTGTTCCAGGGGCTCTACTCCGTCAGGGTTGTCGAAAACGCCACCGCCAAAGGCACCTCCCAATCCAACCCAAGAAGAATATCCAATTTGGGAGTTGACAGTTCCACTTTTACATGGTGCGTTCCAGGTGGCTTCAACAGCCTCGAACCCATTGCCAGTGCCATCGCCTACAACATATCCTGCCCAATTGGCAACATCCACATAGAGGGTGCTGTATGAAGCAAACAATGCTGGGTAGGTTCGCTTTAACTGCTGAAGCTGTACTGTTTTCTTGAGAGCCATATCTTTTGCTACGGGAACAGAAACACGATGGCCAAGCCGGCCATTCCACTGAGATTGTTGCTATGCAGGAGCAAAAGCTGTTAAACCTAAGAAAAGGATGAAAGATAGATAAAAGCTGAAAGCCCATCGAAGAGGTTTCTTCATGAAAGGAAGTGCGCGTTTCATGTTCCTCATCTTCTTTGAGGTAGGCTAAGAATCCAGTTTCGGATCTGTTCCTTCACTTTTCGAAAAAGCGCCAAAAATAAGTATAACCTATAGATTTGATTTGATCAACACTTTATTTGATCAAAAACAATACGTTGGCCTTACGACAATATTGGGCAGATTCAAACAAACTTGAAATGAGTATGACAATTTCGATATTATTCTCTGGATAGGTTCTTCGATCTGCAAATGATAAAGCGTAATAATAAGGCAAAAAGGTTAACGAATCCTTGAAGCAGATCTATATGTGAGTTGTCGGTGGATATTTATTAAGGAATTGGGCCTCCCCGAACAATCAGGGGCTGCTCTGCCCGCCCCGTTCGTTGAGAGAACGGAGCGGGCAGAGCAGTCCCCGATTGTTCGCAGAATTCTATCTTGCCAGCGAGCTTGCTGCTGCGGCCTCTTCGCCGGAGAGAAGTTCGGCTTCCAGATAGCCCAGCTCGATAAGTTTGGCGAAGATGCGGGAGACGCTTTCCTCGATGGTTTCTTTGTCGGTTTCGATGACAAGCTCAGGGTGCTCCGGCTCCTCGTATGGGTCATCTACGCCAGTAAAGCCTTTGAGCTTCCCTTCTTCAACGAGCTTGTAGAGACCTTTGACATCCCGTTCGCGGCAGACATCGATGGGGCATTTTACGTAGACCTCAACGAAATTCCCGATCTGCTGACGTGCCCAGGCGCGCGCCTCGCGATAAGGAGAGATGGCCGCTGAAATGCAGATCACGCCGTTACGGGTAAGCAGGCTGCACACGAAGGCAATCCGCTTGATGTTGGTATCGCGATCTTCGCGACTGAAGCCAAGCCCTTTG
>DATGKW010000028.1:0-35339 GCA_035294465.1 Ktedonobacteraceae bacterium | reverse complement strand
CGCGCGTGCGTCACCGAGCGCAGACGGACCTGCTCTCCATTGACGTAGATCTCGCCGGAGCTGGGTTGAAGGAAGCCCGTCAGGATCTTAATCAGGGTTGATTTGCCCGCGCCATTGTCGCCTAGCAGGCCCAGGATCTCGCCCTTTGCGAGATGAATGCTAACGTCTCGCAAGGCTGTAACCGGACCAAAACGCCTGGAGATGTGTTCCGCCCGCAGCACATCTGGAGCGGTAGCCATTTCTGCTGCCATTAACGTCGTGCCTCCCTTACCGCACGCAGGCCCTGGTTGACGATCATAGCAACCAGGATCGCTGCGCCCAAGACAATATCATAGGTCGTAGCATTCACTCCCAGCAGGGTAAACCCATCTTGCAGAATCGAAAGCGCCAGCACCCCCAGAAACGCGCCTACTACTGTACCAATGCCACCTATCAGAGCGGTACCTCCGATGACCGCTCCGGCGACCGCGTTAAACATGATCGTAGTACCTCCAGCCAGCGGATCGATTGAATCAATGCGGAAGCCAGACAGAATCCCTGCGAAGCCACCGAGCACGCTGGCCAGCATGAAATTACCGATTTTGATCCGATTGACATTGACACCGGCCTCACTGGCACCCAGTGAGTTGCCTCCTGTGGCGAAGGTATGCATACCCCAGCGAGTGAAAGAGAGTACAATCTGAAAGACGAGCGCGATTGCTACTGCCCAGATAATTTCGGAGTACGGAGCGGCCCCCATGATATTGTTAAGCTGTCCGAGATGGGGCGGGATTACCGGGAAGCTGTTGGAAATGGTCAGGGTAATGCCGTTGATCAGAAACAGGGTGCCCAACGTAGTAATGAGCGAGGGAATGCGGAACCAGACGGTGATTACTCCGTTGAGCAAGCCAACTACCAGGGAAACCAGCAACGCTATAATGATTGATAGCCACATGGGCACACCGGCCTGATTGGCAAAGTACATGACAAAGGGAGCCAACGCGAAGACCTGGCCAACCGAGAGATCGATCTCGCCACAGATAAGCAAAAACACTTCTCCAACAGCAATAATGGCTGTCTCGGAGAAATACTCGAAGATTGTACGAACATTCGATCCTGTTATGAAATTTGAACTGGAGATCCAGAAGTAAGCCAGCAAAAGGATCGTCACAATCAGAATACTCGCCTCCCGCTGCCGAACAAACAATCGACCCAGTTGAATCCAGAATCCCACGGGCCTCTCGGCGGGCTGTTCGGTCTCCGGCGGGGGAGCGTCAGAAATAACCGTCTCGGCCATTTAGCTACTCCTTCACGCTAAGGGTAAGGGAAGAATTGTTCAGGAAATAGCGCTTCTCTCTACCCTGACACACATAGTATTATAAAAGAAAATGATTTCTACGGGCAAATCCCCCTCGTGAGCATCTGCCTCGCAGCCTCGCACAGACGCGAAATAGATACCCACAAGGGGAAAGACGAGATTCCTCTCTCGCAAGAGGAACCTCATCAGATGTCAGATCACTACTGAACCAGCTTCTCCTGGCTGGAACTGCCCTCGAAGCGTGTCTGGGTATTCAGGTATGGTCCGACATTGTCCTTCGTGACGAAAAGCAGACCAGTGTCGGTATCTGCTGGCTGCATCAAACCGCCTGACAACTTGTAGAGGAAAAGCTGCACGACAGGAATGAATCCCTGGAGATACGGCTGCTGGTCGATGGTGAAGCCGAGGTTCCCGGCCTGGATCTCCTGCAAGGTCTTAGGTTCCAGGTCAAAGCCGCCTGTCGGAATCTTACTGGCTAGACCATACTTATCAACCACCTCTGAAAGCCCTTGCGTGCTCCCGCCGTCTACAGCAAACATACCTGATACGTCTTTATGACCAAGATAGTAAGCCTCGATAGCGGCCAGTTCCTGGGTGGTCTGCGGTCCCGTCGCGATTGGCGTGACTTTGACGTCAGGAGATATCGCTTTAAAGGCTGCGGTCGCTCCGTCTATGCGTGGCTGGATATTCAGTGAGCCGGGTGTGGCGATGAAGCCAGCAACCGTGCCCGACTTGACCTCAGCAGCTAACCTCGTACCAAGCTGGTAGCCAGAATTGTAAAGATCCTGACCGATGTAGGCCAGGCGCGCATTGCCGGTAGCGTCAGCATTATACGAGACTACGGGGATGCCAGCCTTTAGCGCGTTCTCAACCGGAGCGTTAAAGGCTGTCGGGTCGATGAGCGCGACGGCAATGCCATCAGCCTTGGCCGCGATCGCTGCGTTGAAGTCTTGCACCATCTCGGAAACAATGCTGTTTTCGGACCCCGTCCACTGATAGCTGCAGCCCAGGAGGGCACAGGCGTCCTGAATGCCGTACACGGTAGGCACGAAGAATGGGTTCGTGGTAACGTGATTAACAAACACGAATTTCCAGTTGGGATGGTTGGGGAAATTGCCCTCACCCGATGCGCCGGCGGTTGGGGTGCTGCCGCTGCCGCAGGCAGCCATTAACGCGCCCGCGACTGAAGTGCTGGCCGTAGCGGTAATAGCCGTCTGGAGCAAACGACGGCGTCTGATAGGTAGACGGGAAAAGTACTCTTTGAAATCCATAAATGTACCTCCACTGTACAAATAGCCGTATGCTACAACTTTGTCATGAGAAACTGTATCTCCTTGCGCCGGAGCCGCTGGTAACATCACCAGCAGTTTTCGATCAGCCTCCTTTCTTAACGGCAAGCTTTTCCGTCGCAGCAACGCGCGCGCGCGCCGCTACGGGAACCGTTATGGGCTTTTCTTCTTGCTGGGCTGCGGCCTCTTCGCGAGCGACGAGGATACGCTCCCAGGCTTTGAAGAAAGGATAATAGATAAGTGCCGAGATCGCGAGGTTTACCAGTTGGAGCAGGCTTCCTCTGATATCCCCTCCAGTTGCGATAAACCCGCTGATCCCTACTGGCACAGTGAATGGCTGCGCGACTATCGGAACGTGAACAAGTCCCAGCGAGAAGGCCAGGTAGTTCACTGTGACAATGATCGCCGGAACCAGGATAAAGGGAATCATCATCAGGGGGTTGAGAGCCATTGGTACCCCAAACGTGACAGGTTCATTGATGTTAAAGATCGCCGGGCCAAGGGCTACCTTCCCCACCGTTCGTAGCTGCGATGAACGCGAACGCAGCATATAAATCACCAGCGGCCAGGTCGCCCCGGAACCGCCCAGATGCGTAAAGATGTGAAAGAACGGCTCCGTGACAATACCGGTTGCATGAGCCGGATTGGCCGCGTTGGCTGCCAGCGTGGTGTACCAGAATGGCAGTGCAATCGCCATCACCACGTTCATGCCATGAATCCCCACTGACCAGAGCAGCATCATCAAAATGATTTCCAGTAGCGCGGCCCAGTAACTATTTTGTGCCACGACCAGAGGTTCGAAGACTCTCATCAGCAAAATTGGGATAGTATACTGTGTTACCACCGGCTTGCTGCCCGTCGTGTCGAGGAATGTGTGGCTGCTAATGAACCATTCCAGCAACCAGACGGCTGTAATCGACAATACAGCCGGGACCAGTGCCTCGAAGGCCCGTTTGACGTTCGAGGGCACCGTTTTTGGCAATCTGATCGAAAAGCGCGATCCTCGGAAAAAGCGCATCACCTCGGTTGAGAGAATTCCAACCATGATCCCAACCAGCAGGCCCTCGCCGCCGAGGTAGGGAAGAAGCTGGCCCAGCGTCATGTTCTCCAATGTGCTGACTGGCACAGTAGCGATCAGAAACAACACCATAGCCAGGATGCCCGGCTGCACCGGCTCAGTGCGCCGATACTGGGCAAGGCTATATGCTACTCCGAAGGAGAGAAAGAGCGCCATCAGGCCGAACGAGAGATCGTAGGGTACCAGGATAGCATTCTCGTATGGCGCGAGCAAAGTAGCCAGCGCCGGAATTGGCGGATTCGCCAGGACCAAAAACACGCTCCCGGCCAGAATCAGTGGCAGGGTGAAAATAATAAAGGCGTCACGTATAGCCTGCAAGTAGATATTGCTGGCTATCGCGCCAAGCGGAGGCACAACATAGCGCTCGAACCAGGCGGCGCTCCGCTCAATTATTCCGCTTCCGCTCATGTGTTCCCGTTACCTTCCTGCACGCCGGCCAGCAAGGATAAAATTTGCTCCAGCACAGCCTGCCCATTCATTGTTGCATAATGAAACGACTCAATCAGCGCAACTGGCTTGCCCACGGAGATGGCGAGTTTCTCTATGCTTTTGCGAAGGTGGCGAATTTGTGGTGCAATCAGCACTACATCGCATTCCTCTACTCTGGCCGCATACTCCCCCGCGCTCAGCGCTTCTACCTGTAGCTCATACTGAGCTGCCTGCGCCGCTGCAAGCAAGCTATCTACTAGCAAGCTGGTAGACATTCCCCAACTGCAAACGATTAACACCCGTATCATCGTGTTCTGCTACTCCCCGCAAGCTTTGCCCGAGAGAAACGCAAGTGGCTTTCACCTCCTGCACGGAACTCGCCGGGTACACCTTTTTTGTCGCAAGAATCATGCCAGGATGTGTGTAACACACAATAGACACACTTTCATATGTACGCATAGAATCGGTAGCGAGATAGGTATAGCTAATAGCTATAGGAAATATTATGTTTATCGACAGACTAGCAAACCTCCTGATTGCCATCCACGGCAAAAATATCTACCTGCCTGAGAATGCCTACAATGTTATACGCTTCCTCATCGGGCAGGGTCCGAGCAATTTGAGTACTCAGGATATGCAGGGCATGCCGACAGATGCTCAGTTCACGAGCAAATAGTTGCTCCACCTGCCGACGAACAACCTCGCTGACCAGCATACCTCCGGGCTGGATGTCGCGCTCCAGAATACAGGCCAGATGCAACACCAGCCCGGCCAGCACCCCGATCTCAAAGGTTTCTCCAACTTCAACTTCGATCAATTCGATCATTTTCTCGATAAGCGGCATTATACGTGTAGGATTCAAGAAGAGCATACGCTGGTTGAGGGTAGAGGCTATCTCGCGCATCAAGTCTGCGCGCCGGGCCAAGGTCTGATTCTCGACCAGGCGCTCGGAGGGAGCAGATTCGGCCCGCTTTTGCTCCAGGGCAGGCAGATGCAGCAACGCGGGATCGATCAGCGTGCTGCCCAGCAGGGTACGCAGGCGCGTGATCCCGTCTCCGAAGAGAAAATCGGTAAGGGCAATGAAGGGATACTTCTCCAGGTGCGGATTGATTGTACCAACGACAGCCACGACCTGACGATTCCCTACTAAACGCTGGATATCGGCTTCGGTTTTACTAGAGAGGCTGATATCCACACAAATAATCTCAACATCTTGCTGGTTCAAGCCAGGCACATGCTCGTTGATCAGTTCGGCGATTTTTGCAGCGCTACCAAAACCCGTCAGGCACACGGAGAGAATGACTCGCGGCGCGCGATCTGTAGTAAAACCACCATCGTAGTATGTATGTTCCTCCCTGACGCCGACTCCATTGAAGCCCGTCTTCAACTGCCTCTCAGCCGAACGAGCCAGCAAGCCGGCCGAAAGCTGGTCAAGGGTGATTTGCGGCGAGCGTTGGGCCCTCTGAACAGCTTCGATAAGCAGCGGAGCTGTGACTCCAGCGATAGAGCGTACTTGAATGCCGGTTCGCCGGTTCACCATCTCCCCTAGCGAGAGCAAGGAGGGAAAATCAACCAGCAGCAGCACTCCTCCGCCCTGATCGGCCACACGTACCCAGTGAATTACCTGCTCCAGCAGTTCTTCGGGCGATTGTTCCAGCGTTAGCTCGACCCAGCGTACAAAATTCACTCCTACCAGCGTATTGGCCAGTTCCGCCAGCCCCATAGCAATGCCGCGCCCATACGTAGCGACAACAATACCAACCGTTGACTGCCCACTGCTCAAAAGCGTCTCCGCATTGGCCAGCAGAACTGTCAGAACATCGGTCTCGCTTTCAGGCAAAGCAACGTCCAGAGCTGAGCGAAACTGCAGCAGGGCCTCCCGCGCCACCTCATATTCAATTGGATAGGCTTTGCGCACCGACTGAAAGGCCAGCGCTGGTATCTCATGCCGCTGCTTCAGACGCTCAAGCGTGCTGGTCAGATGCATAGCCAGTACCAGGCTAAACTTATCTGGAAGAAGACGAGCTAAGCGTCTCTCGGCATATCTGGCAATTTGTGAACAAACGACGGCGATCTGCTCATCGACCAGATCGGCAGGAGCATCAGACTTTTCGACGTTGACTTCGCTGGCAAACTGCTGAAAATAATGTTGAATATCCAGGTGCAGCAGGCGGTTGATCTCACTTTCCGGCAGGCCGCTACTGCGCAAGTGATTCAGATCCTTCCCGATCATTTCGTACAGGTCCTGCACAGATTCGGAGACCAGGTCCAGGCTCAGCCCGGTAGGTGTGAAAATATGAGTAGTCCCAAGCAGAGGCAGCACCTCTTCTAAAGCTGGTTGCAACTCAGCCATGTGCAAGAGGCCACGCCGCACATGGTCGGGCAATACTCCCAGATGAACATGCAGTTCCGGCAAATTATTCGTGCGATATTCCAGGTAGGCGCGGGCGCAAGTAAGCTGCACATCGGTGCGTAATTGTCCAATATTGCCCGGACACTCGTAGAAAAGCAGAGCGCGCAACACCTGCGGATCGACCTGAATGTTGGTTCCGATGCTGCTGCATTCAGTAGTGAAAAAGGCACGCAACAGGGCGTAGCGCTCCATCGACGTGCGCTCGTGCAGACCGGGCAGGGTAATGATCATTGGTATACGCCGGCGGAATGTTGGCAGCAATGCGGTCGCGGGATCTTCGGTGGTAGCAGCCAGGAGAAGCAGGGAAGACGTGCGCTCGCGCGCTTCTCCCAGCCGCCGGAAACGCTCGCGGTCGATAAGATGGAAGAGCATTTCCTGGCCTTCAGGCGGCAAACGATGCACTTCGTCCAGGAAAAGGATCCCCCCGTTGGCTTGCTCAACCAAACCCTCGCGATCTCGGTCTGCGCCGGTATAGGCCCCGCGCACAACTCCAAAAAGATGGGCCATCAGCAACTGCGGATTCCCCGCGTAGTCCGCGCAATTGAAGCTGATAAAAGGGGCTCCGGCGGGCAGCGCGTTTAATTCAACCGCAAAAACGTGCATCAAGCGAGCAAATGTCGTTTTGCCAACACCGCTGGGACCATAGAGCAGGGTATGCAGGCCGTGCGGCGGATAGAGCATAGCAGCTTTGGCCTGTTGAATCGCAACCTTGAGACCTCCCTCGTTCCCAACCAGAGTTTCAAAGCGCGTGGCAATTGCCCCAACCTGAACAGAGGCTTCGACTGCCTGGGGTTTTTCAGGCAGCGCAGCTGAGGAGACGCTCGGCCGTCCAGATTCCTCAACAACATGGGATATCTGCGCTGAACGCGCCGGCTCGCGCTCCGGCGTATGGCCAGAGCGCTCAACTGGTTCAGGACTGCTTTTCAGTGCAAAGGATGGGGGCACCTTGACAGTAAAAAGGACGGGACGGCCAGGAATGCGTTCGGCCTTCCCCTCCTGTACCAACTGATTCAAATCTCGGCTGGCGTTGGTCCGATCAATTCCCGCTAACGCGGCTATTTGTTCCGCGCTGATACCCACGCGTGTACGCCAGCTATCCTGCTGCGCTGGCTGCTGTGCGCATAAAGAGTACAATGCATCGAGAACGCGCTCTTTGCGGAGCACAACATGACTCCTTCTCATGGAGCGCAACACGGCTCCTTTGAAAATAAAGCCCGATACGGGCGCCTGAGACTAACTCTCTCCTCCTTCTGCTTGCATGGTAAAGAGATATTCTTCAATATTTACGGAAGTAAAACACGCTTCATCACTAGCAGAGCCGGAAACTTTCTAGACTCCTCGGCAGCCTCAGGGCTGGCTGGCGACAAGTACTTCCAGGTCTTTCTCTCTCAGCGCTTTGACCACTGCCGGATCGGCGGAACTATCGGTAATCAGCAGATCGATTTCGTCGATGCCGCACAGGTGAGCCAGCTTTATCCCTCCTACCTTAGAACCATCGGCCACAACAATTCGCCGGTGCGCTGCCCGCAGCATCCGGCGCTTGACCTCCGCTTCCGGCAGATTGACATTTGTTACGCCCACGTTCGGCTCGATCCCATTGCAGCCAAGAAACACGGTATGCGCGTTAATTCGTTCAAGCATAGGGCCGGCCAGCGGATCAACCAGCGAGTGTTGCATGGGGCGCAGAGTCCCACCAGTTACAACAACGGTAAAACGGGGGATCGCCGCCTCTAGCTCCAGCGCAATGTTGAGTCCATTGGTAAAGATCACAATATCATGTAAATCCTGCCGGTCCATCAGCGCGCGCGCAACGGCTGTTGTTGTGGTTCCCACATCGAGAATAATGGTCTCGCCAGGATTGATCAGATTGGCTGCAGCTTGACCAATCAGCGCCTTTTCTCCTATGCGCGCGCTTTTCATCTCCTCAAACGGTATTTCCTGGTACGGGAGTGCCCTCGGCCTCGCCCCACCGCGAATGCGTCGAATCTGGCCCCGTTCCGCGAGGGCTTCGAGATCACCCCGAACAGTGACCTCGGAGACGCGAAACCTCGTGCTGAGATCGCTCACCCGTACAAAATCATGAGCTTCTATAAAAGTGAGGATATGCTCTCGCCGCACTTCTATGGGCAGGTCTCCACTGACCTTCAATTCATCCATAATCCACTGCTTCCGCCTAAAATAATAAAAGAAATGTTTCCATTGATAAGTTTACAGTCATTTATGTTTGCTTGTCAAGAAGTCTGGCTTAGCAAAAGGTATAGAAACAAACCGAAAAGAGAATCATCTCTCGGCCAGGACTTTAACCTTGACGTTAACGGGAAACTCGTGATAAAATGAGGCATGATTGCTCTCACCGGCTGAGGCCATTCAGCCGTTTCGTCTTGCAGGGAGGATTTGCTATGGCTGCAGACAATGGCGTCACACACTCCGCCAGCAGCTTGCCCATGTTCACTATCGAGCAGGTAGCTGCACAAACAGGCTTAACGAAGCGCACACTTCGCTATTACGAAGAGGTTGGGCTACTTCCTCCCACTGGACGCACAGAGGGGAATTACCGGCGCTATACGCAGGAAGATATCCAACGTCTGGAGCGCATTAAAAATTTGCGCGATCTGCTGGGTTTTTCGCTAGCAGATATCCGGGAAATTCTGCTGGCTGAGGATGAACGCGACCAGATTCGTGCCGCTTATCGGCAGGAAACCGAGGTCGCTGCCAAGATCAGTCACCTTGAGCGCGTAAACGAGCTTATACGCCACCAGTTAGAGCTTATTGAACAAAAAATTGCGGGCCTGGAACAGATGCGCGCATCTCTCCTGGAAAAGCTGGAGAACCATGAGCGCAAACGCCAGGCTCTGCAACAGCATATTGATTCTCAAGAAAGTACGTAGTGCAAATGATATCAATAGAACGGAAGTCCCATGAAAACTATCTCCGAGCACTCCCAGGAACAGGTTGTTCTTGAGAGGGCATTTTCGCAGGAAGCCTTAGTAACCACAGCGCCATCGCGGCGGGCAAGAGGGCTGCTACGCGCATTTATCGCTTTACGTCACCGCAATTATCGCCTTTTCTGGTTCGGACAAATGATCTCGCTGATTGGCACCTGGATGCAAACCACCGGGCAAGCCTGGCTGGTATTGGAGCTGACACACAGCGCCTGGCAACTGGGGCTGGTCGGCGCGATCCAGTTTTTACCGGTGCTACTCTTCTCTATATTCGGGGGAGTGTTTGCCGACCGCTGGCCAAAACGAAACGTTTTGCTTTTTACCCAATCGGCTGCAATGATTCAGGCTGCTATCCTCTGGGGGCTGGTAGCGAGCGGCCACGTTCAGATCTGGCAGGTCTATATCCTGGCTCTGCTGCTTGGTGCAACGAATAGCCTTGATATGCCAACGCGCCAGGCTTTTGGTGTTGAAATGGTTGGGCGCGAGGATCTTCCCAATGCTGTCGCGCTGAACTCTTCTATCTTTAATCTGGCACGTATCCTTGGTCCTGGCATCGCCGGGCTGGTCATTGCCTTCAGTGGCGTCACCTCGCTGTTTCTGTTCAATGCGCTCAGCTTTATCGCGGTCATCGCCGGCCTGATCATGATCAGGACCAGGGAGTTGTATGCACAGTCCGGGCGGACCGGGGCAGGTAAGGGTAATGGGTCAAAGACCTGGAGGAGCCTGCGGGAGGGCATGACCTATATTCGCCAGACGCCATCTATCCTGCTGGTTATTCTCGTGGTTGGCATGGTCTCGCTCTTCGGCATCAATTTTAACGTGGTTCTGCCGCTCTTTGCTACGGACGTCCTCCATGTCGGTTCGATTGGCTTTGGCTTTCTCTCTTCGGCCCTCGGCATTGGTTCACTGCTTTCGGCTCTGTGGATCGCGTGGGGCAACAAACAACCGAACATCCGAATTTTGCTGATCAACACGCTGATTTTCAGTTTCTTGTTGATTCTTTTCTCTGTTTCGCGCATCTATCCTTTGTCGTTAGCGCTGATTACAGCGATAGGGTTCTCGCAAATTGCCTTCACGACGCTGGCCAATACCGCCATTCAGAACGTTACCCCTGACCACCTGCGCGGGCGCGTGATGAGTGTCTATATGGCCTTCTTCGCAGGCAGCACTCCTATCGGGAATCTCTTGATTGGAGGGCTCTCTATCCTGAGTGGCCCTTCCATTGCGCTTCTCATCTGTGCCTTGCTAGCGCTATCATCGGCCCTGGCCGGATGGGTATGGCGCAGGCCAGCGGAGAGGGATTACTCCACGAATGCTCTTCTAAAGTGACGAAAGAGAAGATGTTATCGTTCAGTTGGGAGAGAGTGGAGCTGTGATAACCTCTGCAAGACCAGCAGCTCCAACCGTGGGTTTCGCACCTGCGTCAAGCGGCGGAAACTTCCGCTTACGCAGGTGCTCCACTTGAATGACAGGTTGCATAATAAGCCTTCCCTGCTACGGAGCAATCTCCGCACTGCTCGATTACTGAACCGTTTTTCCCGAATCCTCTTCGTGATGATTGCCTCGTAAGATCTCCTCTAGCGCGGCGAGATGATCCTGGAAAGCGCATTTGCCCCTGGAAGTTGCCTCTATATAGGTTTGCGGTTTCTTGTTGACAAAAGTCTTGCAAATCTCGATGTAGCCAGCTTCTTCCAGCTTGCGCAGATGCGCACCCAGGTTGCCATCGGTCACATCCAGCATATCCTTCAGGTAGTTAAAGCTGATCTGCATCTCCGGGCCAACCCTCACCAGAGTTGCCATGATGCGCAAGCGGGTCGGCTGGTGAATGATTTCGTTGAGTTCTGCCACCCGAGTTACCTCCAGCCCAGGCGGAGAACCAGGCCGATGATGAGCATGCTCAGTCCACCGAAGATGGCTTCCCACAGATAGAAGTAGGCCGGCACCAGGTAGTAGCCGACCACTGAGAGAATAGCAATCGCTATACAGCCGATCACACTGGAAAAATCCCGCGAGATAACGCCAGAAACGATTCCTCCAAAAAGAATCAGTGTGACCAGGAATAACACGCCCTGCTGGGCGCTCGATGGGTGTAAAATGATAAACCACAGGATGGAGAAGACAATCAGGATGCCCCAGAACATGCCAACACGTGGACCTGCCTTTGAACGGATATGCACCCCCTGGTAAATCTCCAGAAATGCTGAGGCGGCCCACCCAACGATGATCAATATACCCCAGATCCAGTAGCCCGGCACGGGCGGCAGGTACTGGCTGGCGAGAAAGCCGAAAAGCCAGATCAGGCCCCAAAGTATTACATAGTATCCGTTGTATCCATACGCCTTGCGTAGCTTCGCGCCGGTCTGCTGAACTACTGCCAGCGATTCCTGCGCCTCTTCAGGTGAAATGTTCATGACGCTGGTCTCCTTCGACTTATTAACAGAGTACTCTGTAATATAGAGTACTCTGTTAAAAGAGATTTGTCAAGAGGAAGGGACGCATTTTTCTGCCCCGCAGAACAATCAGGAACCGATCAAGTAGACCAACTGAGGCTACCGGCTTGTCGTCTCTCCTACTCGCATTGCACCTGTCAAATGACAAAATCGATCATCAAACTATTGACCGCGCTTGCAGATGTATGATAAGCTAGATCTCGCCCTTTGCGCACCGGCAAGCGAAACAGGTTAAGCGCAAGGCTGATACGATACGGGGTAGTTATGTGCTATCCCGCGTAGCTGTATGTCCGCGAGCTTATGCGGCAGAACCAGGGCCCCCATTGGCGGGTCGCTGGGTTTTTGTGCTGGGAAAATGGAGGCGAGCAAATAGTACACCAGAGTTAAGGAATCGGCTTTCTTAAGAGATTCCGGTCGGGATCAGATCGCTGAATGGCGGGACCAACACAGCGGGAATATGTTATACTCTAGAATAGAGTAATGGCCATCTCCTTACAAGCAGCTCCTGTTCTGCCTGCTTTTTTGGCCCCTTCTAATAGCCATCTGTCCTGGCCCGGCGATGCAGATTCGACACCGCAGCAGAGCCATGACAACGTTGCTTCGTGCCTGGCAGATATGGCACGGGCAACCGATCTGCTAGAAAGGACTTTTTGGTGACTCTTCCACAAGCTGAGCCGTTTAAAACATCTCGTATTGATTTATGGAAAGCTAACTTACGTATTTATCTCCGTATCATAGCGCTCCTTCGGCCCCACTGGCTGACGACACTTGGTGCAATTGTCAGCCTGGGCCTCTCCACTGCTTTTGCCTTGATCGTGCCCTGGTTGCTTGGCTGGGTGATCAATGCCGGCCTCGCGCATGGGCAATTCGGCACGCTGCTGCTGGCTACGGGCGCGATTTTGCTGGCCAGTTCGCTGCGCGGCCTGTTTGCCTACGGGCAGGGCTACCTCGGTCAATCGCTCTCGAATCTGGTCGCCTACGATCTGCGTAACATGCTCTACGACCACCTGCAAATTCTCGACTTCTCGTTTCACGACGAGGCCGAGACCGGGCAGTTGATGTCGCGGCTGACCGTGGATATCGAGGCAGTGCGCAACTTCGTTCCCATGGGCCTCTTGCGCGCGCTCCTGGCAGTCGTATACTTCGCCGCGATCACCATCATTCTCTTCACCATCGACTGGCAACTGGCGCTAGTAACCATGATCTGCATACCGCTCCTCCTGACGCTGGCAACTCAGGTTGCTCGCCGCCTGCGCCCTTTGTGGCAACGCGTACAGAACGAGACAGGTGTGCTAGGCACGATTATGCAGGAGAGCCTGAGCGGCGTGCGTGTCGTCAAGGCTTTTGTGCGCGAGGAGTTTGAGATAAACAAATACGAGGTCAAGAACCGTGAATTGCGCGAACTCAACATGAGTGCGATGCGCATGTCGGCCTGGAACCAGCCTTTGATGGTCCTGGTGCTCAATATCATCACAGTGCTGATTGTGTGGGTTGGTGGAGTTGCGGTCATTGGCAATCGCATTAACCTGGGCGTGCTGGTCGCGGTGACGCAGTACATTCTTCTGCTCGCTACCCCCGTGCGCACTCTGGGCTTTGTCGTTACCTGGTTCTTGCGCGGCCTCTCCGGAGGCGTGCGTATCTTCGGCATAATGGACACGCAGCCCTCGATTACCGACGCGCCCAACGCTGTAGCCCTCCAGAAAGCACGAGGCGAAGTACGCTACGAGCATGTCAATTTCGCCTATAGCAACGGGCGCGAGGTGCTGCACGACATCAACATCGATGCCAAACCCGGCCAGCTCATCGCCATTTTGGGCGCGACCGGCAGTGGCAAAAGCACGATCCTGCACCTGCTGCCTCGCTTCTACGATACAACCAGTGGGCGCGTGCTGGTGGATGGATACGATGTGCGCGATCTGACTCTGCTTTCGCTGCGCCGGAATATCGGCCTGGTGTTGCAGGATGTCTTTCTCTTCAATGCAACCCTGCGCGACAACATTGCGTTCGGGGTTGAGCATGCAACCGACGAAGAGATTATCGCGGCCGCCAGAATCGCGCGCGTGCATGATTTCGCTCTCGACCTGCCCGACGGCTACGATACCTGGGTGGGAGAACGCGGTGTGACGCTCTCCGGTGGCCAGAAGCAGCGCGTAGCTATCGCGCGCACGCTGCTGCTCGATCCCCAGATCCTGATCCTGGATGATTCGACTTCGAGCGTGGATATGGAGACCGAGTATCTCATTCAGCAAGCGCTGGACGCGGTGATGAAAGGCCGCACAAGCTTTGTGGTAGCCTCACGCCTACGAACTATCAAGAATGCTGACCAGATCCTGGTGCTGGATAAGGGGCGCATTGTCGAGCGTGGCACACACGACGAACTGCTCGCGCTGAACGGTCTCTATACCCGGCTCTACGATCTGCAACTGCGTGAGCAGGAGGAATTCGAGAACCGTCAGCTTGCCACCTCAAGCGAGCAAAGGCTTGAGGAATTTGAAAAACAGCAGATCAACACGCCGACGGGCACACATGGGAGATCATGAGATGAAACTGGAAGTCAACTCTCTTCAGCGCAAACACTGGCGTGAGAATACTCTGGAGATGGCCGACGAAGATCTTGAGAGCGGCTTTGACTGGGCTACAACGAAAAAATTCATTCCCTATGTCGCCCGCTATAAGAAATGGACGCTAGTCAGTATCGCTTTGATGCTCGTGTATACAGGACTCAACGTAGCCAACCCATTCCTGATCGGCGTGGCCATTGACCAGTTTATCAGCCAGAACAATTTAGAGGGCCTGGCGCTGCTGAGCGTGGTGCTCATTGTCGTTAACGTGGTAATGTGGCAGGCACAGTACTGGCAGGTCTGGACTATGTCATGGGCTGGTCAACAGATTCTCTATCACCTCAGTTCCGATATGTTTACTCATCTGGAAAGCCTCTCACTCAGTTTTTATGATAAAACACAGGTGGGGCGTGTGATGTCGCGTCTGCAAAGCGATATCGATGTCCTGGAGCAAATGTTGAGTTCTGGCCTGCTCTCGATGCTCGGCTCGCTTGTGGCGCTGGTCGGAATCGTTGGGGCTATGCTGGTGATGGATGTGCCACTGGCGCTGCTCTCGTTCACGGTTCTGCCGATCATGTTCATCATCGCCGCCTTCTGGCAGCGACACGCCCAGCGCTCCTTCCGCCGCACGCGAGCCGCGATTTCCTGGGTCAACGCTACGCTACAGGAAAATATCTCCGGTATGCGCGTGATCCAGAGCCTGGCCCGCGAGAGCCGCAATCGTAGCGAGTTCGACGAGCTCAATGCCTATAACCGCGAGACCAATCAGCAGGCCAGCCGCATCGCCGCTCTGATTCTGCCGCTGGTCGAGGTAGTAGCAGCCATGGCAATTGCGATTACCGTGCTCTACGGCGGCTGGCTGGTCTCAAAAGGGCAGCTTGAGGTTGGCGTGCTGGTGGCCTTCACACTTTATATCAACCGCTTCTTCGATCCTATCCGCGACATCAGCCAGCAGTACTCGCAGCTACAGCGCGCAGGTGTGGCTGCCGAACGAATCTTCCAGATTCTGGGCATGCCGGTAGAGATCGTCGATAAGCCGGGCGCAGAGCAGCTTCCACAGGTCAAAGGCGAGGTTGAGTTCCGCGATGTGACCTTTGGCTACAGCCGCGATTTGCCGGTACTGCGCCACCTCAACCTGCGCATTCAGGCAGGGCAGACCGTAGCGATTGTTGGTCCAACCGGCGCGGGCAAGACCACGATTGCCGGGCTGATCGCGCGTTTCTACGACATCCAGGAAGGTGCAGTCTACATCGATGGTCACGATGTGCGTGAGGTCACACAGGCTTCCTTGCGCAGCCAGATCGGCATTGTCCTGCAGGAGCCATTCCTGTTCACCGGCACTATTCGCGATAACATTCGTTACGGTCGCCTCGACGCGACTGACGCGGAAGTTGAGGAAGCAGCCCGCGCGGTGGGCGCGCACGGACTGATCGCGCAGCTTCCTGAAGGCTACGAGACGCCCATTCGCGAGCGAGGGCGCAACCTCAGCGTAGGTCAGCGCCAGCTCATCTCGTTTGCCCGCGCTCTGCTGGCCGACCCGCGCATCCTGATCCTGGACGAGGCTACCGCGAATATCGACACCTTCACCGAACTGCTGGTACAGCAGGGATTGCGCCGCCTGCTACACGGGCGCACGGCCATCGTCATCGCGCACCGGCTCTCAACCATCAAAAACGCCGATTGCATCGTTGTGCTGCAGAAAGGCAAAATCATCGAGCAGGGCACGCACGCCGAACTGCTTGAGCAAGAGGGAGCCTACGCCTCCCTCTACGCCATGGGCTTCCGGCACACTTCACAAGAGGCAGAGGCTTCGTAGAAAGAATAGATTCAGTTTGGAAGGCAGCACCACTAACGGTATACAACTGGCGTTAGTGGTGCTCATCAAACAGCTCATGTAGTATTACGAAAGCACAAAGAGATGCATATTTTTCATAAAAAATTATACATACTTTACATATCCTCTAACAGAAATGAGTTCATTATCTTATGATAGGCATCAAGCATGCATTATAGAAGCATCCAATTTCTTTAGCTAAACAGCAACATATACTTAAAAGAGAAGGAGGGAGTACGAACATGATCAAAATAATGCTTGTGGATGAGCACCGGCTCGTCATAGAAGGCATCAAGCAACTTCTGGAAACCTATCCCGAATTTGAAATAATAGCAATCAGCCAGGATGGCATTACGGCTCTCAACCAACTAAAGGAACAGCTACCTGACATTGTCTTAACAGAGCTGCATCTGCCGCGCATGGGAGGCATTGAGATGTGCAAAATAATTGCAAGGAACTACCGGCAAGTGAAGGTAATCATTTTGACCTCCTGGGAAGCAGACATTTATGCAAATGAGGCGTTCCGAGCAGGCGCTAAAAGTTATCTAAGTAAGACGATTACTCCACAGGAACTTGTGGCCGCAATCCATACAGTATACGAGGCGGGTGTGCTGATCCCTTCGCATATAGCACATCACATCCTTCGCACCGCCACCCACAAAGTGACACCAGAGGCCGAACCACTCTACCACCTGACTCCCAAAGAGCGAGAAATTCTCTCATTGGTCGTGGAAGGCCGTAGCACGAGCGATATCGCCAGCTTTTTCTTCATCAGTCCCAAAACGATTCGCAATCATCTGAGCCATATCTATGAAAAGCTAGGAACAAAGGACCGCTTGCAGACGGTCTTGTATTTGAAGCAATTGTACTCGACCAGTAGCCCGAAATCCTCAGTTTCAGCAATGTAATGTACAAATTACATTTTGTGCATTACATATCTTTCTCTCTTCGCAACTCCCTACAAACATGCTCCGGCCAGCCCCCAAGGGCAGTAATGCGCGCCGGAATGGTACGGACCAGGGGAGCGCGCAGAGCAAGCCGAGCAATGGGCGGCAGCTGAAATGGCTGTCTGGCATTGAGCGTGGCCACGATCTGCCGCTGGATCAAGCCTACCCAGGACTGTACCAGACGAGTGCGCCACTCGCGGTCGCGCTGGATAGCAGCCAGATCTCCGACTTGCAAGCGATTTTGTTGAAGAGGCAGGCTGAGCCTGTTTGCTGCCGCGACCGCATCCTGAATAGCCAGGTTGATCCCCACAGATCCAATTGGTGACATCGCGTGAGCGGCATCGCCTATCAGCAATAGTCCGGGACGATACCACCGTTTCAGACGATTCGCTTCAATCGATAAAAGCGAGAGCTGTCTCCAGTCTCGCAGATACGCCACGCGATTAGCCATCCAGGGTACGCAGCAGGCAATAGAATGCTGCAAAGCCTCGATGCCAGATCCGCGCACCTGCTGGTAAGTCCCTTTGCCAATAGCACAGCCAACCTGCCATTTCTCGCCGCGATCAAGTAAAACGAGAAAAAGGCCAGGCCCAAAGTAAAGTTCGACAGCCTCCGCTTGAGGATCATCCTGATAGCGAGGAAGATGAAACCAGAGGAAATCTAATGGCGGTGAGAGCCTGACAGGTGTCATACCCGCAAGGCGGCGCGTCCAGGAGAAACGGCCATCGGCTCCCACGGTAAGCATCGCTCTCACCTCAGTCACCCCATTCGGGCCTCGATAGCGTACCCCATGAATACTCCCATTTTCCTCAATGAGCTGCTCCACACGAGCACTCATGACCAACCGAAAGTTTGCATACCGCCGGGCTTCAGAGGCCAGAAACTCAAGGAATTGCTCCTGGGGCAGTTTCATAACATAGGGATATGACGTTCTCAGGTGGCGAAAATCGTCGAAGAGAATCGGGCCGGTGCTGGTATGAAACTGTACATAATGCGCCTTCGTGTGAGAAAACTGGAGCAATCGATTTGCCAGCCCAAGCTCGCCAAGAACTTCTAAAACAGCCGGGTGAAGAGTATCACCGCGAAAATCACGCGCAAAATTCTTATGAGCTTCCAGTAACATGACGGATATTCCCTGGCGAGCCAGCAGCAGGGCCAGAAATGCCCCGGCAGGCCCACCACCGACAATACAACACGTTGTCTGACACATTCTAGATATTCTCATTATTTGTGGTCTATCACCTGTTCCACCGTTTATCTTCAAATTATCCACTAACAACTTCCCTTCCCAATATCTTTATCTTCTCATGCCAGAAGCAGGCACACTCTTTAGAGACATTGTACACACAAGATATATGGGCAAAAGTAAACATAGAGCCGTGATACATGCCCATAGAAAAGAGAGCATAGGAGCGATACACTTCTTTATGAGAGCAAGCTGATTACAAACACCAACAGCCGCAGTCAGACAAACTTTCTCGCTTTACAGAGCTGCTGATTGCCAAGATTATTCGAGGAAAGGAAAAACCGATGCGCCTCCTGCAAACCGCTTTGCGCTGGATGGGATTCACCATAGCAGGACTGCTGGGTCTCTGGATAACGTTTCAGCTTTATTTACGCATCAGGAGAAGATTGCAGCCGGGACCGATCCCTGTACATCTGGCACATGTCCTCCGCTCACCACTTCGGAGCAAGCTGTTCGGTACTTCCGAGCAGATTATAGAGCATGCAGGCGTGACCCCAGGTATGCGCGTGCTAGAGATTGGTCCAGGTCCGGGCTACTTCACAGTGCCTCTGGCCCGCCGTGTCGCCGACCAGGGGCAGCGAGGCAGCGTCACCTGTCTGGAGCTTCAACCGGAGATGATAGCGATGCTTCGCCAATCCCTGAGTGCGGAGCAGATCACCAATGTAGAGATCCTGCAAGGCGACGCACAAGAGCTTTCCCTCCCACCAGAAAGCTTTGACATGGTCTTCCTTGTCACAGTAATCGGTGAAGTGCCAGATGTCCAGACCCTCTTTCACAAATGCGCGCAGGTTCTCAAACCAGGGGGTATCCTCGCCGTCACAGAGCAAGTTAATGATCCTGACTTCCGCCTACCGGGGTTTGTCAGAAAACTGGCCCTGGCTGCCGGTCTGGAGGAAGCTGGCCTGGTAGGCTTCCCCTGGTGGGCTTATACCGCCCGCTATCGTAAGCCAGCGGTGGTGCCGAGCCTCGAACATACCACATAGCTCGTTCTCAGTTCCATCTCTTTGAAAACACAAAGAGGCAGATCGCCTATCTCTAGAAAGGATTATAAGATGCCCACAGCAAAAGAACAGAACGCCATCCTGGTTCGCCAGTTTTTTGAAGATGTCTTTACTAAGGGAAACCGCGCGCTCGCTGAGCAGATTCTCGCGCCCGATTTCGTCTATTACGGTCCTGATAAAGGTATTCATGGCATCGACAACTTCTTCCACATCGTCAATACCATGCGAGATACTTTGAAGGTTCAATTCACCCCAGAAGTAATTATTGTTGAAGATGAGAAAACTGCTGCCAGTCTCACTACAATACAGGGAATACACGAAAAGGAGTTCAGGGGCTTCGCTCCCAAAGGAGCGGAATTCTCATTATCGCGCATAGATAACTTCCTGATGGCAAATGGCAAAATCAAGGAAGTGCGCGCTACGTTTGAGCACCAGTTGATGTTCCAGATCCTTGCAGAAGGACGAAAAGAGGACCACAGCTACCGTCTTGCGCCTGCGGCGCTCGCTTCTTAATCGATGGAGTGTGGAACATGCAAAAAGCGCATGTTCCACACTCCATCGATTAACCAAGAGAGGAAGTGATCAACGTGACTGTGATCCACGACGAACAACTGGATCAAGCGCAAAAACCTCAGCATGTACAGTGCTGTATCGCGGGATGCGGGCCGGCGGGCGCTATGCTTGGGTTTTTGCTCGCGCGCCAGGGTATTGAAGTGCTCGTCCTTGAAAAGCATGCGGACTTTCTACGCGATTTTCGCGGCGATACTATCCATCCTTCTACCCTGCAAATCATGGAAGAGCTAGAGCTTGTTGATCAGCTGTTGCAAATACCGCATAGCAAAGCCTCCAGCTTCCAGGTACACACCTCGAAAGGGCCACTCTTCTCAATAGATTTCGGTCGTCTGAAAACCCGCTGGCCCTACGTCGTCTACTTGCCGCAATGGGATTTCCTCTCCTTCCTCACTCAGCAGGCCAGGCGTTTCCCTGGCTTCCACCTGCTTATGGAAGCAGAGGCCCAGGAAATTATTGAGGAAGCAGGTCAGGTACGTGGTATTCGCTACCATACGAGCGATGGCTGGCACAGCGTGTACGCCCCTTTGAGCGTTGCTGCCGACGGGCGCTCATCGCAACTACGCGAGCAGGCAAAGCTGATGCCAGTAGAAATGGCTCCGCCTATGGATGTCCTCTGGTTCCGGCTCTCGCGTGATAGAGCCGATCCGACAGGTACATTTTTTAGCCTGAGTGGAGGACATATCATTGGTTTGATCAATCGTGATCGGTACTGGCAAATTGCCTACGCGATTCCGAAAGGAAGCAGGCAACAAGTCTACGGAGGGGGACTGGAACAGCTCAAGCAATCGCTTCAGAACGTGGCCCCCCGGCTCGCTACGCGTTTCGACGAATTGCAGACCTGGGAACAGGTGAAGCTACTGGCCGTGCAGGTGAATCGATTGCAGCGCTGGTACCGGCCTGGTCTGCTCTGTATCGGGGACGCGGCTCACGCAATGTCGCCCATTGGAGGGGTCGGCATCAATCTGGCAATCCAGGATGCGGTCGTTGCGGCTAATGAACTGATCGAACCGCTCAAAAGCGGAAACCTGCGCGTGCATCACCTCGCGGCAATCCAGCGCCAGCGCATGTGGCCAACACGCCTCACTCAGATGCTTCAGTCTACTATCCAGCAACGCGTGACCCGCCCCGCGCTCCAATCGGAGCAAGCGCCTCGGCTCCCTCTGCCGGTCCGCATGTCCTCCCAGCTTCCAGGCTTGCGCGACCTTCCCGCTCACCTCATCTGTCTTGGAGCAAAGCCAGTCCACGTAAAAAACTGTACCTAGCTTAAAAGCCGGCCTGGAGCCAGGTTTTATCAGCCATGGCAGCCTGCACATTTTTGATATAATCTATCGCGCCCTGATCGTACCAGCCACCGCTAAACCAGCGACCGAGGCATCCCCAGATATCGCCTGCATGATAACGTGGATAGCCCGGCAGTGGAGTGTCGCTATTTAAATAGGTTGTCCACCCCTCATAGCACGCTCGAATAATGCCGTACACGTATTCTGCATTAAAAGCGGTATCGTCACGGCTCATCGGCCAGGCGCTCTGAAAATACGTATATTTAATCTGCAAAATGCCATAGCTCTGATAACAGCTCTGCCCATTCCAGGTGCCAGGCGGGCAGAGGCTCTGATCGGTTGTAGAGTCGCCCTCGTTGCTCTGCCGCCAGTATGACTCTACCACGGCCTCGGCGCGCACAAGATCAGGATCAACGCCCCACTTGCAAGCCACCCACTGCAAAATTTCGTCCGTCGTGCCGGTAAAATTCCCCGTGATCTGTCTGCGCAAGCTATCCGCCTGGCTGCTCTGACCCATCGCCGGTCCCCAGGGTGCTAGCGCGGCAATCTGTTGGGCTGTGGGTACACGATGATTGGCCTGGTAGTTCTCCGGGCGTGGCTCAAAAGATGAGTCTTTCACACGCGCTGCGCACTGCGCCTCGGTTGGCAGGGTTGATCCCGGCCCCAGAACGGCGGGCGCGTTGCCGGAAACAAGGGTGGGCCTGAGTGCAGGCGTTGCCGTCGGAGGAAAGGTGGGTTGGGGCACCAGGCTCACAGACCGTCCATTCCCCGAAGAGGCCGAAGGGGTAGTAACGCCCGCTGAGGATTTACCAGGCTGCCCATTTGCCGTACCACATCCCGCCAGGAACGTCATGGAGATCGAAAACAACCAGATAACCAGCACAAACCACCGGTTACGCTGAGAAAAACCAGCAAGAGACGTATCTTTGTTCATACACATACCACCTGCGCTAAATAAAGAAACACAAACAGAGAGAGATACACTACACAGAAACGCTTAGCTCGCGAAATCTTCTGTCAGCCAGACATATCCGCGAGAATCAATATAGATGCCAATGCCAATGCGATGATACGATGTGTTCAAGAGATTCAGGCGATGCCCATCATCAGGAGGCTGCTCATCGAGCATATCCTTTTCGAGGCCCTGCACTGCTGCCCAGGCAGTCGGATCAGGAGAACTATAGCCTACGTTCTCCCCGCAGCTCGTCCATGAAATGCCTTCGTTGCTCACTCGCTGGCAGGGAGCCGGCTCGCCAGGGCACTGATGGCTCAACCCACAGCTGGTGCTGCCCATCGTCACGCTATGCGCGTAAGCACCTGCCGACATGACACTGCTAAGCACATACGCATACAACCCCTGGGCTGCCCGATCTTGATTAATCAGTTGAAGAAGCTGTTGCTCCAATTGGCTCGTGATAGATGAACTGCCGCCCGGAGTCTGTGTGGGCTGTCCTATAACAGGCGCTGTAGGAAGTGCAGGAGGCGTGGGATTTGTTGCAATCTGGGCAGGTAGAGAGATAGAAATCCCGGAACCACTCCTGGTCGCGGTCGGCTTTGCCGTATGCATAACCTGCTGGCTTTGATTTCGATTCGCAGTCTCGCAAGCCGTCAGAATTAGTAGTAATAGCAAGGCTAACCAAAACCGGTGTCTCCCGCCCATACCTATTGCGCTCCTTTATCCCCAGGATGATATGATGTACATCATCCCGCAGTTTAGCATAGAGATGAGCTACATATAGATCATCGTCCATAAATTAGTACCTTCGGGAGAAAAACTGGTTAAGATTTCGCTGCTCGATTAATCAGGGAGACTTTACTTCTTTATCTCTATACAAGGGAACCAGGAAAACATTGGGCACGTATACACACGTGGAGAGTTCAATGTAACAGCCAGGCAGCCAGGAACAGTTGCTCTGCGGACAAAGGAGACAGGTATGGCAAAACCTAAAAATATACGGGGAAACTTTCGCTGCTCTTTCTGTGGCAAAGATCAGCGCCAGACTGAGCGATTCATTGCCGGGCCCGGAGGCGTGTATATTTGCAACGGCTGTATCGATCTCTGCCGAGAAATCCTCGAGGAAGAAGCGCGTACTCTTCCACAACGAGAGCTGCCTCGTGCGTCTGGTGAGCAGAAAATAAGCCAGAAGGAAAGAGCAGACTTCATAGCGGAAAAAGTCAGCCGCTCCCGACTCTCGGATCATGGCAAGTGTGTCACCTGCCATGACCTCGCTACAGGCGAAGTTTCTGGACGTCAGGGCATTATCTATGAGAACGATGTCTACAAAGTGACCCTGGAAATCCGCCCGCGTATGCCCGGACATACCATTGTGGTCTACAAACCTCACCGTAAGGATATCTGTGACCTCACAGACAAAGAGATCGGACCACTTTTCCAACTATGTGCCCAGGTAAGCAGGGCACTCAAACAGGCATTAGGCGCGAAGCAGGTGTACCTCGATACGATGTGCGATGACCCGATCAATCATCTGCATATCCAGCTTCTTCCGCGCTACGCAGGTGAAACAATTGGCTCCACGCGTTTTGTCCTACCGCGCGCTCCTGTAATCGATGCTGAGAAGACTGCCCAACAGATTCGCGAGGCCCTGCTGGCTATCCTCAGTGAATAAGAAGCATTCGCTCTCCTATGCTGGTTGCAAGATTGGCAATATTGGCCTGATCTCGAAGTGCAGCAGTTTGTGTGCTCGGCGAATGGCCTCCTCAACCGCCTCGGGAGACTCGCCACGCGCGAAGATAAAGCCGAGATAGCTGGCACCTTCGGGCAAGGGGACCAGGGAATAGTTCACTTTCGCGGTAATCTCGATACCGGTGATGAGCGGCACCTGCCGGGCCTCCTCCACGCCCTGAACACCCTTGAGCAGCCCGGCACCCGGTATTGGGATCATCATAACGCCGGCAGCCTGCTTCTCACGCTCGATTGCAGTTACTTCTTCGCCGATGGCATGGCGAAGGATCAGTTCTTCCAGGCACATGCCGGAGCCAAATTCCAGGATGGTCGAGCAGAGGCCACCTATCGAGCGCCCGGCGATCTCAAGCATCCAGGGTCCGCGTTCGTTCACGCGCAGCTCAGCATGTACCGGCCCTTCGCGCAGCCCAAGCGAGGCGGACGCGACGGCCACGCAGCGCGCGATCTCCTCCTGCGTCTGCTCCGATAGGCGCGAAGGAGTCACATAGATCGTCTCCTCAAAAAATGGGCCATCCAATGGATCAGGCTTATCAAATAGCGCGAGCATCTTCAATTCCCCATGAGTCAGCAGACCCTCCAGGGCTACCTCGAAGCCGGGGATAAAATCCTCGACCAGGATAGAGGTGCTCTCTTCCGCATTACCTTCGCTCAGCAGGAGACGTTTCAAGCGCGTGAAGGCAGCGACAAATTCAGTGGGATCATTGGCCCGGATCACGCCGCGACTGCCAGAGAGGCGCAACGGCTTGACCACACAAGGATAGCCAACCCGCGCGGCAATCTGGCGCGGGTCCTCGCTTAACAGAAACGGGCGGAAAATCGGGCAGGGTGCGCCACCACGCGACATGAGTGTGCGCATCAGCAACTTATCGCGCGCGGCCTCGGCGGCCTGGGGAGAATTATGCGGCAGGCCCAGCGCGGCGCAGGCTCGTGCAGCCAGCTCGCTTGCGCTATCATCGACCGAGAGAATCGCCGCCAGCGGATGTTCCTGGGCGTATTCCAGTATAGTATGTAAGGCCCCATCCGGGTCGTTAAAATCCAGGCCCAGTGGGACATGCCAGTAATCAGAAAGCGTTTCGGGCAAATCGATGCCCACTACTACCTCCAGTTGAAGAGCACGGGCCGCACTTAAAAAAGCCCCGGCCCGGTAGGTCGCTGGCGACATTAAAAGCAAAACGCGGCTGGATGCCTGTTGTCTCATCGTCAATCTCTATTTTTCTTTCTCAGGATTCATTTGGGATTATTTTGGATAAACATCGAGCTACTCTATTCTAGCAAATGAGTGATCGCCTTG
Organism: Ktedonobacteraceae bacterium; assembly: GCA_035294465.1. Classification (GTDB taxonomy): domain Bacteria; phylum Chloroflexota; class Ktedonobacteria; order Ktedonobacterales; family Ktedonobacteraceae; genus Paraktedonobacter. The sequence continues at coordinate 10,004 of DATGKW010000028.1, read as the reverse complement.
AAAGATCGTCGTCTGACCTTCAAAGTGGCCGCCGATCAAACACCGAAAACGACGAATGTAATAGCAGCTTTTTTACCATCTGGAACAATGCAACAGATTACAGGAGCACAATTGCCTTAACCTTCCTTCATCAAAATGGGAAAAGCGTGTATGTTTGCTCATAATTTAAGTGTCTATACTGGCGCATGTTTTATATATACAAATTTATCTGTTGCAAATGTGCGTACACTATAAATAGGTTCCTTTAAAGAGGAACATAGGATCATATCTGAAGATACCAGGCTCAAAGGAAAAGAGCAACCTACAGTAAACGGTAGAGGGAAGTCGAAGTGAGTGGGAAAAATGCGTACCAATCTGTAATCTATACATATGCAAGAAGCAAATACAACGCACTTCTGAGATACTCAGCACTCTTCTCAACTTGGCCGGCAAGACCGGCGTTAACCGCGACCGGATTACCCTACGCATCCAGCGATCTCCTTACGCATGAATCGCACGTGTGGGGGTGGCTCTTACCTCTCACATGATCCGTGTGTGGGAGATCAGATCCACCCTGAATTGAGGGATCAATACGCTTATAACAAGGGATATTTCATTGCTATAAGCCAAGTAACTACATTGTTCATGAATATGAACAAAGAAAGGGAACTTTCACATGAAATTTGATGCTGTACGTGCATGGAAAGACGATACCTATCGTCAGAGCCTGAGCAATGAGCAATTGTCTAAGCTGCCCGCCAACCCCGCGGGTGAACTGGAACTGAGTGAGACCGACCTGGCCTCCGTCTCTGGAGGATATGGACGCGTCTACAACCGCTCGGAATCCCTAACGATCACGCGTGAGGACTTCCATTCATACGCGCTCATCTGTGATGTCAACATTTTCTCAGTGCAGACGAACGTGCTCTCCGACCTCCTCAGCGCTACCAGTCCGATCGCTCAGGTCTGCGTCAGCCACGATTAATCTTACAAATTTCCTGCCCGGCCCGCTCAGACGTTGAGCCAGGCAGGCACAATGAAGGGATAGTAAGTATCGGGATACATACCCGAATAATAAGCAATACTTATAATTTGCTGCGAACTGCCCGGTGAGTAAGCGGGCAGTTCGCAGCAAGAGATAAAGCCCAAACAATGAAAGGAAACTTCCACGTGAAACTCGATATTGTACGTGCATGGAAAGACGAGGCATATCGTCAGGGCCTCAACGAAGAGCAATTGCGTGTACTGCCCGCCAACCCCGCGGGCGAACTGGAACTGACCGACACCCAGCTAGCGTCTGTCATCGGTGGCAGTGGCGGTGGCGGTGGTTATGGAGACGGCCCCACCCACCCGAATGTATGCACGCGTAGCAGCGTCAGCAAAAGCTGCTGCCCTGTCACTGTCACACAGACCAGTTCTGCCTCTGTTACAGATGAGCAACTCCACTCATACGCGCTCGTCTGTGATGTGAACGTTTTCTCCGTCCAGGTCAATGTACTCTCTAATATTCTGAGCAGCGCGAGTCCAATAGCTCAGGCTTGTTCTAGCTACGACTAATCATTCGTTTGCTCGATCAGGCTTGTAGCATGCTTCTATAACTATAGCGCAGGGACATAAGTGACTATTGACCACCTATGCCCCTGCTGCTTTTACTCCCGCCTCCACTCGCCCAGCAGGCAACCGGTAAAGGTCGGTCCTGAACAGGGGAACGTAATAACATGATATGATATGGTTGTTACACTACCTGTGCAAACGCGGACAAGAATGGGAGAAGGAGACTGCTGCATATGCCGATGTTGCCAACTGACGAGTTCATCACGATCCACAACCTGCGCTTCCATTATCGTCGCTGGATGTCGGCAGCATCTGGAGCGCAACGGCATCCTCTGCTCCTGCTGCATGGACTGGCCTCGGCCCTGCGCATTTGGGATCTGGTAGCCCCTCTGCTGGCCGAACACGGGCATGAAGTCGTCACGCTCGATCAGCGCGGACACGGAGAAAGCGCAAAACCGAACGATGGCTACGATTTCGCCACGATTGTTAGAGATGATGCAGCTATCGTGCATGAACTGGGTTTGAAACGATTCGGGATTGTTGGCCATTCGTGGGGCGCGTCCGTGGCGTTGGAGTACGCCGCTACGTATCCCGATGAGATCTCTGCCCTGCTGCTGGTAGATGGGGCGAGCGGGCAGTTATCCGCCCGCTCAGGCTGGTCACGTGAGATCGCCATCGAGCGGCTGGCCCCGCCGCGCTTTGCCGGAACATCGCGTGCGGCTTTCGTGGAACGCATCAAGCAGGGACCGCTTGGCCGACAATGGTCCGAACAGCTAGAGGATATTCTCCTGAACATCGTGGAACTGCGTCCCGACAATACTGTGGCCCCGCGACTCGCCTTTGAGAACCACCTGCAAATCATCGGCTCCATGTGGGATCAGCCAACGTATGAGCTCTATTCACGCGTACACTGTCCGATAACCCTGATCGTCGCTGAGCCGCCAGTGATCAGCGAAGCTCAGGTGGATTTTTTCAACCAGCGTCGCGCTGGTCTGGAGCAGATCCAGCAACTGCGCCCGGACATCAACATCGTGCATATGCGCGATACCATCCATGATATCCCGCTCCACCGCCCGCGAGAACTCGCGGAACTCATCGACCGCGCCACAAGCTCTATAGAATAAACATATGGCCATATCGGGACTAACCATTAAGTCATATCCCTCCCAACTTGATTTGGTCTCGCGCCGCCTGTAGCCTTGCTCGAGAGGCAACGCATAGCTTGCCTCGTATGGTAGAATAGAAGTATAAAGCCTTGGCCGTTGAAGAGGGAAAAAAATCGGGGTGCCTTTTTCCTCTCCAGTCGTCGAGGATTTCTTTTTTGAAATCGCAGCGATCTTTTACCAGATCTTTATTCCTAGATAGGAAACTTTCGTAAAAGTGATCGAAATGAAGCAAGAAACGTATCGCCGGTCCGAGTTTCATCAAGGTGAACTGGTCACCTGGCACAAATACCAGGGAGCGAAATGTATCCCCATTCCCGGTGTAGTCGTGCGCCAGGAGGCAGAAAGCGTGCTCATTCGAACCTGCACTGACGGACTGATCAAGGAGTTGCTGGTACGTCCTGAACAACTCGCACTGCGCTAACTATCATACAAGAAAACTTGTCACACAGACGAGAAGAAGAGCATGTGGTAGCCCAGGTTGCTATATGCTCCTCTTCTCTCCTTTCCAAGCGTGTGTCTCCTTTCCATACTACATGCTCGCTCGCATCTGCGCCATTCAGTTGATTTCTATGAGGTTAGAAGGAAATATGAGAAGTGCATTTCCCATACCTCATAGAAATCCTCTCAGCATTTTTGAATCATTTCGCTTACTGCACAATGCGCGGATAGAGTACAGCGCCAATCGCCACCAGCACAATCGTCACACCGAGCAGGACGGCGAAATCGACGATCAGACTACTATAATCTGTCGTGTTCGTCAGCATCAATGTACGTAGCGCATCGACGGCGTAGGTCAGCGGATTGACTTCGGCTATGGCCTGGAGCCAGCCTGGCATGATTTTGACCGGGTAGATCGCGCTACTGGCAAAGAACAACGGCATGGTCAGCACCTGGCCAATGCCCATCACGCGGTCACGCGTCTTGAGCAAACAGGCAATGATCAGTGAGAAGGTGGAAAAGCAGCAGGCTCCAAGCACCACCAGGACAAACACGCCCAGAATGCTCAAGGGACTCGCCTGCATGCGTACGCCCAGGGCAAGAGCAAGCAGGTAGATTACAATGGCCTGCGGTAGCGCGCGAATGCCTGAAGCCAGTCCTTTTCCTATGACCAGCGAAACACGCGGCGTGGGACTGGCCAGAAATTTATGGATCACGCCCAGGTCGCGCTCCCAGATAATTGCGATGCCAGCAAAGATCGAGATGAAGAGCACGCTCTGCGCCAGGACACCCGGTGCCAGATAGTCCAGATAGCTGACTCCATTGGGCGTAGGAATGGCGCGAATGTGGGTGAAGGTCTCGCCAAAAACCACCAGCCAGAGTACCGGCTGCACAGCGCGCGTGATCAGATCGGTGAAGTCATGCCGGATCTTGCGCGCCTCCCATTCACCAATGGTCCATGCCTTACGCACAAAATCAAGCAGAGAGTTCCGGTATGGCAAAGGCAATGCTTCACCCGTAGCATCAGCCAAGCCGGCGGGCCGTTCGTCTCGCTCTTGAAGTTTCACGGTAGCTTCCTCCAGATTCCAGGGCATCGCCTGCGTAATAGACGAAGACATCATTCAGATTTGTATTCTCCCCGCCCACGCTAGCTTTGAGTTCAGCCGGGGTGCCGATGGCAACGATCTTGCCTCGGTGCATAATGCCAATCCTTGTGCAAAGGCTATCGGCCTCTTCCATCGAGTGAGTCGTAAGCAAAATGGTCATCTCACCCTCGGTCTTTAGCCCGATTAAATGATCCCAGATAGCCTGGCGCGCGACCGGATCAAGTCCGACCGTCGGCTCATCCAGGAACAGCACGTGGGGATTGTGCAGAAGAGATTGCCCTACTTCTAGGCGACGAATCATGCCGCCGGAATAGTTGCGCACCAGCTGCCTGCCAGCATCCAGCAGACCTACATAGTCCAGCACCTCGTTTATCCGCTCCTTGCGTATGCCGCGCGGGAGACCGTAGAGCTTGGCAAAAATCAACAGATTTTCGTAGCCGGTCAGGTTCCCATCGGCGGAAAGCGCCTGCGGAACATAGCCGATACTGTGACGTACCGCAGTTGTCTGGTGGACGATATCAAAGCCGTTCACCCTGGCCCCGCCAGAAGTTGGGGCCAAAAGTGTGGTGAGCATCTTGATCGTCGTGCTTTTGCCCGCGCCATTCGGCCCAAGCAGGCCAAAGACTTCTCCCTTTTCGACCTCAAAACTGATATCATCGACGGCGCGATGCTCGCCAAAGCGCTTGACGAGATGATTTACTTCAATGATTGCTGTCATGCTTCCTCTCTTCGCTCAGGCCCTGGGCCTCCGCAGCCGCCAGCAGCCGTTCAATCATACACTGCAACTCCTCCTGCTCGCGCCGGTCCAGCACGTCCAGCCATCCCGCCAACGCCTCGCGTTTCTGCTGGCGCAGCGCGTCAAACTGGGCGCGGCCCTCCTCCGTAAGCGCGACCATGACAACGCGTTCATCGTCATGCTGACGCACCCGCGTAAGCAGGCCGGCCCTCTCTAAACGCTTGCACGCCACTGTGACCGAGCCGGTAGTGATTTCCAGAGCCTGGGCCAGTTCCCCTATACTCAGCGGCTCCGTCTGTCGCAGGTGGCGCAGCAGCCAGTATTGCTGTGGTGTCATACCGGAGCCTTGCCTGAGACGCAGGAGACGCGAGAACGTGAACAGGTCGTCCATCAGGCGCTCCGATGCCATAGCCCCTCCCTTTTATGATCAAACATTTTGATGCTCAAATATATTATACATACTTACCCAGGGAAAATGCAAGAGGGAAGTTAAGAATAACACTCGTCTTCTATTATGGCTGCTTTATCCGCGCCTGCAACTGTCACTTTTTTCGCATGGATGCGTTTGCGTGCCCATTCTGCCGGTCTCGATCAGAGGATTACACATTCCGCAACCATTCTCCCACCCCCTCCACATACGCTTGTGGCTGATCATAACGGATGCAATGTCCGGTATTGGGGATATGCAGCTCGCGGGCGAGGGGCTGCGCGGCCAGAATCTGTGCGGCCAGTTCCGGCGTGATCAAGGCGCCACGGGCGGGATCGCCTGTCACCAGCAGCAAGGGACAGCGAATAGCAGCCAGGATCTCCATGGACGGGCGTTCGCCGACGATAGGCGCGGAACCGGCGGATAGGATGGACGCATTGAGCTGGCCTTTCGAGACAGCCCACTGCTCTACAGTGATCTCCGACCAACCGGTATTTTTCCGACAGATGGCCTTACGCTCCTCTAGACTCTGCGCCCGCACCTCAAGCAGCCAACCATGACGCTGCTGCACCCCTTCCTGTGAATTCGTCGACTGCTCGCGTGGTACAAACAGCGCCGCATCCTCCAGCATGACGGATTGCACCAGCTCCGGTCGTTCGCTGGCCATCACCGCTGCCACGCCAGCTCCCATCGAATGCCCGCCCAGATGCACTGGACCCAGATTCAACGCATGGATGAGCGCCGCCGCATCCTCCACCATAGCCTGCCGCCCATAGTTCCCGCTCGCCGAGCCGCTGGAGAGCCCATGCCCGCGTGCATCGGGCAAAATGATATCAAAGTTGCTCTCCCATGCCCGTGCCACCTCGCTCCAACATAGCCCATTATCGCTGAAGCCGTGCAACAACACCAGCGGGGGCTTCTCTCCTGCGCCTGTACGGTAATAATGAATACAAACACCATCAAGCTGTAGATCGCCTTCAGACCAGATTGACACGAGTTTCCTCCTTATATTATGTTAAACTAAAGCCAGGCCCTCTTTTAGAGTGAGCATAAACGAGTCTTATTTCTTCCCCCATACAACCTGCCCAAATCCAATCGCGCAAAAATCTTCCTGCGTCATCTCTTGCAACGCTCGTTCATAGAGAGAGTCAAGCTCCTCTTGAGTAGCCAGGCCACAGGCTATGATAAAAGGTTGCATCAACCTGAACGCAGTCTGAAAATTCTCATATCTCATATATGAAATCGGTAAGGCTCTATTCCCAGAAACGCCTGCCTTAGCAAGAAAGTCGCAGTTTTTCCTGGCTTCTGTGCTCAACGTCTGTTATAAACTCAACAACTTTGTGGTATACTAGAGTCAGGGAACACGCATGTTCACCTTTGCGAAAGGATTTTACCGGCTGCATGGCAAATTCAACCAAGCAATTTGACGCGATCATCATCGGAGCGGGCCACAATGGCCTCGTGGCCGCCGGATATCTGGCACGAGCTGGCAAGAAAGTGATAGTGCTGGAGCAACGCGACCGCGTTGGTGGCGCATGCACCCTGGAGGAGCCATTCCCCGGCTTTACGATGTCACCGTGCGCGTATGTCGTGAGCCTCCTCCGCCCAGAGATTATTCGCGATCTGGAGTTACACCGCTACGGCTTCGACGCCTACGTCAAAGACCCTCAGATGTTTGTGCCGTTCCAGGACGGCAACTATCTCTTCTTCCGTGCCAGCACCGAAAAGACGGTTGAAGGTATTCGCAAGCTCTCCGCGCACGATGCTGAAGCCTATCCCAAATTCCTGCGGTTCTTCGAGCGAGCCTCCGAGATACTCAACCCCATCTTACTTGAAGAGCCACCATCGATTGCCGACCTGGCAGGGCGTTTTCGAGGCGAGGATGAAGAGATTTATAGATGGCTCATGTTCGGCAGCCTGTACGATATGTTAGCAGATTATTTTGAGTCCGACTATATGCGCGCGGCCTGGGCAGGTCAGGGGGTAATCGGGAGCTTTATCGGGCCGAAGACCCCCGGATCTGTGTATGTGGCATGGCATCATATGTTTGGCGAAGTGAACGGACAGCAAGGCATGTGGGGCTACGTGCGCGGTGGCATGGGCAGAATCAGCTTCGCCATGGCGGCCTCAGCGGAGGCACACGGCGCGCTTATCCGCACGAATGCGCGCGTGGCGAAAATCCTGATTCACGATGGCAGGGCTGAGGGGGTGCGGCTGGAAAACGGTGAGGAGTATCGGGCGACGGCCGTGCTCTCCAACGCCGAACCTAAACGCACGTTTCTGCAATTCTGCGCCGATGCCAATCTCGATAAGGATTTTCTTAAACGTATTGCGCGATTTAAATCAGAGAGCGGCGTAATCAAGCTGAATATTGCGCTCAAAGAGTTGCCCAGCTTCTCCTGCCTACCCGGCACCGCACCAGGCTTACAGCATGTCGGCTCCTGCGACATTACGCCCACGCCCAACTGGGTGCAGGAGGCTTACGAGGACGCGGCGCGCGGCGAGCTTTCGCGCAAACCCTATATCGAGGCGTATATGCAGTCGGCGACTGATCCCAGTGTGGCACCGCAGGGCTATCATACCATCTCGATGTTTTGCCAGTACGCGCCCTATCATCTCAAGGGCCGCGAGTGGTCTGAAGCAATCAAGAACGAAATGGCCGACCGCATCATCGCCACAATGACTGAGTTTGCGCCCAACTTTGCCGACGCTATCCTGCATCGCCAGGTGCTCAGCCCCGTAGATATCGAGCAGCGCTACGGCCTGCCCAACGGCAACATCTTCCAGGGTGAGATCACCCCGGACCAACTTTTCTCGCTGCGGCCCGCTCCCGAATGTGCGCATTACCGCACACCTGTCGCGGGCCTCTACCTCTGCGGCTCTGGTTCGCATCCAGGCGGCGGTGTAATGGGCGCACCGGGGCATAACGCAGCGAGGGCTTTGTTGAAGGATTGGAGCGCTCAATGACAAAGAAAGGCCAGTTCGATGCATACTGAAAGAATACGGTACAGAATTCGCGATCTGGAGACGGGCCAGTATGTCGCACTCATTGACGCTGACGGCACGCTGCATGACGAGGGCGACCCACAGGCCATAGCAACATTGAAGGAGCTTTTGCAGCGAGAGCTTATCGTGCGAGACAGGCAGCTCAGGTTCGGAGGCGAGGACGAACCGGAGGGATACGAGATCTTTCCCGAAGAGAGTATGTGCTACATTGGCATGATTACCCTCCGTCCGGGCGATCCGCAGTATCTCGCCGCCTTCCTCTCCTGCCTGCCCTCCATCAGTCATTATGAAGCACAGGCAGCTCAGGAATAAGCATGTCGACAAGCTACTGAGTCTCTGGCACGAATACACCTGCCTGAGAGAGGATCCATATGCAGATCAATATCGCAGTTGTTCAGTTTGAAATCGAGCAGTTCGCCGCCGAGAAGAATCTCGCGAAGGCTGAGCGCTTCATCCAGGATGCGGTCGCGCAACACGCTCACATTATCGTCTTCCCTGAAGACTTTGTGCTGGGACCGCTCAATGGGCGCGCAGACCTGGCAGATTTCGATAAACGTTATGTCAAATATTTCCAAGAACTGGCCGAGCAGTACGACATAGATATCGTGCCCGGCTCGATTATCGAGGGCGAGCAGAGCGGCCTGTACAATACCGCCTACTATATCGACCATACTGGCGCGATCCTGGGCCGCTATCGCAAGGTCAATCTCTGGCTGCCAGAGCGCAGTTATATCGATCCTGGCAAGAGTGCGGTCGTGTGCTCAACGCGCTTCGGCAAGATCGGGCTGGCTATCTGCTGGGACCTGGCTTTTCCCGAACTCTTCCGCGCGATGGTCGAGGAAGGCGCGGAAATCGTGCTCTGCCCCAGCTACTGGTGCTACGAGGATGCCGGGATCGGCATGCAACATGACCCCAACTCTGAAATTATCTTCGTCGACGCACTCTGCACCGCGCGGGCCTTTGAGCAGGAAATTATCCTGGTCTACGCCAACGCTGCTGGCATGCTCGATCTGGAAGACGATCATGGCACGCTGATCGGTCATTCGCAGGTGACAGTACCGTTCAAAGGCGTACTGCAGCGCTGCGAGCACAACCACGAAGCGATGTTCGTGCAATCCGTGGATACTGCCATTCTGGCCGATGTCGAGACAGCATATGAAATTCGCCGGGATCTCCAGCGAGGTCTCTTTCTGACGCGCCCACAAGCCCATGCATGAAGAAAAGCTACCGCCTCGCGCGCCGCGCATGCATCTCGTCCTGGCTTTCCTCGCCTTCATTTTAATTGGCTGCAACGACGGTGTACTTGGTGTACTTATTCCTGGTATACGCGCCTCTTACCACATAAACGCGGTGACTTTCTCCTGGCTCTTTCTGTTCTTCAGTGCAGGATATCTAGGTGCCTCTTTCAATAATGGCTTGCTTATAGTAAGGCTAGGAGAGCGGCATTTTCTCTTGCTAAGCATGATGCTCTTCGTGACCGGTGTCGGTCTGTACAGCCTGCAACCACCTTTCGCGCTCTTCCTCTGCGCCGGTACGCTGCTGGGGTTTGCAGTAGGCATGATCGACGCTGGCTTAAATGCCTCTATCGCTTC
>DATGKW010000027.1:0-17634 GCA_035294465.1 Ktedonobacteraceae bacterium | reverse complement strand
CTTGAAAAAATGTTCTCTTCGGTTTATACTAGCAGTGATCTAGAACATAAATTCTAAAAATCAAAATGCGAGAGGAGAGGTGGTGACACCGTGAACTATATGCGCGCACAGCAGGGTACGAGGCGCACGCCGGCCCGCTATCAATTCATTACCGAGGACGAGATGTTGAACGAGGGTGAATATGACGACGCCGAGCCGAGACGCATGCCAAGCAGCACCAGACGCTACCAGGCCCTGGCCGATGTGCGCACTGAGGTCGGGCGAAGCGCGGATGCGCAGGTTTCCTCCGGCCGGCGCAGCTATCCGCATCCGACTGGCGAGAGCGAACTGCGCACCATTCCACCCCGGCGCGCTGCCGCGGCCACGCAAGGACGCATACCCATCGCCCAAGCCACTGCTTCTCACGTATATATCGACGAAGAGAGCATCACACGCACAACCGGTGCATACCATCCGCGCAAGGCATGGCGCGGTGGCCAGAAACGCTTTCACTGGCTCTTCTTCGCTGGCCTGGCTCTGCTGGCGATGATTCTGGGCTGGGTCGCTCTGAGTACGCTGGGCAGTTGGGTACAGAACATCAAGAACGACGTGCAATATGGCTATCCACGCACCTTCCAGACCAATGCGGTTGTAGGTCATAACGATTCACCACAAAATCCCAGCCATTTTATTGCAATGAACCTGCAAGGGCACGTTATCGTGATCGAGATTCCGGGCGGCAACGTCTCGAAAAGTGTGGTTTATAGTGGACCAACGCTCCTGGGACCAGATCGGGACCAGACGCCAGTGACCTTAACATTTCAGGATGTGAACCACGACGGCAAGCCAGATATGATTATTAATGTCCAGGGGAGTCAGTTCGTTTTTCTCAACGAGCATGGTACCTTTGTACCAGCCCCGCAGAACCAGAATTCCTCCGGCTGAAAGCTATCGCTCATTCAGTGAGTTACTCTTCCAGCTACACCCTTTCTCATTGCTCTCTCCTGAACTTAGAACACAAAAGAAAGTCAAGCTACAGGCGTTGAGCCAACGTCGCCGGCGGACTCAGAAGCAACCCCCGGGGTTCCGCCAAAAGACATGTCAATGGGCGCGGAGGCGCGGTGCAAAGGCGAACGCGCAGTAATTGCAGGAAAGACCCCCGATGGTGTGGGCAATTCTGCCGCCTCGCGTTTCCTGGCTTTTTGTGGTCGAAAGGCCAGAAAAGCAAAAAAGAACATCCAGGCTAAAAGCACACCCAGGAGTGTCCAGGATATAGTCATCTGTAAAGACGGCATGATGGCAGATGGATTCATGGGCACTTCCTCTTTTTTTTGATTTTAAAAAGTTTTTCCAGTGGCTGATGTGAGAAAAATAGCAGAACCACTTACAAGCCTGCTTATTTTGTGATTTGTTATTATTATACTTGACAAAGTGAAACTCTAACATTAACGAACGCTGATACTCCCCCTTTTTGGGTGATCACTGGTCCTATTCCCTCGTGACTAACGAAAAAAGGCAGATGCCCTGCTTGAAAAAAGCACGCTCGACACGTTCTTTATACAGAAGAGAGAAAGACCGATGTATGTAACTTGTGCTTTCCCCACAAACCTGCCAGAATAAAAGGGAAAGGCGACTCTCACAGAGCAGAAACGAGGAGCAATGGATCGAGTTAACTGGCAGCGAGTACGCGATATTCTGATCAGTATTATCTGTATAGGTGTTCTGTTCTGGGCCGGCTGGTCTATTCTGGGGCAGTTTGTGCATGCTATCATTTTGCTTCTGCTTGCGATGGCCATCGCCTTCCTGGTGACACCTCTAGTCAACCTGCTCAACCGCTCGATGCCGCGTATCCTGGCAACTCTGCTCGTGTTCGTGGTGATTCTGGCTGCTCTGGGCGCTTTGTGCTACGCGCTGGTCTTCTCTCTGATCCAGCAGATCCAGTACTTCTCGAATAACCTGCCCAGCTATATCGCTAACTTGCCTACAACATATACTACCTTCCAGAAATGGCTGGTCGCGCAAGGAATTCCTCAATCTAATATTGATAGTACACTGGCCAATCTCCAGACCCAGGTGACGAATTTCTTACAAAACATAGTGACGAATGCTCTTAGCATTGTCTTCTTCGTGACAGATATCCTGGTGAATATCCTGTTAGTGACAGTGCTGAGCTTCTATCTGGTGCTCGATGGCAAGCGTATTCGCAACGCAATTGTAGGAGTTGCTCCGAAGCGCTCGATGCCCCACGTCCTTCTGTTCGAGGATGCACTTAATCGGGTAGTAGGCAACTATATTCGTGGTCAGCTCACCCTCGCTCTAATTATCGGCGTGCTGGCAGGCATCGGTTGCAGTATCTTCCATATGGAAAACTACGCGTTAATTGTCGGGGTGATGGCCTTTCTCTTCGAGACTATTCCTATGGTAGGTCCGGCCCTGGCTTCGATTCCGGCGCTGCTCATCTCGCTGCTACTGCCTGATCCTTTTCCACGTACGGTCTACGTCTTGATCTACTTCATCTGCGTACAGATGGTAGAGAGCAACATCCTGGGGCCGCGTATCGTTGGGCACGCGGTAGGACTACACCCGGTCGCCTCGATTCTGGCATTGATCATTGGCGCGCAGTTGTTCGGGCCATTTGGTGCGTTACTGGCCACGCCAATTGTCGCCGCTGTCTGGGTGGTCATTGCCAGCCTCTACCGCTCATTGCGCGGGGAGAGCGCCGATGAAATCCTGGCGGCCACTCGGCGGCGTAGTTCCTGGATACGCCGCCGCGAGGATCACAATCACAGCGAACAGCGCGCCAAACATCGGCCTTTTATCGATAGCCTGCACTTAATCAGAAGCACGCTTCTCAAAGACCCGGTAGAGAGGCAAGGGCAACAAGAACTCTCATCGGGTAATGATAAGAGCAGAAATACCCGTTACCTGCACAAGGCCATTTCAGAGACCGCTGGAGATGCATCTATGATTTCCAGTGAAGAAACGGCTGAAAGCCAAAAAGCAGATACATCCGTTTGAAAGCGGTCTGCCTGTTTTTCCTATCTTCAGCCGTGCTCCGCCTCTTATTCGAGCGCGCCAAAAGCTTTGCGCAGTGCATCTTCTTCGTCGCGATTGACCAGGGCAAATACATCGTCATTCGCCAGAAGTGTAGTCTGCGCGTTAGGCGTAATAAATTGTTTCCCCCGAATGAGCAGGGCTAGATTGGCGGTTGGGGGCAGGCTGACCGAACCCAACGTTTTGCCAACGACCAGCGATTCGGCTGGAATGCGCACCTCGACAATTTCCAGGCCGGCATTCTTGAGGGTCATCAGCGGCACAAAACGCGAGCTGGGGATCTCAGCCTCGATCAAGGAGAGGATTGCTTTGGTTGGACTGACCATAATATCAATGCCCAGTTTTTGAAAGATTGCTTCATGTTTCGGATTATTGAGGCGGGCAATGGTCCGACCTACTTTATAGCGCTTCTTCGCCACCTGGCAGATCACCATGTTATCCTCATCATCGCCCGTCACCGCGATAACCACGTCGGCCCGATTTGCCCCGACTTCATCCATCGTGCGAGCCTCGCAGGCGTCACCATAGAAAACGGATTGTCCCAATTCTTCCTTCAGCGATTGATAGCGAGTTGCGCCTTTTTCAATCAGGAGGACCTCGTGTCCCTGGTCAAAAAGGCTTTTGGTGACGTAGTAGCCAATGTCACCGCCGCCGCCAACGATAACATACATACGATATGCCTCCCGTTACTGCTTATCGAGCACGATGTTAAAAAGCATTTGCGCTCCTATGCGCGTAGGGCAAAGCGTCTCAAGGCCCAGTTCGCGATAGGTTTCCTCCCGAATAGGATCATAGATCCGGCAGACAACTTTCTTTACCTTGAAAATTTCCCGCGCTACCTGGCTTGCCATGATATTGCGGTTATCACCGTTGGTCACAGCCACAAAAGCATCGGCCTCCTTGATACCAGCACGCACGAGCACATCTTCATCAACGCCGTTGCCGATGAACACGTTGCCCCCAAACTCAGCGGGCAGGCGTTGAAAAGCGTCACTGCTCTGGTCAATAACCGACACTACATGTCCTTCACGATCCATCATGCTGGCCAGCATGGCACCTACCCGGCCACAGCCAAGGATCACAATTTTCACAACTCGCCTCCTGATGTACCATAGCGAGAATGCTTTTTTCACGCCGCTCAACGATTGTGACGGGCGCTTCTCTGCTATGGCTCATTCCTTTCAATCAGCAGATATTGTATCATTACTCGGAAAGAGCCGTGAGGGCAAATCTGCGCTCTTAAGCAACCCGCCTGGTTATGAGATCTTAACCGGGCCATAAGTCTTGTAGGGTGAGCAACGATATGATACTATAAATCCACTTGCTAAACAGAAAAACCCGACACGGTAAATGTAGGTAATCGCAACTATTGGCACCTGCTTATCTCGACACATATACTACATGTGTCGGAGGTCTCTTTTCGCCGGGTAATACCAGCGGGGAAAGAGGGAAAAAGGGGGGGTAGACGGTAGTGGAAGAGAAGAATCGAGGAAGCTAAAGGCTTATGGAACAACTCGCTCTATTAACCATCATACGTACTGAGACGGCATATCGTTTTCGTCTGGATCTTCCTGATACAGGACGCACACAAATGCTGCCAGGGCAGGCTGCGCAGGAGTATACAGTTGAATGTACACCTGAGATGAATGAGCGGCTAAAGCGCTTATTACAGGCGGTCACGCAGCAGATGCAGTACGCGGTTGATGCAAAAGTCTCAAGACGGAGCAGCGGTGGCGATGCGCTGCAAGCTCTGGGGCGATATCTGTTTGATAGTCTTTTGCCTTCGGCTTTACAAGAACAACTACGGCAATTGGACGTGCCTCTTTATTTAAATGCAAGCACACCAGATATCCCATGGGAACTGCTGTATGATAATAAGTCTGTTCATGGGCGCTTTCTCTGCCAGTATGTCAATCTAGGACGGCAGGTGGCACCCGGTAGGGGTCTGCGCCGGCTGATTGGCGAACGCGCAGGTGATTCTTCTATTCACAAGGCGCGCAAGCCGGGCAGGCGCGATGGGCAGGGATTGACTGTGCTCTTTTTAGTAAATCCCACCAGCGAGCGGCCTCTGGCAGAAGAAGAGGTTGCAACCCTATGTACCACCCTGCCGGAATCGGTATCGCGCATCATTCTTTATCGCCAGCAGGCCAACCAGTTAGACATGCGTATGCGCATCGATTCTGAGCAGCCTCAGGTTGTGCATTACGCAGGACCGGTGCCGCAGCTCAATTCCGTAGGCGACCCCATATTGAGCCTGGCGGGTAGTTCGCGCCTGGATGGGAGCGCGGCTACACAATTGTTTCAGTCGCTTGCCAGGCGCCCGCTGGTCTTCTTGAGCTACTACAACGGAGAACAGGCGGGAACGCTGCCTCCAGATGAGGCGGAGAGGTTGGCATCGTCGCTTCTGGGGTCGGGCGCGGGCGCAGTGGTAGCAATGCGCTGGCCGGTAGATCTCCAGCGAGCACGCGAATTTGTTTTGCTATTTTACCAGGAGCTTGCTGAAGGCGCGACTCTAGGCGAAGCAATGCGCCGGGCCCGTGTTACTATGGCTCAGCGCCGTCTGGAAGACGTTTCCTGGGCCTCCTATGTCCTCTACGGCGACCCCAGCGTGCCGCTGACGGCTGGCATAGTAGGCGCCCGCGAGCGTCCGCTGGATATATCGTTTGACGGCTTTGACGATGAGCCGCTGTTCCAGCCAATGTTTGCCAGCTCGAATACGCTCGACCGGCGTTTCTTGCAAGAAGTGCTCAGCCTGGCTCTGATGGAGGCCCGGCGCATGCACAAGGACTATCTGGGAACGCCGCATCTGTTTATCGCACTCACCAAACTTGATGGGGGGTGTACACAAGACGCCCTGCGCTCCCTGAACTACTCGCCCAAGCATGTGCGCGATATCATTCGCGGGGCCCTGGGATCAGGTAAGGCTACCAGCGACACTCCTATTTTGCCGACTCGCCGCTGTAAAGAGATCCTCCAAACAGCAGAACGCAACGCACTGAAAGTCGGTTCGACCTCGGTTGATGAGCGCGCGATTGCCCAGGCTGTGCTGGGAGAACGCGAAGGGGTCACTTACGAACTTCTCACGAAGATGGGGATCAACCCCGCGCAATTGATCGAGCTGGCGCTTTCCAGCAATGCGCGGGCGCTGCTGGAGCTGGTTCCGTCGGTAAGCGCAAGCCCCCCTTCGGCGCAGGTAGAGATGCCGGTGGGCATTAGCCCAGACCTGGGGCCAAAGGGTAATAGTTCGGTCCTGGATCGTCTGGGGCGCGACCTGACCCGGCAGGCTACCATGCATCAGCTTCCCCCGCTGATCGGACGCGAAAAAGAGATGCGCCAGTTGATTCAGACGCTGATGCTCAAAGATCGCAACAACCCCATCCTGATTGGCGATTCTGGCGTGGGTAAAACAACGATTGTTACCGGCCTCGCCCAGCGCATCGTAGATGGGAAGGTGCCGCCAGAACTGCGCGGCAAACGCCTGATCGAGCTTTCTGCTAGCTCGTTGGTGGCCGGAACCAAGTATCGCGGCGAGTTCGAGGAGCGCCTGTTGAAAGTACTGGAAGAGGCCGAGAGCGGCGGAGACATCATTCTTTTCATCGATGAGATGCATCTTTTGATCGGCACCGGGCGTGCAGCCGATGGCAGCATCGACGCTGCAGGCATCCTCAAACCGGCCCTGGCCGGTGGTCGACTGCGCTGCATTGGCGCCACTACTCCGCAAGAGTACCGGGCCATCGAAAAGGACGCCGCCATGGAGCGTCGCCTGCGCCCCATTCAGATCGATGAGCCATCCACCGAAGAGGCTCTGGCTATTCTGATGGGTATGCGCGAGCTGTACGAACAACACCATCACGTCAACATTCTCAAGGAAACATTGCAAGCGGCAGTTCAGCTTTCGGTGCAGTATCTCCCCAACCTGCGTTTGCCGGACAAAGCTTGCAGTGTACTCGATGAAGCCTGTTCCCAGGCACGCGTCTTCCTGGCGGAGGACGAGGCTGAGGCCGGCGAGAACGGCAGTGAGCTGGACGACGGGGATCTTGCCGAGCAACCGGTGATTACTCCTTCATTGATCGCCGAAGTTATTTCGCATCGGACAGGCATCCCGGTACGCGCTCCAGGGCGTGAAGAGCGGGACCGCTTGCTTAACCTGGAGGCGCTGCTCAAGCGGCGAGTAATCGGGCAGGACGAGGCAATTGGTCGTGTCACCCAGGCGATTCAGGTGGCACGGGCCGGTCTGAAACCACGCAATCGCCCCGCCGGAGTGTTCCTTTTTTTAGGACCGACCGGCGTCGGTAAAACAGAGCTGGCGCGAGCGCTGGCAGCGGAGGTTTTCGGTTCAGATGAACATCTTATTCGCGTGGATATGTCGGAGTATATGGAAAAGCACGCCGTCTCGCGTATGATTGGTGCTCCTCCTGGCTATATCGGACACGATCAGGAAGGCCAGCTCACCGGCAAGCTGCGCCGGCGTCCTCACTGTGTTGTGCTGCTCGATGAAGTGGAGAAGGCCCATCCCGAAGTTTTTGACCTCTTCCTGCAAGTTTTTGACGCCGGGCGCCTGACAGATGCGCAGGGACATGTTGTAGATGCCCAGCATGCTATCTGGATCATGACCTCGAATGTCGGGACAGATATGTTAGGTCGCTCGATGCGTCCCGGCTTCCACTCCAATATCAAGGCCACTGCCGAAGAGATGCAACGAGACCGCCTGATGGAGCGTTTGCGCGAAACGTTCCGGCCAGAGTTCCTCAATCGCATTGACGAGGTGGTCATTTTTCGCCCCCTTAATAAAGAGCACGCCTTGGCGATCACTCGCCTGCAAATGAACGAGCTGGCGGCCCGCCTTCTCGAACAGGGCCTGACTCTGCACGCCGACGCTAGCGCGATTGAACTGCTCTGCACTGAAGGTTTTAGCGAGACTCAGGGTGCGCGCCCACTTCGCCGGGTGATTGAAAAATTGCTCACCGTACCATTAAGCCTGCGCATCCTCCTGGCCAATATCCCTGAACATGGGGAAGTCCATGTCAGTGCGGCCGACGGCAAACTGGCCATCGACATTCGCGAGTCGAACCTGAGCTCCCCCAGGACGCCGATAGATCTGGAAGCACATGACGAGCAGGAACAGGCTGAAATAGACGCTCTTTGAGCAGAATGCCTTCCTTTTTCCTTGACTGCAACACGCGACGGCAGCCTCTCAGAAACATAGCTGTCGCCGCGTAACGGGAAGGGAAACGTGATCAATAAATAGCAAAAGAAGTCTGTGTGGCAGTGGTGGTAGCAACCGGAGCATCTCTGGAGCAACACTGCGGTAGCACCGGCCCGGAGTCACTATCCGCGCGCGATAGGACTGCAACGTGTACCGGATGCCGCAGGGTACTCAACAGATGAGAATTGGCACCCCAACGATCACTACTCACCACTGGTTATACTATACACTTCTCCGCTTTATTCAGCCTTATTTCTGGCTTCCATTGAGCGACCTCTCTCAAGAGAGACGACATCTTGTGCTTAAGCCTCGCTTGTGAAGCATATTAGCGCAGCAACACGTTTATCCGCTGGCTATCTGCGCTGGTCTTCTCTAGGATCGCCGCTGGCCTTACATAAGACAAAGCCTTTGCCTTCATACAAGGTCGCCGATGGTAGAGACGTCATACCCCTTACCATCGATGATATAATAAAGCGTTAGAAAACTTTGAGGAAAGGCAAGTTTAGCAATGAAGGCCGTGAAAACTCATGTGGGGCGCTGCGACAACTGCGGTGCCCCGGCTGCGTATGCCCAGTTGCTGTCGGGCAATCGAACTTTTCGCTTTTGCGAGCAGCACGTACCCTTGCTGGTAAAAAAGCAGGCAGATGCGGCTGAAGCTGCAAATAGCATCTCTGCGAAAAAAGGGAGCCGTTAGCTTTCTGTTCTCTCAAGAGAACGTTTGCAGGCAGGCAATACTGTGAACGTTTTCTTCTTTTTCAGGCCATAGGGAGCTGGATGCAAAATGTACTACCGCTGCCGGGTATACCCGTGCTCTCTACCCAGATTCTTCCGTTCATAGCCTCAACCAGGCGGCGCGAGATATAAAGGCCCAGGCCTGAGCCACGCACGGTGCTATTCAGATCACTCTCCAGGCGCACAAAACGCTGGAAAAGTTTGGCCTGATCCTGTGGCCGAATACCCTTGCCACGATCGGTCACGCGCAGAATCACGGAAGGCTTCTGCGTAAAGACGGGGCGGGCGGAGAAGAGCAAAGGCGTACCCGGCGGTGAATATTTGAGCGCGTTTACGCTCAAATTGCGCACAACCTGACGCAAACGCGTAGGATCAGCTTTCACCTGTAAATGAGCAGGAATAGTGATTTGAAGATCCCGGTTCTCCTGGGCTGCCTGAAGGAGGATCAGATCAACCACACTTTCAACCACTTCCCGGACCGAAACTCGTTCGAGGTGAGCCGCGCGAATGCCAGCTTCGATCTCCAGGCGACTGACATCCATGACATTATTCAGAAGCAGCACCAGCTCATCGCAGCCGCGGCTGGCTTTTTCCAGAAATTCCTGCTGTTGCTCAAGCGAAAGCGAACCTTGATAATGAGCGAGCAGTTCCAGGTAGCCCTGCACCGCTGTTAGCGGAGTGCGCAACTCATGAGAGGCTGTCACCATAAACTGATCCTTGAGCTTATCAAGTTCTTGCATACGGCGGTGGGCCGTGTGCAACTGGTGATACAGCCGGGCATTGGTAAAAGCAATCGAAGCTTGCCCGGCGAAGTCCTGAGCGGGCACGAGATCCTGCCGCGCAAAGGCCCTCTTCTCCTGGCAGCCTGGCCTGTGCGTGCGCGCGAGCACAAGCAAGCCCATGGGTGTCTGGTGGACGATCAGAGGCGCCAGAATAGCCGCAGAGACACAGCGCCGTTGCAGAGCTTCCTGCAGCGTCAGAAAGTGACGCGGGACTGGATTCAGATTGCTGTTTACCCGCACCAGCGCAGCGCGAGTAGACTGGAAGGGTACAGGCAGAAAACGTGAAGCACCAGGCGTTACTTGAAATGTAGGCAAACGCGAGGATATAGCCGGGTGTTGCCCCGTTGACAATTTCCATTCTTCCAGATCCCTGATAGCTCGCGCATGGCTATTTAGTTCAGTTCGTAAGCCTGTAGATCGCCCGATTTGGAGCAAAGCCGGTCGAGAAGAATTGAGCAACAACGTATGATAATCATAAGCAGAAATGGGAGGCCATTCCTGGGGAAAGGTTTGCGGTTCAGTCTCACCGACAACGGCGGCTTGAGGAAGAAACTGGCCGTCCGGTTGATAGACGTAGAGAATAGCTAAATCGGCGCGCAGAGCATTTGCTCCCTCAGTGCAGATCAAATGATGAATTTCGTTTCCCATTCCCATACCCGTCGCGATAACCGAGTTCAGGCGAGCCGCTACATTAGACATAGCCTGGGCGAAGAGCGCGTTTTCCTGGGCTAGCTCGTAAAGATGCGCATGCTCAATGGCCTTTGCAGCCTCTTCAGCAAAAGCCTGGACCAGATAATGCTCGTGGGGAGTAAATTGCCGAGCGGCGCGGAGAGAAAAGGCCAGGCAGCCTTGAACTTTGCCCTGGTAAATGAGGAGCGCGAAGAGCGAAGCCTGAATGCGCTGCTCTTTATGCCATTGATGGACCGGCGTGGGAACATGAGCTTGGGCCGAGGACCAGAAAAACTCACTGACTTTTCCTAACTGCGCAAGACACGACGGCACCTTTTGCCCACTCACACGCCAGGACATGACTGGCGCACCCCCTGAGGTTACAGCCCGCGCTAGCAGGCTGCTCTGCTCATTGAGGGGACGATCATATTCGTCAATGAGGATGAGCGCAACTGCGTCAAAGCCCAGTTCAGTCGCGCCAATCGTCACAATATGATTCAAGAGGAGGTCCATTTCGAGCACGCTGCTCAAGCTGGCTGTAGATTTGCGCAAAAGATCTGCTTCCGCCCGACTCTGCTCTTTCTCTTGCACAAGCCGCATATTGTCGAGGGTCGCCAGTATATAATGTGCGACAACCAGCACGAACACAACAGCGCAAAGAATATCCAGGAAATGCATAGCACTGGTGCCGGGCCTGAACTGGCTATAAAGTGTAAGCGATATGAGCATAATGAATGGCCCATAGATCATCAAGCTTTGCAAGAAGACAAAGCGATATTCGAAGGTTGAGCTCACTTGAGCAGGCTTCGATTTATTGGCTGTGTGAGCCGCAAGAACATTCTGCGTGTAAGATTGGCGAACAATAGCGCTATACTGATAAAGAAAGGCAAAGGCAATTAAGAGATAGCCAATAAACCAGAAAGGGTCAATCCAGGCCATCCCCGACTGATAATGGCCGGAGCTGGACACATAAGCATAGCTCGCATCGCCCCAGAGCTCCACAAGTATTCCCAGGCTTCCTATAAGGACAGAAGGGCGAAAAATAGCGTCAGTACGCAGATGAACAAACAAAATAAGAACCAGAATGAGCAGCGTATCCCAACACAAATAAGAGACGCCTACGAAGGTTTGGAAAAATGCTCCAGGCTGATACTGGTTAAGAAGAGGATTGATGAGAAAATACCAACTGATCCCGAACAGGCAAATGAGAGCAATCAGCACGTCAATCAGGACATAGGGAGCGGGTCGCCTGCTCTTTAACCTGCCCGGCAGCAGCAGTAGCCCGGCCAGCCCCAGAATATAGGCCAGGGTAAAGCCGATATCCCCGTAGGAAGGAGTAGGTGGCTCCTGTTTAAAAACATACTGGTAGTAAATATAGTAGAGGTTTCCGAGCCCGTTCATGAGGAAGGCCAGGCCAACTAACAGTGAAGCTAGACGATAGCGCCTGGCCAGCACAACCGGCGGTCGACTGGCCTGATAGGCCACCTGAAGGACCCAGTAAGCGCTCAGAAAGGAGGTCAGAGCGCCCATACTGTCGGAGAAAAGCGCAGGGCCATCCTGGCCAGCACCACCATCAAAGCGGAAAAGGAGCCAGACAAACGAAAGAACGCTGAGAAAGAACAAGAGAGCCAGTGCGCGGTCTCTCTGGCGCTCCAGCTTCCGCACATATGCCAGAGTCAGCCCTTCTGTCATATGGGCCTTTAGCCCTGTCTCTGTCGGGAGTGCTGACATAAGTGTTCCTCATACTTAAGCGGCCCGGAGCGAGGACGCAGGAATAACTAACGATGAGAGGTTTCTCTCCTTTTTCGCGCGCCGGGCCTCTGGACGAAAAATACCAGAATGCCATCTCGTCGCCTATTCTGGTATGGAACTATTTATGGCTACATTTGACTACATAACCACTTCTTTGTCAACAAGCAAAGGTTATAGTTCAGCACAGCCGGCGACCCATGTATAATCTCCACACAATTTTCTCCCAAAAATTTTGCCTGCGCTCCTGGTTTCCTTCACAATCTAAGCACAAAGAACGCGGCAACGATCCGGCAAGCGCGACAGTTCGTGTAGAAACGCCGGGAGATCGGGAGATTTTTGTGTAAAGATATATAGTCATTTTGCCTATAGAAAAAGCCTCTAGACTGGACAGACTTGCTATACTCAAAATTGCGACAGTTTTCTTAATGAAAGGATGGAAAGCGTCCATGCATCAAAGTAGTAGCCTCTCATCTCTTGAGATCAGGCAACACTATACTGATCATCCTTCACCATTAGCAATGACGCCGGAAGAATTCCATGAAGCTAGCTTGCAAGTCGCAGAGCTGGCGGCAGCGTACTACGCCGACCGGCCTTCCAAGCCCGTCTACACTCCCCCATCGCGCGAGGTCCTGGAGCGGTTGCGCACCTGCACTCTCCCGGAGCAGGGGATGTCCGCGCACGAAATCCTGAGCTACTTTGCCCAGGAGATTATGCCGTATGACGTGGGCAATCAACAGCCAACCTTTTCGCCCTGGGTCAACCCGGCGGCAGCTCCTATTAGCATGTTCCTGGATCACCTGGCCAGCGTGATGAATCCAACCTCAGCCAAAGGTCTGCACGCAGCCACCGAAGTCGAGAAGCTGGTGATTCGCTGGCTGGAAGAACTGATTGGCTTTCCCACAGTAGGCAGCGGCGGCATTTTCGTCAATGGAGGCTCGCTGGCAAACTTTCATGGCCTTTCAGCAGCGCTTTACTGGGCCTCAAAGAAATATGGCTGGGATGTGCAGGAAAACGGCGTGCAAGGCGATCATCCTCAGTTTGTCATCTATGGCTCGCGGGAGGTACATAGCTGCGTCGAGAAATCGATGCGCCTACTTGGTCTTGGCCTCAAGGCTTATCGCCGCATTGGCGTAGATGACGAGCGCCGCGTGGATCTACGAGAGCTACGCGAGGCGATTGCTAACGACCGCGAGGCCGGCCTCTGGCCCATCGGCGTCGTTGGCAGCGCTGGCACAGTCAATACCGGCGTGGTCGATCCACTGAGCGCCCTGGCCGATCTCTGCGCCGAAGAGGATCTCTGGCTGCACATCGACGGCGCATACGGCTGGCCCGGCTTCCTCGATCCGCGCATTGAACATCTCTATGGTGATGGCCTGGCGCGTGCGCATTCGATTGCGCTGGATGGGCATAAATGGCTGGCCGCAACCAATACCTGCAGTTGCACGCTTGTACGAGATAAAGACATGCTGGCTGGTGCTTTCGGCTTCGAGGCTTCTTACCTGTGTTTGATGGAAGACGAAGGCTTTGGCATGGGCGAGCGCTTTGATATGATCGGCATGTACCAGACACGTCATTTCCTGGCCGCCAAGCTCTTCGGGGTCCTGCTCCAACTGGGGCGCGAGGGCCTGCGCGAACATATCATCCGCCATACTACCCTGGCCCGCTATATGATGGAGCAGATCCGAAGCGTACCCGACCTGGAATTGCTGGCTGAAACGGACCTGACCGCCGTTTGCTTCCGCTACGCACCAACCTCCCTGCGCGGAGACGACCGACACCTGAGTGTGCTCAACAAAGAAATCGTTCGCTACCTGATGCTCGGCGGCGAAAAAGCTTTTGTCAGCGGCACCGAACTGGATGGTCGCTACGCCATCCGCTCCTGCGCTCTGCACTATAACCTGAACGAGCGCGACGTAGACACAATCCTGGAGGTTGTGCAGCGCGTGGGCAGACAAATATGCTTGTAACTACTTTTTTTACCGCATCCGCCATAGAGGGCCGATTTATCGTGTCCTGTCCCAATTGATCGGGGACCACCTACCCTACACGAATGTTGCTATACGCTATCCCTGCCGGTAGACGTGGCAAGCTGGTCATGCAGCAGCAGGCCCACAATGAAGCGGGGCAGGACCCGCTCAAGCGGCCTTCTATGAGAGGAACGGCTTTTCCGGCTGGCTTTTCAGACGTCCGCCAATGCGGGAGAGCCTACCCGAACTTTTTGAAAGCCTGGTTTTTCACATATATTCACCCTGGTGCTAACTCTTCACCTGCGGCAACACTTCCCTCGCCAGAAGCTCAACTGTTGTCGTGTCGGAGAGGTTTCTACTGCCAAGCATGAAGGATCGAATGCCGAGATCGATGTAAGTCTGGAGCTGCTCGACAATCTGCTCAGGTGTTCCTAGTAGTCCGCTTCCTTCAAGTGCCCTGGCTTCTTCTCTAGAAGAGACACAGACGCAGCGGCCAAACCAGCTGCGCTGGATCTGCGCCGGATCGCGGCCTATCTTGCGGCACTCCTGTTCAAGAATGCCCGCTCCCTGTTTGTATTCCTCAGGGCTCAACCAGGCGGCGTTCCACCCATCGGCGTAGCGGGCAGTTAGCTGGAGCATACGAGTTCTTTTCCCTCCAACGAGAATAGGCGGAACAGGATCCGGTTTAGGCTCGCAGAAGGCGGCGTTGACCGAAAAATACCGCCCCCTGTATGTTACCTGCCTTTCGCTCCACAGGGCCTTCACGATCTGGAGCGTCTCTTCAAGCTGCTCGACACGAGTGCGAGCAGATGGGAACTCGTATCCGTAGGCGCGATACTCTTCCTCGTGCCAGCCTGCGCCTATGCCAAAGATGAACCGCCCATTGCTCAGGTATTGGAGAGTGGCCGCCATCTTTGCGAGCAATGCAGGATTGCGAAAGGATTGGCAGAGAACCATATGCCCTATATGGAATTGTGGATATTGAGCCGCAAGATAGGTCAGCGCTGTCCATCCCTCAAGCAGCGGACTATCACCGAATTGTACGTGATCAACGAACCAGAGAGAGTCAATATATGCTTCGACCCGCTGTATCTGCTGTTGGACTGCCTGCGTAAATTGTGATGGGGTCATTCCCTCCACGGGACTGGCGTTGAGGGCCCATCCAAACTGGATTGGTGCCATAGGTCTTCCTTCCTCTTGTAACGATTGCAAAAAGTTTGTGCTTCTTTCACCATCCTATCACACTTAAGAGAAAGCTCTTTTCCTGTTGCCACGCTGTAGTAGCTCTTCTTTGAAGCAGCAACGAGTACTGAGCCGTACATGATTTTCTGAAATCATGGAGCTTCTCAACTATCCCCACGAGGAATGAGCTATTTGCATACAGATGAGCTGCTCATTTTCGTCCGATATACAGAAAATGCCCCGTTAGCCCCAGTCCTTCAGGTGTTCTTCCTGTCTCCTCAATCAGATCAAGCCAGGCTTCAGCCTGCTCAGATGAAAGCTTGAGCAAATTCTCTTCGTGGAATTGGGCGAAAGACTCGACGCCCGCCAGCACAATCTCCTGAAAATTCAGGAAATTAGTACGGAATTCAGCGATGGTAGTCAGGTAGATTGTTGGAGGCACACCAGACTCAACAGGTGAAAAGTTGCCTGTTTTGAGATACAGCTTCAGCCACTCCAGCTCTTCCAGAATACTCTCAGGCCCATCCCTGTAGATCCAGCTCAGCATCGTCATGCGATTAATTCCCGCTGCGAAGAGCAGTCCTCCATTTCTCAAAATGCGGTGGGCCTCGGCAGCTGCTTTACGCCTTTCTTCTGGCAAGCTCAGGTGGTAAAAAGGGCCAAGCATCAAGACAGCGTCGCAGGATTCATCGGGAATAAATGAGAGATCTGTTGCTGAGGCATGAGTGATGCTCAAAATTTGCTCTTCCAATCCTGCCTTTAGCAATCGTTCCTGCGCTGCTCCCAGCAAGCGAGGCGCGACATCCACCAGATGAACTTTGCTGCCACGTCTCGCCAGCAGTTCGCTATAATGGCCGACACCTACACCAACATCTGCAACCGCCGCATCCTCCGGGATATAGCGCAGCAGATAGCGTCTGGTGATCGCATATTCAACCGGAGCATACTTCTCCAGTCGCTCCATTTCATGGTTAAAACCAGTTCTTACGCCCTCTGGCTCATCAGCGTCATAAGATTGGCCCGCGAGCACATGATGCCGGGCCAGCTCATAATGTCTCTCTATTTGTGACATTGAAAACCTCTTCTGTCGGTAGAAAAGCAAACCAGTTGCAACGATACTTCGAAGAAGCGATGGGAGCCAGCAAGGGGTTATGAAGAGGCCATGTAATTGCTTATAGACCGGCTAAAAACAGCTCGATACCATTTTTAGCCGTGACAAAAGCAGCATAAGCCGCTAGAGGTGCAGTGAATGGGGGAGAATCGGCGATCTGCTTGCCGGAGATCCATACCTGACACCTGTTTGCCGCGCGCTTTCTCCATGCTTCTGTGTCACCATCGAATGCTTGCCTTCGTAACTCCAACACAAGATACTTCGCAAATAAGAGAGCATAGCACTCAACACCTAGACCGGAGGTGAAGCGACCAGATACATCTCTTATCGAGAATATGCGTGGACAAGTCGTAAAGCAAGCGTGATGCCGCTTTCAGCCAGTAAAGGCGAAACCGGATGGAGCTAGCGGTGAGCTGGCATAGATATCAAAGACCTCCACGAAGAGATATTTGTACAAATGCATTATACAGGCATACGGATGAGGATGTCAACGGCAATTTGTGATACATTTGCAAACATGGTATTGTATCTTTGGGTTCAGCACCGATGAATAAGAAAATAATTACAACTATTGCAGAAAGGACGTGGGAGCGAATGCAGAACCCTCTTGCAAATACTCCGTCCCCAACAGATATTACAGAAGATAGGTCTTCCCGCTTTGCTTCCCTGAAGCGCTGGATTGAGCGCCATCCATATCTCAGCGCCTTGCTTTTTCTCGTGTACTGGCTTGCTTTATTGCTCATCCTGGGTCGATTTTTTTTATTCATATTGATGATTACGCATTTATCCCTCCATCTTTCTCTTTTGCAGGCCAACCTGCTTGGTGAGGTGCTACTGGTCTTGATTGTGGTGCTGCCCATCTTCTTGCTTGGATGGTGGTCCAGGGTGGGCCTCACACGTGGGATAAATGGCCAGGGGGTAGTGATCTGCCTGATACCGCTTCTCTTGCTCGTTGGATTGCCACTGCTTGGAGTCCTGGGATTCGTTAGCCAGGCTTCGGAATCTATCTTAGTATCAGCCATAGCGCTCTCGCTGCTAACCGGTTTTGCCGAGGAAGGAATGTTCCGTGGCTTGATTCTGCGCGCCCTGTTGCCGGCAGGCATCTGGCCTGCTGTCCTGATCTCCGCGCTTTGCTTCACCGCTGTTCACCTGACAAATCTCATTAATGGCATCTCTTTTGGCTATGTCGCCGGGCAGCTA
>DATGKW010000026.1:0-22977 GCA_035294465.1 Ktedonobacteraceae bacterium | reverse complement strand
AGTTCGCGGGCTGCGGTCGTCGCGGCCATGACCGAGAACAGGGTGCCCACGCTGGCAATGCCCACTGTTCCCAGCAGGACGATAAGAATCAACATGCCTATCGAGAATGAGAGATTAAAGAGAATTGCGAAGACCGGAATGGCAACGAGTTCCACGACCCCGATAAAGAGCACATTGCCTAGCAGCTTGGCCAGATAGATAGCCCGGCGATCCACCGGACAGAGCAGCAGGCGGTCAAACGAGCCTTTCTCGCGTTCGGTGGCAATCGTGCGGCCCAGGCCGAGGAAGCTGGCGAAGACGAAGGCCACCCACAACGCGCCGGGCGCGACCGCTGCCTCGTTATCCACGCGCAGATCGAAGGCGAAGTTGAAAATGACCAGGACCAGCAGAGCGAACAGGCCCATGCCAGTCCACATTTGCTTGCTGCGCAGTTCGCAGCGGATATCTTTCCAGAGGATAGTCCAGACCTGGCCGAGCAGGGTCATCGCGCCACCTCCTGATAAACCTGGCGGATATCCTCCTGATCCATGCCGGGGGTTTCGCGCTGATAGGCCACGCGCCCGTTGCTCAGGAGCACTACCCGTTCGCTGCGCTGTATGGCTGCTTCCAGGTCGTGAGTGGTGAAGAGGAGCGTGCCGCCCCGGTCGCTGTGCTCTTGCAGCAGCGAGGCCAGCAGTTTCAGCCCGTCCTGATCCAGCCCGGTGTCGGGTTCGTCGAGCAGAAGTAGCTGCGGCGAGTGTAGTAGCGCGCGAGCAAGGGCCAGGCGCTGAAGCTGTCCACGCGAAAGCGAGCTAACCCGTTCGCGCGCCTTCTTGCTCAGGCCAACGCGCTCCAACAGAGCCGCCGCGCACTGTCGGGGCTGCTTCACCGCATACATGCGCGCGAAGAAAAGCAGGTTCTCCTGCGCGGTCAATTCATCGTAGAGATAGGGCTGATGGGCGACAAAGCCAACCCTGCTCTGGATTTCACGCGTCTGCTCGCCGAGATCCAGGCCGTCGATGCTCACCTGTCCGGCTTCCGGGCGCGTCAGGCCCGCCAGGATACGCAGGAGCGTTGTTTTGCCCGCGCCGTTTGCTCCCAGCAGCGCCATACGCTCGCCTACGTTGAGCGTCAGATTGATGCCACGCAGAACCGGCTTCAGACCAAAGCTTTTCTTCAAGCCGTGAATTTCCACATACGGAGCGCTCACTTCTCCTCCCTGCTACCACTGCGGGCAGCTTTGCTCGCCGCTTCCCCGCGCTTCACTGGCTGTTCGTCCATGAGGTTGCGCAGGCGAGCCTTGAGCCGGGCGCGTTGCTCCTGGTAAGCTGCCTTCTTCATCTTGCCCGCTTCATAGGCTTTATCCAGTTCCAGCATCTCCCGCAGCAACGCCTCTTTCGTCGTTACAATCGTGGCCTTCTTGCCGGATGTCGCGCCTTTACGTGCAGGCAGCTCCTGTTTTCTCTTCGCGAGCCTTGCCCGGCGTCGGCGTGTGTTGTAGAAGTAGCCGCCAATACCGGCGAGGATCAGCAGCAGAATGAGCAGACCGACCAGCCAGAGCAGCAAGGGATCGATTTGCGACTGCTGCGCCGGCGTTGCTTTAGCGGGAACGGGCAGGCCACCAAGTTGCGCCTGGACGCTTTTGCCCGCGCTCAGCTTCTGCGCCTCAAACAACGAATACGTCCCCGACTGTGTGTTGCTTGGTCCCTTCGCGGTCAGGCCCTGCTGCGGTAGAACTGAAAAGCTGGTTGGCGTTAGCAGCGAAAGCGAGACTGTAGGGTAGATCGCCTGATACACGAAATGGTAGCCGGTGCCGCTATATGGCACCTGGAACGAGAACGAAAACTCCGATGTGCCGGGCGGGACCGCTGCGTTGCTGGCAAAGCCGCCGTTTATCTGGGTGCCAGTATAGCCGTTGAAGCCGTTGCTCAGCGAGAGGAAACGCGCGCCGAGTGGCAGCGAGAAGCTCAGCGCATTGGGTTTGCCATGGCTGCCATTGACCGCGCCAACATAGGTGGTATCGCCCAGATTCTCAAAGACAAAATCTTCTGAGATCGTCAGCGTGCCCGCCTGCGTATTGGGCTTGTCGATCAGAATGGAAGCCTGTATCACGGCGAGATTGGCCGCGCTGGTAGTAGCGTCATAAACCGTCAGGTTGATTTGCTGGTCGGGTTTTTTGTTCAGGCTGATCGGATCGGTGAAGTATTGCGCGCCCTCGTAGAGTGTATAGATCGCGTACTGCACCGAAGAGTCGCTTTCCAACGCGCCGAAGGCGTAGCGGCCCTGGGCATCGGTCGTAATCGAAAGCAGGTCGCGAGCATTGTTGCCCTGAGCCATCTGCAAGGTCACGCTCTGATTGGCCACGGGTGCGTTATTGCGGCTACCGTCCAGGAGCTGGCCGGAGATATGGCCCGCGCCCGCGCTGACTGTGCTTCCCAGGTGGGTACCCACCGGCTGACCCACGCTGGCCGCTTTAACCACCCCTGTCAGATGGGGAGCAACGAGAAAGATCAGCAGCGAGCAGGTCAGGAAGACCAGCGGCCGGGGGTTGTGCTTTTTATTAGACATGCCCATCGCTTTCTACCTTGTGGCTTTCCGGGTCTTTCTGCTCGGCTTCTCTCAGCCTGCGCAGCTCCTCTTCGATTGCCGCATCAAGCTCCTTTTCTCGCCGGTGGCGATTTCTCATCTCAAGCAGGGCGCGGTCCATGTAGCGGGCGCGCAGGGAGCGATACTCTTTCTCGTCCAGGTTGCCGAGTTGAAAGTCGAACTCAACCTCTTGCAGGGCCTGGCGCGCGTTCTGCTCCCGCTCGCTCAGGTTGGCCGCGCCCGGCGTTGCGCTCGCCATCGATGGGCGGCGGTAGAGCGGGTAGAGCACGAAGGTCAGGGCCGCGAGGCCCAGCAGTATAGCAACGATCAATTGAATGGGTTGCATGCGTTTCGTTTATCTCCATCTGGATCGGCCGGATTGCCAATCCTCACTCGCCAGTTCCTATGCGGTCAGCTTCTTTTCCTGTGTCCCGCAAGCCGTTTGCGCCGAAGAGCCAGTCCTCATCCTTCAGTTCCTGCTCAAGCTGTTTCCGGTATTGCTCAAGTTCGGGATCATCCGGGGCCGGTTCTTCACTTGCTGACTCCTCTTCTTGAGCCTGTTGCCGCTGACCCTGTGTGTGCCAGTCGCGCACTACGAAGCCGGTCAGGCCCAGGCCGAGCAGCAACAGTGCGACCGGCATCAGCCAGGCCAGCAGGTTAAAGCCTTGCTGCGGCGGTGTGAGCAGAATTTGATTGCCGTAATGGGCCGCGAAATCTTGCAGCACTTGCTGCTCAGATTCGCCGGCTTGCAGCTTCTCGCGAATGACCTGCCGCATCTGCTGCGCGATTGACGCCGATGAATCGGCCACCGATTCGTTCTGGCAGACAGGGCACTTCAATTGCGCGGCTACATCATACGCCCGCTGGTCCAGTGTGCGTTGGGGCGGGCTGGAGAGCAGCGTATATGACCAGGCTGCGCCCACCAGTGCTAGCAGTGCGAGCAGAAGAAACAGCGGGCGGCGCGTCTTCATGTCTCGCCTCCCTCGCCTGCCCGCGCGCTCGCCAGAGTCGCACTCGCCACCGCCGGCTTTTCTTGCTTGGAGGCTGCCGGGCGGGCCACGGAGGGCGTTTCTCGTGAAACGTCGCTGCGACGGCGACGCCTTTCGGGCCACCAGCAAATGATACCACCCAGGAGCATTAGCAGGCCACCGCACCAGATCAGAGGTACTAAGGGATTCAGGAAGATGCGCAGCGAAGCCTGGCTCGCGCCATTCCAATCGGCCAGGAAAACATACAGGTCAGTCAGGCCCTCGGTCGTGATCGAGATGGAACTGGCCGGTTCGTTCTGAAAATTTGGATAGAACAGGCGCGCGGGATAGATATACTCCTGCAACTGCCCGTCGTGCCAGACTTGAAGCTGGGCCGAGATGATCTCCACATCGGGATAGGTAAGGTCGGTGTTGCCGAAATAGACCAGCCGATAGTCGCCAATTGTCACCGACTGGCCCGGCTTGAGATTGGCATCTTGCTCTTGCTGGAAAACCTGCGAGCCGATTACGCCTATGGCCAGGCAAATTAGCCCCAGATGCACGATATAACCGCCGTAGCGCCTGCGGTAGCGCTGGATCAGCAGCACCAGAGCAACGGGATAGGGTTCGCCGTGACTGTGGCGCACGCGCATGCCGCGCCATAACTCGTAGAGAATCGCGCCGGCCGTAAATGCGCAGACCGTGAAGCCAACATTAGCGGCGATGTCACGCACGCCGGCCAGCGGCAGGATCAGCGCGCAGGCGGCAGCGATCACCGTTGGGGTAAGCAAATTGCGCCAGAGCGTGTGCGTACCCGTGCGCCTCCAGGCCAGCAGCGGGCCAATTCCCATAGCCAGGATCAGGGCCGCGAAAATCGGGCCATCGACGCGGTTGTAGAAAGGTGCGCCGACTTCCTCGCTCAGATGCCCAAAGGCTTGCGAGATCAGCGGGAAGAGCGTGCCCCAGAGCGTGGCGGCGGTGATGCCCACCAGCAGGAAATTATTCAGCAGGAAACTGCCCTCGCGCGAGATCAGTGAGTCAAACTCCTGTTCGGGGCGCAGTCTGGGCAGACGAAAGATAAACAGGCCCAGGCTAAACACGATCACAATGCACAGGAAGAGCAGGAAATAGCCGCCAATTGCTGAATAAGCGAAAGAATGAACCGAGCTGATCAGCCCGCTGCGCACCTCAAATGTGCCAAAGATCGAGAGCGCGAACGAGGCAATAACCAGGCCCAGATTCCAGACTTTGAGCATGCCCCGGCGCTCCTGCACCATCGTCGAGTGCAAAAAAGCCGTCGCGGTCAGCCAGGGGAAGAGCGCGGAATTCTCCACCGGGTCCCACTCCCAATAGCCGCCCCAGCCCAGCACATGGTAGGACCACCACATGCCCAGCAGCAGACCCGCCGTTTGAATACACCATGAGGCCAGCATCCAGCGGCGAATCGAGCGCAGCCACTCGCTATCCAGCCGTCCTGTGATCATCGCCGCTACGGCAAAGGCGTAGGGCAGGGAAAAGCTCATGAATCCCATCAGCAGCGTAGGCGGGTGAACCAGCATGCCCGGATCGCGCAGCAGGGGATTCAGGCCAGCACCATCAGCCGGCGGTTGGCCGGGAAAGCGCACGAACGGGCTGGAAACTGTGATGAGCATCAGAACAAAGAAAGTCTCAATCGCCATCAGCGTCGCGATAACGTAGGGGACCAGCTGTGCGGGCGCGCGGCGGGACGTAACGACAAAAATCGCCGAGAAGACCGAGAGCATCAGCGCCCAGTAGAGCAGAGAGCCTTCCTGGCCGCTGTAGAAGGCTGCCGCCACAAAGTACCAGGGCATCGAACGGCTAGATTGATCGGCCACGTAAACCACGCCGAAATCATGCGTCAGGAAAGAGATCACCAGCGCCGCCGAGGCCAGCAGCAGAAAGAAAGTCACGACCAGCGCACCACGCCTGGCGCTTGCCACAAGCTGGGGAGAGCTGCGTGCGGCTCCTACCACCGCTGCCACAAGCGTATAGACGGCGAAACCGAGCGCCAGGATCAACGCAATCACACCGAGATCAGAAAAATGCACGCTGCTACCCCTTTCCTCTCCGCTCTGGTACAAACAAATGCAGATCGAAATGTTTGCCAGATCGGCAGAAGGATACGTATCTTTTGTCGGCTCAGGGAGTGGGTGTGGCGACCGTGAACTTTGACGGGCACTTGGTTAACAGAGTTGTGGCCTGGAAAGCGCCCTGGCCGCTATACCGTCCCTCAACGACAACCTGAATGCCGGCGCTAAAAATATCGGGCACCACGCCGGTATAGACAACCGGCAGGCTCTTGCTGCCATCGGAGATGACAAATGAGAGTTGCTGTGTGGCGCTATTGTTTTGAATGGAGCCTTTCAGGACTGTGCCCTCAACTCGCACATCCTGCGCCAGGCAGCTCTTGCACTGAAACAACTGCGAGACGGTCAGGTCGTAGGCTGCATTGCTCTGCGTATTCGCGTAGATCAGATACGCCACAGCGCCCAGGATGACCACTCCGGCCAGCAAAAAGCTCAAGGGAAGTTTGCGCCTCCGCCGGCGAGGCTGCTGATCCTCCACTTGTTGCTCAGATGACGCGCTTTTTGTCGTTATCATGAAATAAGCTCCACCTTCGTTACCTTGACGCGATAGACAGCTCAAAGAGCAGATTGAGCAGCGCTCCCAGCACAAAGACCAGCACACCCAGTGCCACCATCAGCTTTGGCGCGGTCTGCGAGAAGCGCGTTGAACGCCTGGCAAGCTTGCGCACATCGCTCTGCCCCATATAGAGAGCCAGGGCGAACATCGCCAGCGCGGCCACAATTTTGAGTATCAGAGTCAGCACATAAGGCAGGCCGAGCGTCGTCTGCGTCAGGCGCTCAAAGACCAGGTAGCCGCCACTCAAGAGGAGCACGCCAATGCAGAGATTGGTCAGACGCTTAAAGTTCGCCGCGATGGCCGCGCTCACTTTAGGCGCGGGTCCGCCCAGGCGTAGGGCCGGAATCACCACTACCAGATACATGATGCTCCCGCCGACCCAGACCGCGCCAGCCAGCACATGCGCCGAGCGCATCAGCCAGTCGATTCCTACCATATCGCCGGCGCCTCCTCATGCTTACTCCCTTCCCGAAACCGCCAGTTCCTTTCCGATTTGATGAGAGAAACGCCTTCAATGGCGTTTGCCAGATTTCGGAATAAGGAGACCCACAAAATAGTAGATCCGATTATTCATTGTGAGCCTGATACCCGGCTTGCAATTCCACTGGCAGACCTTACAGCTTCCTGAATACTTCACGCTGCTGCTAGCTCAGAAGCTTATTCAGGTTTTCCTGTAGCTGTTGGGATGTGATCTCCTGGCGGACCGCGCTAATGACTTTGCCCGCACGATTGATAAAGATCGTTTCCGGTGTGTAGGTCACTCCATAGCTCACCAGGGTCGCGCCGGTGCTGTCGATCACGCTGGTGTAGGTCACGCCGTGCTGGCGGAGAAACTTGAGACCGTCGCTACTGGTATCTTCTACGTCGATGCCCAGAAAGACTATGCCCTGGCTTCGCACACGCTCCCACTGGCTTTCCAGCAGCGGCATCTCGTCGTTGCAGGGCGCGCAGGTGGAGCTCCAGAAATTAATTACCACCGGCTTGCCCTTGAAATCCGCGAGCGAAAGCTTTTGATTGCCGCTCCCATTGAGGATGGTCAGAGTAAAATCAGGAGCCGTCGCGCCGATCAACGGATCACTGGGCGTGGCCTGGGATGAACTCTGCTGCGCTGGGGTGAGCAACTGTGTCCAGAGCAGGATCAGCAGGCCAGCATTCAGCAGGCTGATCACGGTAAAGATAATAATGCTGCGTTTCCGCGAACGCTTGCGCTCAGGCTTACTTATCCCTGACGCTTCGCCCGCGAATTGCTCTCCAGTATCCATATGCCGAATAATCTGCCTATCTTCAGACAAAAAACATACTGGCTCCATTGTTACATACTCTCTTCATCGCCAGCTTGCAGGGGAAGGAAAAAACCTTACAGAAACCTGAATATCTCGGATGAGAGAAGCCGGGATGGGTTGAACAGAGGGTACAATCATTATGTACTCCTTTTGGCTTCAGTTCGCTGCTCTCAGGAGAAATTCTCTCTTTCTTGAGTTTACCAGAAAAAGCGGTTAGAATCGAACCTGGTGGCGTTGTTATCGAGGCAAGTATATTCAAAGGAAAGCAGTTATGTATTTTCCGGCTACACGCGTCCTGACCATTCTGGAGATGCTGCAAGCGCGCCGACGTTTGAGCGGGCCGGAACTGGCCGCGCGCCTGGAGGTGAATACGCGAACGGTGCGGCGCTATATCACGATGCTACAGGATCTGGGTTTTCCCATCGAGGCGGAACGTGGGCGGCACGGCTATTATCGGTTGCGCCCTGGCTTCCAGCTTCCTCCCTTGATGTTTACTGAAGAAGAGGCTTTGGGCCTGACGCTGGGTTTGCTGGCCGTGCGCCGCCTGGGCTTGACCGTGGCTCCTCCTGCTGTAGAGGGCGCTCTGGCTAAGATCGAACGTATCCTGCCGCCTGCCCTGCTCGAACGCGTGCGCGCCATCCAGGAGACCCTGAGTCTGACTTTTCCTCCGGTCAGTACCACGCCAAAGAGCGAGACTTTGCTTACCCTTTGCACTGCCGCACAACAGGAGAGGCGCGTCTACCTGCGCTACGCGGATTGGCGTGGCGAGGAGAGCGAGCGCGAGGTCGATATCTATGGCCTGGTCTATCGCGGCGGATACTGGTACAGCACGGGCTACTGTCATCTGCGCCAGGATCTGCGCGTCTTCCGGCTGGATCGTATTAACTTCGTTGAGATGCGCGATGAGATATTCACGCGTCCCCTCGATTTCGACTGCGTGGAGTATGTTATGCGCTCGCTGGCCACCACGCCCGCGACCTGGCCGGTTGAAATTCTACTAGAAACCACCCTGACGAAAGCGCAACAGATGATCTCGCCTGCTGTGGCTATCCTTGAGGAGACGAGTCAGGGTGTGATGATGCGCTGCTCCGTTGGCCACCTGCACTGGCTGGCCGCCGATTACCTCATACACCTGGACTGCCCCGTCATCGTTCTTCAGCCGCCAGAGTTGCGCGAGGAGCTACACAGGCTGGCTGTAAGGATCGAAGAAATGGCCACGCGCAGGCTTGCGGATACGTAAGTCGCGTATTCTACTCTTTTTGCGCGTTTTCCAGAGAGAAATCTATTTTATCTCGTTCTGAGCCAATTTTGAGTAGACATTGAGTGACCAGAAACTATTGACAGGGGAACTTGTAGAAGTATACTTGAATTAAATAGGTATACTTAAATCAAAAAGGGATTTTCAAGAGAAGAAAGAGAAGCCGGTTCTATGTATTCTTCTGATTCACGTCCATCGTCACTTCTGAGGAGCCCTGCTATCTGGAGATGGTGGGCTACCCTGACCGGGCCACAGGATGGAGCGTTCGGGGTGGGCATACACGCCCAAGAGCAACTCCGGCGCGCACGTCTCGTTAGTGCCGTGCTGGTGTTGGGTCTCGTCGCCATCGCGCTGCTTGTCCCCAGTGCCTTCTCAGAAACCCGCCTCTGGACGACGGTTTTCATTCTGGCAGGAGGTTGCCTGCTGATAGCTGTTCTGAACCGGATCGGATACACCGGCACGAGCGCCGTGCTGCTCATTGTGGCGGTTGATGCAGCCATTGCCGGATTCCTCATCTTGAAACCCCAGCTGACCGCTGGCAACATCTCCGACTTTGACCTGTTTATCCTGGCAGTTCTGGTTGGAGGTATGGTGCTGCCACGCGGGCTGATCCCTTTCACTGGTCTGGTGCAGGCGGCGCTGATTGTGGGCTTGTTTATCGTGCGCCCGCACGATACTTCTTTGAGCCAGTTGATTCAGGCCGATGGAGGTTCGGCTTACAGCACTCTGGCCGGTCCGCTGGTGCTGCAAGTGGTTGGAGCTGGTATTGCCTGGCTGCAAGCATGGAGCGTGCAACGAGCGCTGCTGCGGGCCAGCCAGGCGGAAGAACTGGCGGCGGCGCGGGCCGAGTTAGACCGGCAGGCATACCTGGCCGCTGAGCGCAATCAGCGTCTTGAGGAAGGGATCGCGCAGATTCTGGAGACCCATCGCCAGGTGGCCGCCGGAAATCTGGCAGCGCGAGCACCGACGCAGCAGGATCACGAACTCTGGCAGATCGCGCATTCACTCAATACGCTGCTCATGCGTTTTCAGCAATATGTTCGCGAGGGACAAAGATCTACTTTCCAGACGAGAAGAGATCAAACCGGTGGTCATCGCCCTATCTGACAGTCAAGTGACCCCACGGCTCAAGCCGGGGGCTTGTCCCTAGACCCGAAGATCTGAGACGAGAGGCCGCTTGACTGGCGACCCACCAGCGAAGGATGTACCGACACTGGCA
Organism: Ktedonobacteraceae bacterium; assembly: GCA_035294465.1. Lineage (GTDB taxonomy): Bacteria > Chloroflexota > Ktedonobacteria > Ktedonobacterales > Ktedonobacteraceae > Paraktedonobacter. The sequence goes on along the minus strand of DATGKW010000026.1, from coordinate 13,020 downwards.
AGAGAAGCGATGTACTTCTCCCGAATATTGTAACAGGCGTTTAAATCGGCATTCAGGCAATACCCACAGGCGCGACAAAGGAAGAGGCTTTGAGAACGACGATTATTGCGAGCTTGATACCCACATGTACTACAGGTTTGCGAGGTATGTCGGGGATCAACCTTGACCACCTGGATCCCATGCGCCTGTGCTTTGTAGGACAGGAAACGGTGGAATTGAGCGAACGACCAACTATGCATACGTCTCTGGCCTTCCCCTTTCTTGTGGGGAACGCGTTCTCGAATGTCAGTCAGGTTCTCAAGGACAATGGTACTGCCGGGCGTGACATGCTGAACAATCCGCTTGCTCAACACATGGTCATGGTCTTTTCTCTGCCGAAACAGTTGACCCGAAAGCTTTTTCAGGTGCCTTTTAGCAGATTTGGTGCCACACTTTTGAAGCTTGCGACGGAGACGAAATATGCGGCGTTCCTGTTCTTTCCAGCGTCGTTCTCCCAGGAAAGCCCGAGTGGAGGTCACAGCGGGTCGGTTCAATCCGAGATCGACGCCAATTACTTCTTCGCAGGGATCAACAACAGGATCAGGGATCGATACAACGATATGCAGGAAGTAGCGATGGTGATGGAGGCACAGATCAGCGCTACACACTTTGCCGCCAATGTACTTCCTGGCGTGTTTGGGAACGGTAAACTCCATTTCCTGACGACCTGCCACACTGGCAAGGCTACAGGTCAGGGAGTTCCACTTGACCCAATACGAACGCTGATCGTAGCGAATGGGAGCGGATGACGAGTGTGGACAACGAACAGGCCTGAACGTTGGTGGTTCCTTGCCCCGCTTCTTTGCCCTGGCTACCAACTTGGGAGAGCGGGCGGCGTGTTTCTTTTGCCACGTCAACGCGCTTTTCACGGCTTCGGTTGCCTTGACACGAGCGGCGCACACTAACTGAGCAGGAAGATCGGGGTACTGAGCACGCAATTCAGAGTAGGTTTGCTTGTGCAGTTCTACGCCGTTGCTACACTGTTCAGTAAAACCAACCTGGGCAACCACATTAAAGCACGCCGTATGTTCTTGCAACGTGCGATGCAAGATCTGCGCTTGTTCTGGTGTTGGCTTCAGTTGTACCACAATTGTTCTGTCCATGCAGAAAGTATCTCATATATACCGAATTTTGTCAATAGGCAGGGATTACCCCTTGCCCAAGCCCCAAGAAAGGAAGACTTGCTTCCTCCCCATGCCTGAAGGCAGGGGTATCCGCAAGTCGAGTCTGATGAAAACGATGCGAACCCTTTACTCGCTCAGTGTCTCGGCCAGCTCGCGCAAGAATAGCTCGGCATCGGTGATCAGCCCGGCGGCCTGGAAACTGCCGCGATCCGCCAGCTTGGTTACGACGGATGGATTGATATCAACCACGACCGTTCGCACCGTAGCCGGCAGGAGGTTGCCGGTAGCGATGGCGTGTAGCATCGAGGCTACCATGACGGCCATCTGAACCCCAGGCAGGGCCGCGCGCATCTGCTTCTGCGCTTCTTGCATATCGCTGATCACGCCCGGCATGGGGCCGTCATCGCGAATTGAGCCGGCCAGGACCATGCGCACGCCATGTTTTTGCGCTTCGTAGGTAATGCCTTCTTTGAGCAAACCTGACTGCACAGCTTTCTCGACCGAACCGATGGCGCGAATGGCATTGATGGCGCGCAAATGGTTACGGTGTCCACCTTCGACCTGCTCGCCGCTGCGCAGGTCAACGCCCAGAGAGGTGCCGAAGAGCGCGGATTCAATGTCGTGCGTGATGATGGCGTTACCACCAAAAATAACCTGCACGTAGCCTCGACGAATCAGGTCCGCGACGTAACGGCCCGCCCCGGTATGAATGACTGCCGGTCCAAGTACAAAGAGGATCTTTCCGCCGTTAGCTCGCGTCTCTTTCATCTGGCGCGCAATCTCGTGGATGGCCAGGACCTTGACCTTCTCGGTCGAGACGCTGCTCTGCATAAAGGCGAAAGACTCACGTTCCCTGGCGCGTTCAAAAGGCTGCACGCGAATCCCGCTGTGACCAACGACAACCCGGTCTCCCACCTGAACCTCGTGCATAGGCTTGCAATAGGCGCGTCTTTGGGCAGCTTCGACCACGATTGCCACGTCCATCTCGATATTTTCTACCGGCACCCACTGGCCCTTCACGCGCACCTGCGTTGGCAGATTGGTTGTGGAATAGAAGCTGGCCGGCAAAACGCCGGTCTGCTCCACAACGGCAGTCTGCGCGTCATCGCCATCGACCAGGGACGCGCCAAACTGCTGGAGCTCGGTAAGGATCAGATCTAAGATCGCATCATCAGGCGCTTCAACCTTGAGGCGCACGTAGCTCGGCTCCGTTTTATGGATACCAATGCGCATCTCCTCAACGGTGAAGTTGCCGCCGCGATCCATAATAACATCCCAGGCGCGCGGAAGCGTCCAGGAGTCAATGATGTGGCCGCTCAGTTCAATTATTTCACTTGGCATATATTCCCTTCCCTCTTATTTCTCTCTTCCAACAGGACAAACTGGTTGAAAAACACAGGCGCGACACTTGGCCGCGCGCTGGCGGGCAAGCGGAGGTGGCTCCTGTTCGCCGCAGCGAGCCATCTGGCCTAGCAGGCGAATGACTTTCCGGCGCATGGCCGGCGTGTACTCAACCGTAAAGTCCCGATCAGCGTAGCGCAGAATACCATGTGTGGGCGCCTGCGTGAAATAGTCCTCCAGGATCAGGCAATAGGCCGCAATCTGGACCTGATGGTTGCTGTAGGGCGAGGTGACGCCCTGAACATTCAATTTCAGCTCGACCGGCACAGGACGGCCATCAGGCAGGCGAACGACGTAATCGGGCTTGCCGACCAGCGGATATGCATCGGAGGAGAGCGGCTCGCCCTGACCGTCCGCGTCCTCGTAGACCAGTTCGCCTTCCGGCAGGCCCAATGCGTGCCGGCGTTCAGCAACCAGGCGTGCGCGTTGGGCGCGCCGCTCGTTCCAGAGCAGCACCGCCAGGGCCGCGGCCAGCACCAGGCAGGTCAGTCCAAGCGTCAAGAGAAAATTATGCATCAGAGCATGCCATTCTCCCTGAGTATCAAGAGCGCTCCCGAACGCGCACGGGAAATAATCTCAGCGCCAGAGCAGCGCGGCGACGATCAAGAGCAGAGCCAGCGAACCCAGCGCCAGAGCTGCGATCAGCAATCCGCGTCCGCGAACTCCGACCTGGCTACCTGGACGAATCTCCAGTTCGATCTCTTCTTCGATGTTCTCGACCGCCTCAGCGTGCTCCTGGTGCTGGCGGCGACCTTCGTCAAAGGCCCCGCGTCTCAAGAGCAATTGCTCGATCAGGCGATATTCTGGCAGCGCAGTCGCCTGGGCGCCGTGCTCGTGCTCCAGTTCCACCAGCCGCGCGAAAAGCTCTTCGCTCCCGACATGCGCCCATGGCTCAAATTGTTCGTGCCACCAGGCCAGAGGGCAATATTCAAACTCCGCGACCTCGCTGGCGGTAAACATGCGTGTACGCGCTTGCTGTTGCTGCATCGTCCCAAAACCATCGTTATGTACTCAAATGGTTATTCCATCCTACTTGAGATTGCGACGAAATGCAAGGGTCAAAAAGTGGTATAAATGGTTTGAGAGAAGACTCACCGGGAGTGTTGTGATGATGGAGGACAGCCGCAGGCCCCTTGCGAAAGAGGAAAGCTAAGGAGCGTCATGATGATCAACCACTTGCTAGCCATTGGTATTATGACCGGCAACTCGCTGGATGCTGCCGACGTGGTGCTGACGGAATTCGCAGCAAACGGCATAATGAAAGATGTAGCGTTTCACAGCCTGCCCTTTCCTGAGCATTTGCAAGCGGATCTCAGGCATATACGCGGAATCATTACTGAAGCGCACGGAGATATGGAAGCCGCTTGCAGGAAAGACGCTTCGCTAGCCGGGGTGATAAAAGGCTATACAGCATTTGTAGCAAGGGCCGTTCATGAACTGCTGGAAAGCGCCGGGACCCGTTATCAAGCCGATGTTATAGGGTTTCATGGCCAGACCTGCGCCCATCACCCGCCCTCTCTGGCAAAAACCAGAGAGGATGCCTATACCATCCAGGTCGGCGATGGCCAGCTCCTGGCCAATCTCACCGGCATTACCACCATCTACGATTTTCGTTCTGATGATCTTATGCAGGGAGGGGAAGGCGCGCCTTTAGCCCCTGTTCATAACAGACATATTGCAGAGCAATTGAGGGAAGGGGGATATTTTCCTCTTACCTTTATCAACGCGGGAAATACCAGTAATATTGCGCATGTTACTAGAGATGCTGACGGAAACGTCGTAACTGTCGGCTGGGACGCTGGCCCATGTAATCATTTTCCGGATCTGCTGGTGCGTGCAGAAAAGGGCATGCAGTGTGATAGAGATGGGAATATTGGCAAGCGGGGGCGTATCAGGGAAGACCTTCTCAGGGGACTTTTTTATCATGCCGCAGTGACCCCGCGAAGAGGAGAAAACTTCCTGGAAAAGCAGCCCCCTAAATCATCCGATCCCCAGTGGTATCATACGCCGAAGAGATTACTCGATCAAACCATCCCACTGGAAGATCGTCTGAGGACCGCCGAATATTTTTCTGCCTATCTGCTTTTTCACAGCCTGGGATACACTGACAGGAATATTGAGCTTCCCTCTCGTTTTGCACTCTTTGGGGGAGGATGGAAGAATCCGTTGGTGAGGGAGCATTTTTCTGCTCTGTTGAAAGGGAATTTCGTCGATAATCCTATCCTGGCAGAGCATAGGGAATGTTTTGAGGCCATCCATAGGAGGCTGCAAGGAAAGCAGCTCAGTGTTGCAGATGCGGCGGAGTATGGCTTTGATGGACAGGCGATGGAAGCGCGTATTTTTGCTGATATGGCGCGTTGCCGGATAACAGGAGAACCATTCACTGCTCCACACATTACCGGAGGCAAACGAGCGGTTGTTTGCGGCATTATTCGCTATCCGTTTGGAAGCCTCGAAAATGCTACCCCAAACCTGCGCTCCTGGATGCAAACGTATCGGGTTCCTCCTTCTTACGATGCCTCAGAGCACGTCGATAGCAGGTGGAGCAGGGCTGCGGCAGGGTGGGCTAAATGGCTTATTTGATAAAAGGCGAGGCTTGTGAATGAGGGCTGAGGAGTCTCTCGCCCTCATTCACAAGCCTCGCCTTTTATCTATCAGCCTCTCTTAATTGGTAGAACCTTTCGTGATACAATAGCAACGGTTATACGACCGATCAATACAATTCTTGGAGAAGGAAACCGCATGGCAGTCAGATTTTCCGGGCGCCCGCGCCCGTTTGTTTTGATTATTATGGATGGCTGGGGGATTAACCCGCGCAAAGAGGGTAACGCTATTGCGATGGCGCACACACCCAATCTGGATAAGCTGGCCGATCAGTGGCCGCATACGTCGGTACGCACGTCGGGGCTGGCGGTAGGTTTGCCAGAGGGCCAGATGGGCAATTCAGAGGTCGGCCACCAGAATATTGGCGCGGGCAAACGCGTCTTGCAGGACTACACGCGCGTCAGCGAGTCGATTAAGGATGGCAGCTTCTTTCAGAATCCGGCGTTGCTCAAGGCTATTGAACATGTGAGGAAGAATGGGTCGCGCCTGCATATCTGCGGTCTGCTGGGTGATGGTGGCGTTCATGCGCACTCCAGCCATCTCGAAGCGCTGCTGCGCCTGGCCGCTGCGCATGATATAGATGAGGTGTATATTCACTCGTTTACCGATGGCCGCGATACCTCGCCCACTGGCGGCGTGGAGTTTATGAAAGAACTGGAAGCGCGCGCGCGTGAAGTCAACCCTGAGCATCCGGCGAAGGTTGCGACGGTCACGGGTCGCTACTACGCAATGGATCGCGACAATCGCTGGGACCGCACGGGCAGCGCGTATTTTGCGATGACGCGCGGCGAGGGGCAGCGCGCGCAATCTGCCGTTGAGGCAATCCGGCACTCGTATGAGCAGAAAGTGACCGATGAGTTCATTCTGCCAGCGGTGATGATGGAGAATGGTCATCCCGTCGCGGTGGTGAGAGAGGGCGACGCGCTGATCCATTACAATTTCCGGCCTGATCGTGCGCGCCAGTTGACCAAAGCTTTTGTTCTGCCGGAACTGCCTCCGCAGGCTGAGGGCAAGTTCAATCGCGGCCCGCGCCTGGAGGATCTCCAGGTCGTGATGATGACCGAGTACGAGAGCGGCCTGGACGCGGCTGTAGCTTTCCGCGCTGACGAAGTTGAGATGCCTATCGCGCGCGTGATCTCCGAGCAGGGTCTTAAGCAGTTCCACACCGCCGAGACCGAAAAATACGCGCATGTGACCTATTTTATCAATGGACGCCGCGAGACCCCTTTTGCCGGAGAGGATCGTTATCTGGTTCCCTCGCCCAAAGTGGCTACCTATGATCTTCAACCTGAGATGAGCGCGGCAGGCGTTACCGAGACCGCGGTGGAGCGGATTCGCAGCGGGGAGTATGACTTCGTGGTGATGAACTACGCCAACGCTGATATGGTTGGCCACACAGGAGTAATCGAGGCAGCGATTAAGGCGGTTGAAGCAGTGGATACGGGCGTCGGCCAGGTGGTCGAGGCGACGCTGGCAATGGGCGGCGGCTTGCTGATTACCGCTGATCATGGCAACGCGGAACAGCTCATCGATTACCAGACCGGCCAGCCCTTTACCGCTCACACAACCAACCCGGTGCCGCTCTACCTGGTTGTTCCACAACTGGCTAAGGCCCATCTGCGCGGCAATGGCATCCTGGCGGATGTTGCTCCAACCATCCTGCAAATTCTGCGTATTCCTCAGCCAAAGGATATGACCGGGCGCTCGCTGCTGCAAGTCGAGCCTGTAACGGCCGCTTTCAGCTAGGTGAACTTTTTGAGAATCGGGCGGGCGAGCGTAAGTTATCCACATTTTTCGATGATTATGTGGATAACTTCTTTATTTTGTGGATAAACTGCCAGCCTGACCAATATATTGTGGATCAGCCAATCCGTTCCAGCACAGGCAGAGGTGCCACAAGCTGCGAGCCGTCTTCCAGCGTTAAGCGAGCTGCGCGTGCGCGGATACCGGAGGGAAAAAGTTGCTGGTGAGAAAACACATAGTTGATCTTGCCAATCGCACCCTCGTAGCTTCCGCTACACACGCGTACCAGAGCACCGGGCCTCAGGGTCGTATCGGGCATAGTTGAGGGTTGATTCCCTGCGCGCTCCTGTCTGGACAAAGGAATAACTAGTTCAGGATAGACCTTCGCGCTGACTGAGGTTGCTCCTGAAAGCAGCGCGATCACTCCCTGATATTTGCTCAACAGGTTGATTGTGCGCGTAGGCATGGCAACGGTACCCAGGCCCTCGGTCAGCATCACAGTTAGCGGTGGCAGTTGCGCCAGCAAGAGGTCAACGTTTGTGCAGTGGAGCAGGTCAATCAGATCGATGCGTAGGAACCTTTCCAGGTCGCGCGAAGAGATGCTGCTTGCGACTACCCCCACGCTTCCAGCGTTGAGGGCCTGGAGCAGCATGGCCAGATTCAGTGGACCCGGCACAACCAGAATCGCGCCCGCCAGAACGCGCTCCTGGTCCTGCGCAATACTCGCAGCTTGCCAGATCACTAAAGGGCCGGCGACCTGCTTACCCGCGCCCAGCGTGCCCGCGACAATCGCGGCCAGCCCCTCAATCACGACACCGCCGCGCCCCGTTACCGCAATCACCCTTCCACGCAACCCGGCCATAATCGTCTCATTTTCCAGGGAGAGCCGGCGGCTTGCTGTTCCTGGAAGGTGCGGCTCCACGGCCGAGGGCAAAGAGAGGCGAGGCACCATTACCGGCGCGTTGGCCTCGGCTGTCTTCTTCAAGTGCATTACGGGCTGATCTGGTTCTACATATGTGCCCACGCTCACCAGCGGTATAGCCTTCGCATCGTAACCGCCGGGCCAGCGTTCGCGGCGCACGCCTATGCGTGTTGTCAGGGACCACCCAAGCGGATAACTCACCTCACGCCACCTCACCGTGGCGACCATCCCTGGCCGCCTTTTCAACTCACCGGCTCTGCACTACGCGTTCCCCGGCTATGCTCCGATTACCTGCATCCATTGTAATAACCGCGTCTGGCGCTCGGCATCATCTTGAGCTAGAGCCAGCGGGCGCCCGCGTGCATCGATGACCAGTCCCACCAGGCCGCCATCGATCTCTTCAGCCGCGCGTGCGCGTTCGCCAGGGCCGAGACCCACGTCAACGGTCGAAGCCGGGTAGAGCGAAAGCAGCGCCTGCTCGTTCAACTGCAACGGCACCACCTCAATTGAGCCGCTCATCACTTCGGCAGTAACCTTGCGCCCGTTGGTATATTCTACCTCAACCTTGAGAGCGACCTGTCCGGGCGGCAGGTTGCCAAACGGTACGACGCAGGTACCCAGGCGATGCATTACCGCATCATTTTCATTGACCTGGACCGCAGCGACCGGCGCGACGGTTGCGACCGCTCCCAGCTGCGAAATAAGCATAGTCCGGTCCAGCACCACCGAGGTCACGCCTCGCGGCTGCAAGGCGTCCAGCAGGAGCAGCATAGCCTGTCCGTATTTGGGCGCATGGGCCAGCACTCCTCCCGTAGCCAGGATCAGATCGGCGCTAAATTGCTGGCTATTCGCGTGCGCGCCGGTCTCTATCGTCAGGATAATCGCCTCGCGCGCAAACGCCTGGGCAATTTGCAAATCGCGCAAGTTCGTTGGCACGACCTGGGGATGCATCATGCGGTTCATCACGTACTGGCGTAGCTCTTCCTCGCTGATCTCAAAGGGTAGCCAGCGCGCAATTCGTTGCACTCCAACCTGCTGCAAAATTGCTCCGATATTTGGGCCGACGCCGACGCCAGCATTGACCATTGGGATAAATTCGCCGCGTTCTCCACCCATCATAATCGAGGTGGTCGAAGCTCCCACATCGACTGCTGTGACATTCATCGCGTAATGCTGCGCCAGGAAGCGCACCAGGCTGCTCAAAGAAGCGGCCGCGCCTACCGGTGTGGCGGGCGACCAGGAGCGCATCTGCTCGTAGCCAGGCACCTGTTGGATCACATCGCGTTCGTATAAAGCTGTCGTTGCCATGCTCACCGGCATAAGCTGGCGCTGCGAGGTGAGCGTCTCCACGCGTGTAACCTCGGCATGCCCTTGCAGCATGCGCCGTACAGCCTCCACGTACTGTGGCGCTCCGGCGTAAAGCACGGCGGGCGGCCTGGCTTGAGTGCCCTGCTTTTGCTGATCCTGAATGGCGTTAATGACAAGCTGGCAGGCTTCCTGCAAGGGCGTGGCTTTCGCGGGAGAATCCGCCATGCCAACGATCAGCGCTGCGTGCGGTTGCAGCTCGCGCATACTCTGGAGCTGGCGTTCCCACTCCAGCTGAATGCGTTCGGAAGACCACGGACCCTGCCCGCTTGCTCTGGCCGCGCTGAAGGTTGGCGAGGGAATCACATGCATCTCCGCGTACAGGCCGGAAATCGCCTGAGCCGACAGTTCCGCCAGTTGCGGGGTAACCGCTCCTAACACGACGAGCCGCAGTGGCCCCCCGGCGCTGATCGCCGCGACAAAGAGATCCGTGCCATCGCCCGTCATCTGCTGAGGCGCGAGAATCCGCCCGCGCGCAACAAATCTATGGCCCGTGATTCTCTCAATCTCTTCGATTGCCTGGATAATTCCTCTGGTAACATCTTTGTGGGGCGCGGCCACTGTGGTAGGAGCCTCGCCGCGAGCCATGAGACGATACTGGCCCTCTACCAGGCCCAGCAGCGATACTTTGGTCGTCACTGTGCCACAGTCTGCCACCAGAATAGCTTTGGCGGTCTCTGGATCATATCTGGCTGTCTGGCCCTGCGCTTCCCTCGGAGAGGATTCTGGTTGTATTTGCGTTTGCATTTCTTTTTTGCCTCTGCCCTCAGTGGGCTGTTCGATAGCTCCTTCTATTTGAAGAAAAAGTCACGAATAGCGTCGAAAAAGCCTCGCTTTTTCGTGCCTGCGGCATCCGCGCTGCCAGTGCTCCCCACGCCGACTGCTGTCCTATCCGCTCCGGCGATCCCTGTGAAAGGAGGAGGGATATTGGTCATCTGTACGTGCGGCTGTGGGCTACCGCTTCCTGAGAGTGAGGGAGCAGGGCTATTTGGGATGGGCGAGGAGCTAACCGAGGGCATTGGCCCGGACATCTGCCACAGTTGGGGTTGTGCTCCTTGATTCTGATTGACTGTCGGTGGTTGAGGAGATTGCCATCCTGGAACAGGTGGCTGCATCGGCTGTGCTGGCTGCCTCTGGTAGACTCCCAGGTTGCTCGCTTGCTCCTGGCCGGGTATGATAGGAGCCGAAGCAGAAACGCCCAGCATTGAGCTAAATACGTTTGCAGCCGCCTCGCTCTGTTCCTGCCCTCCCGGACCGCTGCGTGGCCGGCTGGGAACTCGTGTGCCTTCGACGTGGCTCTGCCCACCACGCGCATTCGGACCCTGTGGCGCGTTGTCAGAGTTACGCAACCAGGCTGGCATGGCATTCAGGTCAACCAGCGAGCCTGCCGCCATTCTGCCGTCAGACTGCGGTGTGCTCTGCTCTCCCTCGCGCATCCAGGCGGGCAGCGAACTCATATCCAATAACGATGAAGCTGGCATTCCCTCATTTCCTGGTAAAGCCGGTTGCTTCCCGCTCATCCGCTCGCTTCCCCCACCTGGCATTCCTAACGCAGACGTGGATTTAGACTGCTCCAGGCCCGGCTGATTCTCCTGCATCCACCCAGGCAGGGAGCGTCGATCTATCAACTCACTGGCTGAGAAGCCTGCTCCACCGGGGACTGGCCTGTTCTGGGGAGGTGTTCCGGGTCCTTGCGCGCCAGTCATCCAACCTGGTAGAGACTGATGATCTATCAATTCACCGGCGGAAAAACCCTGGGGCGGGACCGCCGGCGGCACACGCTGAGCGTCGCGGGACGAAGATGCCTGCTGCATACGTGCGGCATTGGGCAGCGAACCCGGCGTGACCGGGCTGTGCGTAGGTAGCCCGTAGCTATTTGTGGAAGCCGGTCCCGGCTGTTGCTCCGTCTGGCCGAGACTTTTTATCCACGGTGGCAGAGCCTGTTGATCTACCAGGCTTTTGGCAGAGATACTTTGTCCTGTCTCTGGCTGCGCGCCTTCGTGACTGTCACGCATCCATGACGGCAACGATTGTTCATCAATGAGTGAGCCTGCCGCTAAACCACTGACCGGAAAAGATTGTTTCTCGGTATTCGGCCCCGGTTTTGGGGTGTTTGATAGCTCTGGAAAGGCATCTGAATTTCCACTGTCAGATATCCTCGGACGATCCTGGCGCATCCAGCGGGGCATCGAGTCTTCATCCACCACTTCGGCCATAGAGAATGGTTGTTCCCCCAACCCACTCGAAACGGGGCGTTCACGTGCGCGCAAAGATTCAAGCCAGGCTGGCAATTCTTGCTGTTCAGATTGCCCGGCGCCCGCCATTCCTTCCTTCCCGGTTGCCAGCGGCATGCCACAATTCTGGCAGCTTCTTGCTCCTGCAGGAGCCAATTTTCCACAGTGACTACATCTGATCACATTGATTCCTCGCTTTCACCAGACCATTGCCCACATCCACTTTCCCAGAAGTGTATCATGCTTTCCCGCGCATGACAATCATCAAAAATCTACAGGGTGAAACATACTGATATGATACTCTCTCTTGGTGTAAATTCCAATAGCACTACCCTGCCGGCCCTGCTTCATGCATTCTGTCTCTTCACGCAATCCCTTCCGCGCTCTTGCCGCTCCCCGGTGCCTTTACTACAATAGAACTGGTAACTCTGCATTCTGTAACAAAACAACGACGAGGTACGTACTTATGTCCGCTTTCAGAGAGAGCCGGTCGGATAAACGGTCCGGGACTGTGTACCGACCTGATCCACGATCTCATTTTTCCCCCATTAGTCCTATATCCCGCCAGTCTTCGCGGCGAGGACGGCTTTTTCTCGGCTTTCTTTTCAGTAGCTGCATCGGGCTGCTTGCCTACCGCCGCCGTTCCCTGACCAGAGATGGTGCAGCCGGCGCTGTGGTCACAGGCACAACCATTTTCGGGCTGGGCGGATGGCCCTGGGGCCTCTCGCTGATTTATTTCTTTCTCTCTTCCACGCTCCTTTCGCATTTCCGCGAGAAGGAAAAAGAGCACATGGCCGCCGATAAGTTTAGCAAAGGTGCGCAAAGGGATCTTGCTCAGGTTGCAGCCAATGGAGGTCTGGCCGCGCTGTGCGCGACCGCTTCCGGCGTAACCAACTCCCAATCTCTTCAGCAGGTGCTTGAGGTGGGCTTTGCCGGAGCGCTGGCCACAGCTACCGCCGATACCTGGGCGACCGAACTCGGCGTGCTCAGCCACGCCGAGCCACGCCTGATCACAAGCGGACGGACGGTCGCGCCCGGCACCTCTGGCGGCATCACCTTGCCTGGCCTGGTAGCTTCGGCGCTGGGTGCATGCACGTTTGGCCTTGTTCTCTGGGCCACGCAGGGCCTGCACAAATCACGGGCAGATCTTCCTGCAATCTCTCTGCTCAGTGGGCAGGCAGGCAGTCTATGTGATAGCCTGCTGGGCGCGACCGTCCAGGCTATGTATTTCTGTCCAACCTGCCGGTGCGAAACGGAGCGGGTTATTCACTCCTGCGGCACACACACGCGCCTTCTGCGTGGCCTCCCCTGGTGCAATAACGATATCGTGAATTTCTTCGCGACCCTGGCCGGAGCCTGCACAGCGATAGCCCTGCACGGCATCACGCGCGGACTTTCCTTTCTCCTACGGAAAAAAACTCCTACGCGGCCAGGATTGTAGCAGAGCGAGACGGAGGCTGGCTCGCGTTTGTACATAGGGAAGGCAGATATCACGCATCATATACCCAAAAACCGCCATAGAGGGCCGATTGATCGGGTCCTCTCCCGATTTATCGGGGAGCGCCTGCCATACGATTATACCGTTTTT
>DATGKW010000025.1:0-13285 GCA_035294465.1 Ktedonobacteraceae bacterium | reverse complement strand
TATGGGCAGCGGCCTGGCCTGGGACACTTGCTCAAGGTGGTAGGGATGAGCTAGTAATGCTCAAAAAGCTTTGTCGGTTGCTTCTCTCAGGCAAGACTTTATGAATCTAATATGACAGGCCCTGTCATATTTTTGTGGTAGAGTAAAGGCGAAGATCCCTGAAAATAGCCAGAGAATAAGGACAGATAGATGCGAGCGGACCGTCTGTTATCCATTTTGCTGCTTTTACAAGTCCACCGGCGGATTACAGCGCGCGAGCTGGCAAGGCGATTAGAGGTCTCGGAGCGCACGATTTATCGCGATATGGAGGCGTTGAGTGTTGCCGGTATTCCCGTCACGGCTGAACGTGGAACTGGCGGCGGGCTGGTGCTGGCCGAGACTTTTCGCACGAACCTGACCGGCCTGAGCTCCCCGGAGATTCAGGCGCTTTTTCTGGGCCGGCCGGTGCATTTGCTAAACGATCTGGGATTGCGTCAGGCTTCGGAGGCCGCGCTGATCAAGCTGCTGGCAGTGCTGCCCTCGATGTACCGCCAAAGCGCCGAGTATGCGCGCCAGCGTATCTATGTCGATGTGGCGGGCTGGCAGCGACCGGGAGAAGAGCAACTCGCGTTTCTTCCGCTCCTCCAGGAAGCGATCTGGCAGGAGCGAAAAGTAGCCGTAACCTATCAGCGCGGAGAAAACACAGTTGAACGTGTGCTGGACCCGCTGGGCCTGGTAGCCAAAGGCAGAACGTGGTACCTGGTGGCTGCCGTGGATGGTCAGGCGCGCACTTATCGCGTCTCGCGCATTCAGCAGGCCAGCATTCTCGATGAGCCATGCGCGCGCCCGTCCGATTTCGATCTCGCCCGCTACTGGCGGCAATCTTCCGCCGAGTTTGTCGCGAATCTTCCCCGCTATATTGTCAGCGTGCGCATGTCGCAAAGCGCGCTGGCGCGTGCCTTCCACGCCGGGCGCTTCATCCAGCTTGAGCAGATAGGCTCTCCCGGAGAAGATGGCTGGGTTGCGGTGCGCATCACCTTCGAGTTGAAAGATGAAGCCTGCGGTTATTTGCTAAGCTTCGGATCTGAGGTAGAGATCCTGGAGCCGCGGGAGCTACGCGAGCAAGTTATCACCCTGGCCCAGAACCTGGTCACGTTTTACGCGCAGAGAGCGATTGTAGAGAGTTCGCCGGCCTCCTCTTGATTCCTCATGCTTTTAGCTCGTGCCGAGGTTGGTGATACTCTTGGTTTAGGCTTTGAGTGTGTCTCTGGCTTCCCTTCAATATGATTGAGTAGATGTTTGGCGGGCTTTCCTCTTCAGGCTGTTTTGAAATAGAATAAAGGGGTGAATGTTGTGGGTAGAGAGAGTTGGCGAAGACGATGGGTGGAAGATTTCGAGGAACAACTATGGACGATTTACAGACATTCCATGGACCTAACGCGGGCTATGTCCTGGAACTATACGAACGTTACCTCAAAGATCCTGCGTCGGTCGATGCGGTGACTCGTGCCGCGTTTGAGCGGTGGTCCCCAGTGCAAGCTGCTCCGGTTGAGACACCAGCGGTGGACGTTGAAGGCGCTGTGCCGTATCCGGTGACGCACGTGGTTGCGGCCTCAGCGCTGGCGCATGCTATTCGCGAGCGGGGGCATCTGGGTGCGCACCTGGACCCTCTGGGCAGCGAGCCGCTGGGTGATCCGGCGCTTTTGCCGGAGACGCATGGCATTACTGAGGCCGACCTGGCAAAACTGCCGCCAGATATTATCGGTGGTCATTCCGCCGAAGGGGTCAGCAGCGCTTTGGAAGCAATCACTGTCCTGCGTGCCATGTATTCGGGGACGATTAGCTATGAGTTCGACCAGGTGAAAAGCCCGGTAGAACGCGGCTGGCTACGGGATGCTGTTGGCCTGCATCTATATCGCGATACGCAGGATACCGTGGCCAGGCGTACATTGCTGAAACGCTTGACACAGGTTGAAGCGTTTGAAAAGTACCTGCATCAGAGCTTTCCTGGCCAGACACGTTTTTCGGTCGAAGGTACAGATGTCCTTGTGCCTATGCTTGATGAGGTAGTCAGAGGGGCGGCTGAATCAGGCTCGGAGGAAGTCATCATTGGCATGGCTCATCGCGGGCGCCTTAACGTTCTGGCTCATGTGCTGGAAAAGCCCTACGGAGCAATTCTGAGTGAATTTATGCATTTGAAGCGGGAAGAGGACGAGCTGATCTCCGATAGTTTCCGCTTTGGCTGGGTTGGCGATGTAAAGTATCATCTTGGCGCGGAATACGTGCTGGATGAGAAGGAGTCGGTCAACCTCAAGGTGACACTCGCGCCCAATCCAAGTCACCTGGAGTTTGTCAATGCGGTCGTGGAGGGTATGACGCGCGCGGCTCAGGAGACGCGCGATCAAGCAGGTTCTCCGAAGCGCAATAATGAACGCGCCCGTGCGATAGTGATTCATGGTGATGCGGCCTTCTCCGGTGAGGGGATCGTCGCCGAGACCATGAATCTCTGGAATCTGCGCGGGTATAGCGCGGGCGGCACGCTGCATATTATCGTCAATAACCAGTTGGGCTATACGACGGAACCGTCTGATGGTCGTTCGACTCATTTCGCCAGCGACCTTGCTAAAGGCTTTGAGATCCCGATCATCCATGTCAACGCGGATGACCCTGATGCAGCTCTCACGGCTATACGCCTGGCCTTTGCCTATCAGGATGAGTTCCACAAGGATATTCTGATCGACCTGGTGGGCTATCGGCGCTGGGGGCATAACGAGGGCGACGAGCCGGCCTTTACTCAACCGGTAATGTATGAGCATATTCGCAAGCATCCTACGGTGCGTGAAATCTATGCTTGCCGGCTTGAGCAGGAAGGGGTTATTCAGCCCGGAGAGGCGGAGCAGATGCTCAAAGAAGCAATGACCATTCTGGAACGGGCGAAGCGGGAGGCCGAGGAAGGGCTGTATACCATCTCACAAGATGAGGCCGCCGAGCAGGATGAGCAACTGATTGAAGTCGAGCGGCAAGAGCCTCCTGCAGTTTCCGCTGAGAAACTGCGGGCGTTGAATCAGGAGTTACTCACCTGGCCACAAGGCTTCTCGCCAAATGCCAAGCTTGCTCGTCTTTTGCAACGTCGCGCGAGCGCTCTGAACGAGGAAGGCGGGATCGATTGGGGGCAGGCTGAGGCCCTGGCCTTTGCCTCGATCCTGGCCGATGGCACGCCCATTCGCCTTTCGGGGCAGGACACCGAACGGGGCACGTTTAGTCATCGCCACGCCGTGCTGCATGACCAGCATACAGGCGAAGCGTACATCCCTCTTCAGCACTTACCTCAAGCAAAAGCCTCGTTTGCCGTCTATAACAGCCCATTGAGCGAAGCCGCGGTCATGGGCTTTGAATACGGGTATAGCGTGCATGCTCCCGAAGCTCTGGTTCTCTGGGAGGCGCAGTACGGAGATTTCGCCAATGTAGCTCAGATTATTATCGACCAGTTTGTCTCTTCCGGGCGCAGCAAGTGGCTTCAGGAATCCTCGCTGGTCCTGCTGCTGCCACATGGATACGAGGGCAAGGGGCCGGAGCACTCCAGCGCCCGCTTGGAACGCTACCTGGCGCTCTCCGCGCGAAATAACTGGCGCGTTGTCAACTGCTCGACTGCCGCTCAGTACTTCCACGTCTTGCGCCGCCAGGCTTTCTACCTCACGCGCGCGCCGCGCCCGCTGGTGATTATGACTCCCAAAAGCCTGCTGCGCCATCCCCTTTCAGGGGCCACGCTTAAAGAACTGGCTGAGGGACATTTCCAGACGGTGATGGATGATCGTGAAGCACTGGGGCGGGCCGACACGATTCGCCGCGTTGTGCTTGGTTCAGGCAAGATTACGATTGATCTGCTGGGCAGCGAGCAAAGGGAGCATGCTGAAGATGTTGCCCTGGTACGCATCGAAGAACTCTATCCTTTCCCGGAAGAGGCTTTAAAACGTGTTCTGGCCAATTATCCGCGCTTGAAAGAGGTTGTCTGGGTGCAGGAGGAGCCGCAGAATATGGGTGCATGGAAATACATGTATCCACGTTTAAGAGCGCTGCTCGATCCAAAGATCACATTACACGTGATCGCTCGCCCGGAGTCTGCCAGCCCGGCTACGGGTTTCTCCGGGCTGTTCCAGGAGGAGCAGGAGCAGCTTATTGCGGGCGCGTTCGGCTCTACCATCAAAGAAGTTGGAGGCACGAAATATGGCCGTTGAAATACATGTGCCAGCTCTGGGCGAATCGATAGTTGATGCCGTGGTAGGTCACTGGCTCAAGCAGGAGGGAGAGCAGGTGAGTCGGGGCGAGGCTCTGGTGGAGTTAGAAACGGACAAGGTCAATGTTGAAGTATTCGCCGAGCAGGACGGTGTTTTGCAGAAAATCGAGAAACAATCCGGCGACGTTGTTTCTGTCGGCGAGGTGCTGGGTTTGCTTGGCGAACGGGCAGCAACGGCTGCACCGTCACAGGCTGCGTCGAAGGAGCAGGGGCAGCCTGTGCCCTCTGCCCCGATTGCACCCGATCAGCCTGCGCCACAGGTTTCCTCTGTTGAAGCAGCGAGTCTGCCTGCCGGTCGGGTGCCGTCTATTGATAGCTACCGGGCGCCTTCTCCACTGGCCAGGCGCATCGCTGCTGAATATAATGTAGACCTCTCGCAAGTCAAGGGGAATAGCGCTTATGGTCGTGTGACCAAAGACGATGTAATCAACTACCTGGAGCGGAACAAGTCTGGCCCGCTGCCGGCGCTGGCGGCACCAACTCCTGCGCCAGCATCATCAGCGCCTCCTGTAGCGCCTTCGGCTCCGCCGCTGCTTGTGCCCTATACGACACAGCGCGAAGAGCGTGTGCGCCTTTCACGACGCCGGCAGACCATCGCGCAGCGTCTCGTCGAAACGCAGCATACTGCGGCCATGTTGACCACTTTCAACGAGATCGATATGAGTGCAGTTATGGAAGTGCGCAGCCGCCGCAAGGAGGCATTCAAAGAGCGTCACCAGGTCTCACTCGGCTTCATGTCTTTCTTCACCAAGGCTGTTGTAGGGGCGTTGAAAGCCTTTCCGCGGCTGAATGCTGAAATCCAGGGCAATGAAATGGTGCTCAAGCACTACTACGATATCGGGATTGCCGTTTCCACGGAGGAAGGGCTGGTTGTGCCTGTTGTGCGCGAAGCTGACCGTAAGAGCTTCGCCGAAATCGAGCGGGAGATTGTCGATCTGGCGAAGCGGGCGCGCGAGGGCAAGCTGGGCCTGGCCGATCTGCAAGGTGGAACCTTTACCATTACGAACGGTGGCGTCTTTGGCTCGCTGATGTCTACGCCGATTCTTAACGGGCCCCAGGTTGGTATCCTGGGTATGCACTCGATCAAGGAGCGCCCTGTTGTCGTAGATGGTCAGATCGCCATCAGGCCGATGATGTATGTCGCGCTCTCTTACGATCACCGCATCGTTGATGGAAGCGAAGCTGTCCGTTTTCTTGTGCTCGTAAAAGAATTGGTAGAAGACCCTGAAGCACTGCTCCTGGAAGGATGATCACGCGGCAGGAAAATGGCCAGGTGGCGGCCTGTCCTGCAAAAAGTACTGGTTTGCCACTTTTGGCCTGGCCGGACCGTATCCCCTCTGGGAAGATGTGGCAGAGTTTTTGCTGTGTTGCATCTCTCGACATCAGCTTTTTAACCCTGTATAATCAGTGGCGAAAGAAGTTAAATGAAAGATGTGTTATGGGTCAACACAATCTTGTTTTGAGGGGCCAGAGCGTGCTTAAAGCGAGTGGCAGGAATAGAAGGGGCATTGTACGATGCAACAAATGGGAACAAGCGGTGATATGGATGCGCTGGTTGGTAAATCGCTCGGCCAGTTTCGCATAGTCGAACGCATCGGAGCCGGAGGAATGGCGACGGTTTTTAAAGCTTACCAGCCGGTCCTGGATCGCTATGTTGCTATCAAAGTATTGCCTGACTATCATGCGCAAGATCCGGTTTTCAAGGAGCGTTTTCGCCGCGAAGCTGTCGCAGCGGCGAAATTAGACCATCCAAATATTGTGCAGATCTATTCCTTTGGCGAGGAAGAGGGCATCACCTATATCGTGATGCAATATGTGGATGGGGGAACGCTCAAAGATAAATTGAGGCAGAGTGGGGCACTTTCAGCCGCCGAGGCGTTGAGGTTTGTGATCCAGGCCGCCGAGGGTCTAGGCGCAGCGCATGAACACGGGATTGTTCACCGCGATGTCAAGCCCGCGAATATGCTCCTGCGCAAAGATGGGCACTTGCTGCTCTCCGATTTTGGGATTGTCAAGATTCTAGAAGGAACCACTAATCTGACGCGCGTTGGCACGGGCATCGGCACGCCTCAATATATGTCGCCTGAGCAAGGAACAGGCCAGCCGGTAGACGCCAGCAGCGATATTTATTCTCTAGGGATCGTCTTATTTCACTGCCTGACCGGGCGTGTGCCGTTTAACGCGGAGAGCCCGCTGACAATTACGGTGAAGCATCTGAACGAACCATTGCCTATTGCTTTCCTCCGCCACGCGGGCGTGCCGCAGCCGATTGAGCAGGTCATTCTCAAAATGACGGCCAAAATGCCAGCGGAACGTTACCAGACAATGGCAGAGGTAGTCAGTGAACTGGCACGCGCAGCGTCGTCCGCTGGCGTTCAGTTATCCTGGATGATATCGGGTCCTCTCCCGCCCCCAGATCAATCGCAGTTTGTGCCGCAGGCTTCCAATGCCAGCCTCGGACGTAATCTGCTGCCAGCGCGCACGCCTCTCTCGGCTGGCTTGCCAGCAGTCACCGTCGCCTGTTTTCGTTGCCAGGCGCAGAATCCCGGTGATCGCCTCTACTGCACCTCCTGTGGCTATGAGCTGGCAGACCGCAAGGCTGCGGCTGATCGGGTAATGGGTCCCAATGGACGCCCAATTCTGGCACGTTTCAAGTTCCAGACTGGACCGATGGCCGGGCGCGAATACCGCTTTCATCAGGATATGACTACCATTGGGCGTACAAATGGCAATGATCTGATTATTTCGGGGGGTACAGTCTCCCGCCAGCATGCGCGCCTGTGGTTTAGCAATGGCTACTGGTATCTGGCCGATGTGAAGAGCGCGAATGGAACCTTTGTGAATAATATGCGTTTGCAGCCGAATCAGCCAGTCGCCTTGAATGACGGGGATAAACTCAATTTTGGGGATGAGATTGTGCTGTTTAATATTATCTATTAGGTGAGCCCGGTTTGCTTCCGCTGGCCGGGCGACTTTTAGAGAGAGGATAAGCTCATGAGTTCTATCGATCCTGTCAACCAGATAGCGCAGCAAGTGTTTCTTGGTCCGGCCGTCAAGCAAAATCACGCTCTAGAACACGCGACGATTGTTTTGCTCAGTCGCCAGTATCCCAATGTACGCCTGGCCGGTATCTCTTTTGCCTCGGGTTTCTTTGTCTTTGGCGACCTGCCTACAGAAGCCATTCGTCCCGCAGCAGAAGAGGCGCTCAACCTCCTGCGCACAACCTCGCCAGATCTGGCTATTCACGAACGTTGTGGCACGAACCTGGCCGTCACAGGTATTCTGGCCGGGCTGGCCGCGATGACTGTGGCGCGCATGCGCCGCCCCTATAACGGGTTGAATAATGTCATTCTGGCCACAACCGCAGCTCTTGTCCTGGGCCGCCCGCTGGGCTTACAGGTGCAGCGCTATGTCACAACGCAGACGCCTAACGAATCGATGACCATTACGGGCGTAAAACGCTACAATTTTCTTGGCACCTCGGCCCATTTTGTGAGTACCGATAATCCACAGGCTGCCAGCTTTTTTGCCTGATGCTTTAAAGCATTGACTCCAGAGAAGCGCCTACAACCACGAGCGAGCCACTAGCCAGAGCAGGATTGAGAGTAGCCAGGGCAATTTGCCGGCCCATTTCGGTTGTAGTTGGCAGCGGTCCCTGTGCTGCGCGGCGTTGGGCAATTAGTCCGGGGGCTGTACGTTCAAGCAGCTTAGGAGTGATCGTGCCTTCTATCAGATCGCCGGTCACGATCAACAAGCGAATTCCCAGACGGGCGAATTCGTCCTGGCGAGCACGTAGGGCTTGCTCACCGGCATACTTACTCGCGGCCACAGGCTCGTAGGCGGGCAATTGCTCCATTTGCCCGTAGAGGTGCGCCCAATGGCTGGTCACCAGGGTAATAGTGCTTCCCCATGAGAGCAGGGGCAGCGCAGCATCGGCAAAACGTAACTGTGCGTCTCGATTGATATGCATCGGGTAGTCAGGATCAGCCGCGACCAGGTCGCGCTCCATTCCCCCTGATGCGTTAAGGATCAGCGCGTCCAGGCAGTTAGTCCACCTCTGTAGCTCTTGGAAGCAGCGCTGAATTTCCTCGTCACGCGTCATATCACAAGCCAGCGCCAGGCTGCGCCGGCCCTCTTGTATGATTGCTTCAACTATTTCCTGGGCACGCGCTGCTTTATTTCGGTAGGTCAGCACGACATCGTAGCCATGCTGTGCGAACGTCAGCGCGGTTGCAGCACCGATTCCGCGCGATCCGCCGGTGATCAGCGCTACGCGAGAAGCTGGCTGTGGGGACATGAAAAGTTCTCCTATCTCGTTTCTCTTCATTCTTTTAAAACGGCTGACTCGCGCGGGTATAAAGTGATCAGGGTCGGTTTTATATGTTTCATTATACTGATTATGAGATCCATTGCCAGAGGTGTGTGTTTGATAATAGTTGAGGTTAAGTACAATGTCAAATGCCGATAGGAACGAAGAAAAGGCGGAGCAGCCCTTTGATTGCCCTAAAGATGCGAATCGCGCCTTCTCCAAAGAAACCAGCGGGGGAGACGCCCGGCCTGTTGAGTATCGGCCAGTTGCTCCCCTGGCGCCTGTGGGCAAAGGAGCGCTTTCATGCTTCCTGGTGGCTATGCTCGTTGGAGGATTGCTTTTACTGGGGGTGGGTGGCCTGATTGGCTGGAGCGTAGGCAAAAATAAATTCGCTTCTCTGAGTGATAGGGTTGTTAGCTATCGAAGCGCAGATATGACGGTGGAGCAAATAATTGAGCGCGACCGGCAGGCGGTGGTACAGGTCAATGTGCCGACGGAGAAAGGAGTATCGATAGGTTCGGGAGTAATTATTGATACGCAGGGCCATATAGTCACAAATGATCATGTGATCAGTGGAGGGCAGCGCGAGAACGTGACGCTCTTCGACGGTACGGTCTTACCGGCCAGAGTGGTTGGCGTCGATCCACCCGATGATCTTGCCGTACTTAAAATCAACCCGCCTCGCAAGATATATGCGATGCCAATCGGCGATTCTACCAGATTGCAAGCAGGAAACCAGGTTCTGGCTATTGGCAATCCCCTGGGCATTACCCAGACCGTGACGAATGGAATTGTCAGCGCTCTGGGGCGTATCGTGCCCGAAGGGCCGGGCGGTGGAACCATTATCAACGCTGTGCAGACCGATGCGCCAATCAATCCCGGCAATAGTGGCGGCGCGCTGGTCGATATGGATGGCGACCTGGTTGGTATTCCAACGCTGGTCGCTGTCGATCCAGAGTTCAAAATTCCGGCCAACGGCGTTGGCTTTGCCATTCCGTCCGACCGCGTGAAGTTTATCGCGCCGCAACTCATTCGATATGGAAAGGTCGTACACAGCGGCCGCGCGGCTCTTGGGGCCAGCGTGATTACTGTTGATCCTGTGATCGCTGCTCAGGCCAACCTTGCGGTCGATCATGGTGCGCTTATCACCAGCGTCGTGCCAAATGGTCCCGCTGCCCGCGCCGGTTTGAGGGCCGGAGATGTAATTGTCCAGGTAGGGAATACACAAATCAATAGTCAGGCAGACCTGGCCGAGGCTCTGCTTGCCTATGATCCCGGTGCGACGGCAAATCTAGGAATTGTGCGCGGCACGCGACAAATGCAGGTCAAGGTGAAGCTTGGTGAGCTAAGCATCTCCTGACACTTCCTGCTTATGATAGGTGTCGCGGATAGCTCTCTGTTAGTAAATCACTACAGGAGTAAAAAGCGAGACAAAGCCGTATAGCCAGCCTGCGTCATTCGTGGACATATTCACGCACCCATGCGAGCCCTGCCCGGCAAATGGATCGCCATCGGGGTCCTGGTGAGGGAAGTTAGTTCCCGGACCGAACTCAGTGCGCCACCAGGCTTCATGTAGAAAGTACCCATTGCTGTGATATTGCATCGCCCAGGTAATAGGTGTATCTGGATACCAATCAGGTGAGCCTTTGGGCGCGGTCGACTTGAAGACTGTTGGATGCTTTTTGCCCTCGATCCACCAGGTGCCTGGAGGAGAAGGCAGATCAGGCT
This sequence comes from Ktedonobacteraceae bacterium, assembly GCA_035294465.1. Taxonomy (GTDB): domain Bacteria; phylum Chloroflexota; class Ktedonobacteria; order Ktedonobacterales; family Ktedonobacteraceae; genus Paraktedonobacter. The sequence continues at coordinate 2,975 of DATGKW010000025.1, read as the reverse complement.
GGCCGGTTGTTACCGGGAAAGCATTTACCAGTTTCCCATGGTCGTAAGCGCGCAACTCCTCTTCATCCAGCGAGACGACTACCACCCGTTCATTCATATAGCCATAATGTTGCAGTAGATTGAGATCGGCCTGATGCGGCTGGTTCGCCGGAGTCTTGTCGGTAAAGTCGGCCTTCATCTGCTGGAAGTTGTAAAGCCACATATTCAGGTCTTCAACCGTCTGCTGATAGTCGGCCAGAGTCTGATCTGAGCTCAGCTCTTCCTGGAGCCAGAGCGGACCACCGATGCCGGTGTTGCTGTCATATTCATAGCCCAGCGCATAGGTTGTATTGTTGTAGCTATCGTAATAAGTATGCTGCTTGCCCCAGGCGCTTACCTGCTGCTCTAATTCCTGCTGAAGATATGTACATTCCTGCTTCATCGCCGGGATTTTAATCGCGTCAACCTGCTCCTGGAGAGTCTTGAGAGCTGCGCTATACGTTCCGTCTGTGTTTGCCTTTGCCAGCGCCTGCCGGTCGCTATTGTACTGCTGCTGATATGTCGTGACGTTTCCGCCGTACTGTTGCATTAATGCGATCCATTGCTGGAAAGACTGAAGTTGAGTATCTCCTTCTTCCAGCAAAGTTGGACTGACCGTAGGGGTTGCCACAGGAGTAGACGTGGAGCCAGACGAATTAGCGCTTGCCGGGCTGCTGCACGCGCCTAGCAGCAGCCCGCCTAGCAGCATACAAGCAAGGACAACGAATATGTTGCGCTGCCGGAGCAGTTGTTGTGATCTTGGTACCATACTATTTCACCTTGCCGACCTGTTCAAAAAAACCTGTTGGCTGAATGTAGATGGCTGATTTTTTCTCGTAACGAACTATTTCAATATTACCATCTCTATAGGATAAAACAACGAACAGACCCACAAAGTTTCTGGTCATATTTCACATTTTCCCATTTTTGCCAGAGGGGTCTATCGTGGGTGACGGTTTTTGTTATAAGTTCAGATATATCGGGGCGTGAGGGCGGAATGGTTGCCGGACCGACACCACGCATGGGTGCTATCCCGGCTCGGCAGCCATCCTGCCAGGTAGAAGTCCTTATTGCGTGACAATTTCACGCCCAACGGCTGCGGCCACTGCCTGGGCTTTGGGCATCAACTGCGTGAATTGCTCAAGAGTCAGCGACTGCGCGCCATCTTTGAGGGCTTCATCTGGATTGGGATGCACCTCGATGAGGAGCGCGTCGGTGCCTGCGGCAATCGCAGCGAGCGAAAGGGGCGTGACCAGGTCGCGCCGCCCGGTGCCCTGGCTGGGGTCGGAGATAATCGGCAGGTGAGAGAGGCGCTTGATCAAGGGGATCGCGCTGATGTCCATTGTGTTGCGGGTCATTTTCTCGAAGGTACGAATGCCACGCTCGCAGAGAATCACGTTCGGATTGCCCTGGGTCAGAATATACTCAGCGGCCAGCAGCCACTCTTCGATGGTTGCCGACATGCCGCGTTTGAGCACGACCGGCTTCTCCACCTTGCCTACTTCGTCAAGCAGCATGTAGTTCTGCATATTGCGTGTGCCAATTTGCAGAATATCCGCGTACTCGCAGACCATAGGGACATCAGTAGGCGTCATGACCTCGGTGATCACCGCCATGCCAAATTCTTCGCTCGCTTTGGCCAGCAGCTTCAAGCCGGCCTCGCCCATGCCGCGAAAGCCATACGGGGAGGTCGAAGGCTTGAAGGCCCCACCGCGCAGGATAACCGCGCCCTCTTTTCTCACTGCCTCAGCCGTGGCCATAAGCTGCCGCTCGCTCTCGACGGTGCAGGGACCTGCCATCATAATGATATCTTTGCCGCCAACCTGGACGCTGCCCGAAGAGACGCACGCTGCGGGAATCTCGACGACGGTATTGTCGGGATGAAATTCCCGACTGGCCAGCTTATACGGCTTGGAGACTGCCAGAACCTTCTCGACGCCTGACAGACCCTCCAGCGCTTCGCCAATGGAGGGATTGATCCCTCCGGCAGTGGTACGTGTACCCGACGGGCCGACCGCACCAAGAACGCCGATTACCGTTAGCTCGGTGCCGCGCGAGAGGTGGCCGCTCAGGCCGTGATCCTTAAGGAAAACCAGAACGTGTTCAATGTCTGAGTCACTGCAATGCTGCTGCATGACGACAATCATACGAAAAGCTCCTTCTTCTAAAATGGAGGGCAACAAGCTGGCCCGACATCGCCAGCTTCACGGCCTCCCGGCCTTTCAATGACGCCGTCGTCATGCTTTCCCTCTTTTGTTCTGAAAAACTACTCTTGAATAGCGAATGTTGGACGCAAATTGACCGCTCCACGAATGTACACATGCCGCATCTCGGCTTGACTCCGCGTGGTATTGACATGGAGCAGGACGCGGATGCATTTGCCTAGGCTGCCGGGCACAGGTATTTCGCGCGCGCAGAGCAGGGGCACTTCTGTCCAGCCCAGTGTACGTGCCGCGAGCGCCGGGAATTCTGCATCCAGATCTTCGGTTAAACTGAAGATTGCACTGACAATATCCTCACTTTTTAGATCATTCTGGCGAATGATCAGTTGCAGGAGCTCCGTGGTCGCAGAGAGAATCTCTGCACGTGTATTTTCTGTGACGGTCGTTGCTCCCCGAATGCCCCGGCAATATGTCAAGTGTCTTCCCCCCTTACTAGAAAGAAAAGGTTCATTCTCTCTATCCTGCGTTCGATAGAAAGGTACGCGAGTCGAGAATATGGCTTGTATTGTAGCGTGTCTTGAGAGAAGGGGCAAGCAAGAGTGCTGCTTCGCTCATAAAAATGGTGGGATCTGAGAATGGTAGGGAAAGGAAATCGACAAATAATAGAAAAATATCTGCATACATCGTTCAAACTTCCCTGTTTTCTCATTTTGATTATATCATTCCTGTCAAGCTCCTGGCAACGTTCTTTTGGACGATGTTTTCGATCTGTGCTTTCAATATAGTTCCAAAAAA
>DATGKW010000024.1:0-6678 GCA_035294465.1 Ktedonobacteraceae bacterium | reverse complement strand
CTGCATTATATATGGCTGTTCCTCTTTGTGTACAAATTGTGCGGCAATCGGTAGAGCCACTGAAAAAGTATAGTCATATGTATTTAGCTCCCAGGCTCTGGCGCTTTTAACAGGCCCTCTGTCTACTGCCTTTCAAAACGTGGTAGAACGTGTTTCCCGGTGTGAGACGGCATTTTCGGGGAGCGTAATCGTTGCGGAAAAATCGAGGGCGGCGGCAATTTCCCGCCTCCCATGTGGCGCCTTAGCTCTACGATCCAGAGCGAGCGCCATCAGGAGCGACGAGTAACATGTAGCCAGTTTCCAGGATTGAGAGGACGTCCAGGCCAAAATCCTTGAGTTTCAGACGGGTGCGCGAAAGCACATTACGGATGGGGCGCATCTCGTGATCCCACGTGCCGTATTCCATTGCTTCCTGCAAACGCTCGCGGGCGCGCGCAATGGTCTGGTCGGTAACGGAGCCGTTATAGAAGTTGGCGAACATCACTTCGTGCGGGCAATAATGGGGATAATGCTCCAGAAGCGGCCGCAGCAGGCTTAGTTCGCTCTGAGTAAATTGCTGCTGCGCCAGCATACGAGGTCGCTGGTTCTCATCAATGGAGAGATAGGAAAGTGTGCCCAGGCTGGTGTTCAGCGCGAGCGTATGCTCCTCCGGCAGCGCTCCTTGCAAATTGAAGTAGAGAATCTGCCCTCGTTCTAGCTTATTGAGTTTTGTTGTTTCCCTGCGCACTGCCAGGCGCTGCATGGTCGCTCTCCTTACTAAATGATAACCAGACTGCTGCCTCCGCAACAGAATATATCGCTGCAACCGCTTTATTGTTGTTTCTTGTGCCCCAATCTCTGGACAAAGAGATACACCAGCTTAACTAAAACGACCAGAACATATGTTCAGTAACAACGGGAGTGGTGTGTACACGCCTTGTTGCTCCTTCTCACTCAATTATGCTGGGAAAACGAGCGCAGAGGGAAGATACGACTTATCATTCCTTTTATCGAATTTATCATTTCTTTTTCCAGGTCCAGAATCGCCTGTGCGTGATAGAAGAGATTGTGAGCTTTCTCTCCTCCAATTTGTGAGCTTTTCTCTGTTCTTTCCTCACGGAAGAGGATATATTTCATAGTAGGCTGCTATCCCGTTTGGGGTATGGGTTTCAGCGAAGGAGCGCATGCAAATGAATGCCGTTCTCATTGTCCTTCCTTTGCTTATTATCGTTATCGTATTACTCGATTTCTTTGTGCATTTGATAGGCCATCAATCTGATAAATGTGATCACATTTATCGTTCGCATCTCAATGTTGGTCCGGCTATCCTGACGTTTGATCGCCGGCAATATACCGATCTTGCCGGTTCTGACGTACCTGCGCATCTATAGCTGAATAAAAAGAGCAGCGTACGCGGACACGCTGCTCTTTTTGTTTAGTAGCTCTTCTATGCCTCGTGGGCAATTTCCGCTAGAGTTCGATCAAGCTTTTCGGCGGCTTCATCCAGGTCGTCTTTGCTGACCACCAGCGGCGGGACAATGCGCAGGGTGGCTGTGCCCAGCGCGTTTAGCAGCAGACGATGCTGGATGGCCCTCTCGACGATTTTGCCGGCCAGGTCGCGCTGGACGTTTACGGCGCGCATCAGGCCAATGCCGCGCGGGCTGTCGATGAAGTCATATTTAGCGCACAGAGCCTGCATTTTACTGTCCCAATATTCACCCATCTGGCGGGCGTGCTCTGTCAGGTTCTCTTCGTTGATTGTGCGAATGGTGGCGACCGCTGCGGCGCAGGCAATCGGGTTTCCACCAAAGGTTGTGCCATGGTCGCCGGCCTCGAAGAGGTCGGCGCGCGGACCCGCCAGCATCGCGCCGATTGGCACGCCGCCGGCCAGGCCCTTGGCCAGAGTGACGATATCCGGCGTGACGTTATAGTTCTGCCAGGCGAAGAATTTGCCTGTGCGACCTATGCCGGCCTGCACCTCGTCGCAGATCATGAGCATATTTTTCTCGTCGCATAACTGGCGCACGCCCTCAATGAACTCTTGCGTGCCCGGCCAGATGCCGCCCTCGCCCTGCACTGCCTCCAGCAAAATGCCTACAGTTTTATCGCTCACTGCGTTCTTGAGGGCATCCAGATCGTTGTAAGGCACCTGCTTGAATCCATCGGGCAGAGGCGTCCACGTGGCCTGGTAATGAGCCTGGCCTGTAGCTGCTGTGGTAGCCAGCGTGCGGCCGTGGAAGCTGCGCTCCATGCTGATGATCTCGTAGGCGCCGTTCTTCTTGACGCGGCCATATTTGCGCGCCAGTTTGATCGCGCCCTCGTTAGCCTCCGCACCACTGTTGGAAAAGAACGAGCGCATACCGCCGCTCAACAGGCCAAGTTGCTCGGCCAATTGGATCTGGGGAATGTTGTAGTAGAGGTTGGAGACGTGAACTAGCTTTGTGGCTTGCTCCTGAATGGCGCTGACAACAGCGGGATGGCAGTGTCCCAGCACATTGACAGCGATGCCGGCCACGAGGTCCAGGTAATCGTGGCCATCTGCGTCCCATACTCGCGTACCTTCACCGCGTACAAAGACCAGCGGTGCGCGTTTAAAGGTGCCCTGGTAGTATTTATGCTCCAGTTCCATCCAGTGCTGCTGGGCACTTTCTGAGGTCTGTTGTGTCATGGACATTCGGTGTGATTCTCCTTGAAAAACTGCTAAGCAAACGTTGCAGGCATCTATCGACCTGACCTGTGCGGGCCTTGCCTGTACACTTTTCGTCGGACGGGGTGACTGTGGGCTGCACCATTCCCCCCGGTTCCGGGTTTGAGACTTACCTCGTATACAGGCTATTCTCGTCGATATAGCCGTAGGTGAGATCGCAACCCCACGCGGTAGCCTGCCCGTCGCCAAGATGAAGATCGATGGTAATAGCGACTTCATCCCCAGACATGGCGGCTTTGGCGGCGCCCTGGTCATAATCAGCGCCCATGCCCGCGTTCATGAGCTGGACGTCGCCCACAAAAATATCGTAGGTGTCGCGGTCTAGCTCACAGCCACAGGCACCCAGGGTTGACGAAAGGCGGCCCCAATTGGGATCGCTTCCGGCCAGCGCGCATTTCCAGATTGGCGAGGTAGTGATGGCGCGCGCAGCCCGCACCGCGTCTGCTTTGTTCCTGGCTCCGCGCACATGTACGGTCATGAGTTTTTTCGCGCCCTCACCGTCACGCACCTGCTCAATTGCAAGATATTGGGTGACGCGCCGTAGCGCCTCGCGAAACGTGCTGGCGTCGGGGTGCCGGTCGTTGAGCGGCGTATTGCCTGCCAGACCATTAGCCATAAGAAGGCAGGTGTCGTTGGTGGACATATCGCCATCGACTGCGATCATGTTGAACGAGTCATCAACTGCGGCTTTTAGCTCCTTGCGTAGCCAGGCCGGATCGAGCGCGGCATCAGTGGTCAGGAAGCAGAGCATGGTAGCCATGTTGGGATAGATCATACCCACGCCCTTTGTCGCGGCTCCCAGACGAACGGCGCGTCCCTCGATCTCAAATTCGAGCGAGATGCGTTTGGGGCGCGTATCCGTCGTCATGATTGCTTCGGAGAAAGTGAAACCGCCCTCGCGATTTACTTCTATATTTTGTACGCCCGCCGCGATCTTCTCTATAGGTAACTGGCGGCCAATGATGCCTGTGGAAGCGCAGAGCACTAGGTCTGCGGGCAGGCCAAATCTGCCGGCCACGAATTCGGTCATGCTGTACGCGTTGCGCAGGCCCTGCTCGCCTGTTGCGCAGTTGGCATTGCCGCTGTTAACGATCACCGCCTGAGCCTTCCCGCTTCGCAGACGTTCCTTGCAGACCTGCACAGGCGCGGCATACGTCTTGCTGGTTGTAAAGGTTCCGGCGGCGACGCACGGCACATCCGAAATCAGCACAGCCAGATCTTTGATTCCGCCATCCGACTTGATCCCGCATGCTATGCCGCCTGCGCGAAATCCCTGCGGCGCTGTGACGCTATTGGTTACTTCACGAAATAAATCCGGCACCGAAAACCTCCCATCATGAAAAAATCCCCAGCATCCAGGCAGAAACCCAGCCGAATAGTACCCATCCATTCGGCTAAGACCCGGACCCTGGAAGCCAGGTATTTGTACGCTTCTGCTACCATTGTACAACGCCGTATGCTCGCGTACAACCCTCCAAATCCCTTGACAGGGGAAGTCATAATCAGTTTCTTTACTATGTGCCAAAAACCCTCGGCAGAATCGTCTATTTCTTTAGCCAAATTGACGTGTCTATAATAGTTGTGGTCAAATGAGGAGAATGGCTGCTCTCTTCTTCTGAGGAAAAGGCTGACTGCGTATGCACTGACTTTTCCTGACATTAGGAAGCGACTCGTCAAAAGATTGGCAGCAGAAAAGACGGAATTATTCTAAGGAGGATCGCATGGCGTCACTTGTTACTCGTAGTCTGGTTCTGGCCTCTGGTATTACCATTACGATTGGGAACCATGCCTTTAGCTTCAGCACCAGTTTCATCATCTACCTGATCATTGCGGCGATCATCGGGATCGTGGCAGAACTTATCGTTGGCTGGCGCTTACCGTTCGGGATCGTCGGGGCAATTATCCTGGGGATTGTCGGAGCCTGGTTGATGACCCAGGTGATTATCATCTCTGGCTTTGGAGATATCGTTATCGATGGCGTTCCGTTGATCCGCGCTTTGATCGGGGCGCTGGTGTTGATAGCCATCTGGCACGCGATCACGTATCCTTTCTGGAACAATCGTCGTCGTCGCTATTATTATCGCGGCTAGTTACCTCGCTTATCATCATCGTTCCTCGCGCCAGTCGCACTTAGTCACACTTATTCGAAGGTTTGTGCCATGTGTACGCGCTTGCAGGCACACGCATGACACAAACTTCTACGAATGAGAGGCTTGCCAGGCTTGCAGACAGGACGAGGCGACTTTTAAATCGTCACGCGCAATTGGGCGGATGCTTTGACATTCTCCTGATCTTTCGCTATAGTTTGAGCAGATCTTATTTGCCCTTACTCATTTACTCATTTTTGCGGGATGCATCAACAGCAGAGCAGAGGGAGCGAAACGTGAATAGAGAAGCGATCAACTGGCCTCGCCTGACGCGCATACTTGCCATTATCACATCCATTGGCGCATACATAATAGTGCTTCTGGGAGTGCTGGTGACGACTACGGGATCGGGCCACGGATGCGGAAACACCTGGCCGTTTTGTCACGGCGAAATCATTCCCGGCACGCTTACCATTGCGGAGCTTGTGGAGTACAGTCATCGTGTCTCGGCGGGTGGTGAGGGTTTACTGGTGTTTCTCCTGGCTGTGGCAAGCTGGTGGCTCTACAGGCGGGATTTTCAGATCAAGTTGTATGTTGTTCTGAGCGTGCTCTTCATTATTCTGCAAGGAGCATTGGGCGCGGTCACGGTCGTTTACGAGGGAACCCTTGCTCTGCCCTGGATACTTTCTGTCCACTTTGGCCTCTCTCTGGTTGCTCTGGCCAGTGTGATTTTGCTGACCATCCGTCTCTTCCAGCTTGCCGGGGCCGAGCGGCTGAACAGAGAGAACCTGCCTGATAAGGCCAGGCAGGTGTCCAGCCCGGCGAAGGTGCCAAAATTGCAGTATCCGGTGCTGGGTCTGATGATTTACACCTATCTCGTTGTCTACACCGGCGCACTAGTTGAGCATACTGGCGCAGTTGTGGGCTGCGGCTCCCAGTTGCCCGGCTGTGGCTCGACGTATCTTCCCAGCTTCACTTCGCTGGCCGGTATCCAGGTGCTTCATCGCTATGTGGCGGCTCTGCTGTGGTTTCTGGTGCTCGCCTTGCTGTTTGTGGTATTGCGCCACTATCGCGAGCGCCGCGATCTTGTCCAGGGAGCCTGGTGGGCGTTCATTCTGATCACATTGCAGGCTACCAGCGGGCTGTTCAACGTCATAACGATGGGCCAGTTACTGCCCGCGCTTGTCCATACCACGCTGATTTCGATCTTCTTCTCTGTGCTCTGCTACCTCTGTATGCAGGTTGGCTGGCCCGGAAGTGGCCAGGCAGAGCGAGCAGGCGAACAACCAGCAGTCGGAAGTGGGTCTGATCTTGTGGAGGTTGCGAAAGCAGATTAGCCCTTGCGCGCCTCGAATAACCCTGAAGCGTTGGTGATATGCAGCGATCCATGAATGGCCAGTTCCTGCTCGACCAGGGATGTCAGGGCCTCGCGTTTCTCTGGAAGTGATCAAAGACCCAGCGATGGAAGCCATGCGGATTTGTGCTGAAGCAGCTGTGTAGCTCGACGCGCGCCTTGAAGTTGCTCGCGTCCTTGTACTGGCTGTTTAACAGGTAATCTTGATCTTGAAATCCTGGCATAATGTTTTTACACGCTCCCGTCCTTGCGTTGGAGAAATGCTACCAGATCTTCTCGCTTCACCTGGATCTGCTTCTTCTCGGTCTCCATGCCACCAGCCTGAAGAGCCTTCACGGTAACGAAGCCGCCGGCCAGTTCGTCTTCGCCAAGCAGTAGCGCGTAGGTCGCGCCGGAAGCATCAGCCTGTTTCATCTGGGCTTTCCCGCTACGCCCGCCATAGCTCATCTCACTTTTGATCCCGGCAGCGCGCAGTTCCGCGACCAGGCGGATCGCCGCGTCTCTGGCTTCCTCGCTTCTGCCGAAGCTGACGACGAAGGCGCGCGGCTTCT
>DATGKW010000023.1:0-9328 GCA_035294465.1 Ktedonobacteraceae bacterium | reverse complement strand
TTGCCTCTTCGTGACCCTGGCTGAGCGGCAGGGCGACGATGCGGCGAAACAGCCTGAGCAAGAAGGGAGGATAATCATTCAGGGTTTCGTGCCAAACGATACAACATGGTGTACTTTAGTACGCATTCATTGGTAAAATTTGTTCTACTCATACGTTGTCAGAGTATAATAGAACAGACAAGCAGAAAAACGCGAAACGATTCTGTTGAGATCACCGTTCTACTCAGAAAAAGCGGTCGCCCGTGAGTGTTTGGGTGGGCGGGTAGCCTGGAATAGTGTGAGTGCGACCATCGCGGGAAAGCCCGGTGCGGCTCTTTTCCGCAGAGGGATGAATGTTCATGGATAACTATGATGGTCAACAACACGACGATAGCCTGGAGAAGGACCCTCCAGCATCCAGAGAAGAGCAAGATCTAACTAACCGCACGCAACACTTATCTGAAGACCGGCAAACGCCTGATCCTGCCGCGCGCCATCGGGTAAGCTCTCATCTCCCTGTACCGGTCTCCAGAGATCAGCCCGCGCGCGGGACCGCCAGGCGAACGCGCCGCGCCCATCTTAGCCGCCTTAACCGCCGTTTGATCCATGAGCGGGTTCACCGGCGGACCCGCCGGCGCAGGCAATTTGCCAGGCGCGTAGTTACAAGTATGGCCGTAATCTTCGCAACAATCCTTGTTGTGCTTTCTGGCAGCATAGGCGCGGCCTACGCCTACTACCAATCGCAGCTCCCGATGCTGAACGGGATTGCTAACCATACGATGTTTCAGACGACGCGCATTTATGACCGCAATGGCAATCTGCTTTACGAGATCAACGATCCGAATTACGGGCGGCGCACCTACGTGAACTACAACGATATCTCGCCCCTCCTGATTAACGCCACAATTGCGGCTGAGGACCACACCTTCTGGACTAACAACGGGGTGGACTTCCAGGGAATCGTCCGCGCGGCCATTACCGATGTACAGAGCCAACAGACCGTCGAGGGCGCGAGCACGATCACGCAGCAGTTGATCAAGTGGCAGTTCTTCCTGAACGATTCGCGCTCGCTTCAGGTCAAAGCCGAAGAGGCCATCCTGGCCTATGGTATTACTCAGCAGTTGCCCAAGTGGAAGATCATGGAAATGTACCTGAACGTCATCTACTACGGGGAACTGAACTACGGAGCGGAGGCCGCGGCCGAAGATTATTTCGGTTTGCAGCCCAAATGCTCTCAACACCACTGCATACCAGCGGTGGGTCAGCTCGATCTCGCGCAAGCCTCCATGCTGGCCGGCCTGCCCCAGAGTCCCTCGTATTATGACCCGATTCTCAACAAGCCGGCAGCGATGCAACGGCAGAAAACAGTGCTGGATGCGATGGTGCAATTGCATATGATCACGGCTCAGCAAGAGCAGCAGGCCATTCAGGAGACGCAGAAGTTCAACTTTAAATCCTACGTCAATCCTGATGCGATCCAGGCCCCGCATTTTGTGCAGTATGTAATTGATGACGTGCTGGTCCCTTTGCTGGGCGCGCAGAATCTCTACACCGGCGGCTATAACATCTATACAACGCTCGACCTGAACCTTGAGAAGAAAGTGGAGCAGATCGCCTACTATCGTCTCTACCAGGACCCCTGCCCGCAATACCTGGGGTGCCTGGGACCGCTCTACAAATCGCACAACGTGAATGACGCTGCTGTGGTTGTGATGGACCCGTTCAATGGGGAGATTCTGGCCATGGACGGAAGCGCGAGTTATAATAATACGAGCAAAAAGGTGGATGGCCAGTTTAATGCCGCGCTCGCGCTGCGCCAGCCAGGCTCATCGATCAAACCGGTAGTCTACGCGACAGCCTTTGAAATGGGCCTGTATCCCGCGATGGTCTTTCCTAATCACCTGACTATCTACCCAACGCCAGATTCCGGCAGTCCCTACGGCTATTACGCGCCGCAAGACTACGGCGGGGTATTTCTTAATGATTTTCCTCAGACGATCCGCAATGACCTGGCTAATTCGCTCAATGTGCCGGCAGTCGATGCCATCGAGTACACGGGCATACCCAACGTGTTAAACATGGCTGCGCGCCTCGGCCTGACCTCGATATCGAGCCTGCCGCCTTCAAAGCTTGGCCCCTCGATGGCTCTGGGTTCAGAAGCGGTTTCGCTGCTCTCTCTCACCGACGCCTACGCGACCTTTGCCAATCAGGGAGTGCGCGTGGCCCCTACTTCGATCCTGGAAATTACTAATAACCAGGGGCAGGTGCTGTATAGCTATGACGCGTCCCACCCGCACGGGGTGCGCGCAGTCAGCCCGGAGGTCGCATTCCTGATTAGCAGCATGCTCTCCGACAAGGCCGCGCGCTATCACGAGTTTGCGCCCGGCAACCCGCTGGAACTGGACCGGCCCGCCGCAGCCAAGACCGGCACATCCGACACCTTTATCGATAACTGGACGATGGGTTATACGCCGCATATCACCGTGGGCGTCTGGGTGGGCAATGCGGACAACTCGCCTATGGATAACAACGTGATAGGCATTACCGGCGCGGGACCCATCTGGCACGACGTGATGGAGTATGTCTCGAACTATTATCACTTTCCGGCTGACGACTTCATCAGACCGGCCGATGTGCAGGAGGGAACTGTTTCGGCGAACACTGGCCTGCTGGCTCAGCCCGGCGAGCCAACTGTGACCGACTGGTTTATCGACGGAACCATGCCCACGGTCCACGACCAGTACACGCCACCATCACATCGCCGCCACTGCTTCATCTTCTGCCCTCCTGGCGGCGGCAATCAGGGCGGCTGATCCCATCTCGTACACGGCAAATCTTTGATTGCTCGCTCTGGATAAGGAGGAGGCAGGGCAGGCTCGCTCCCAAACTGCTCTGTCTGGATGGATCAGTTATAGTTTTGTATACTACCTGTTCTTTGAGTAGAAGCGCCACCGGTATAGTATCTATCGGGTTTCAAAAGCGGCGTGGTCCCAAATAGCTGAACGTTTGTGGCAAACAGAATGTCCGTGTTACAATCAAATGAGGGAAGCGGAGGGAAGTGAGCAAGGCAGCGATTGGTCTGTTGGCTTCGCCATAGGCGAGCGCAAGGATAAATTGTTGACTTTAACGTATGGAATCACCTCGCTGGCTTTCGCCAATGAAATGGAGTGGGTCCTTTGCCTGCTTTTATGGATATGTCTCCGCGCTCAGAAGTCGTGGAGGCGGCGCGCGATTTGCTGAGAAGCTTTAAGCGTGAATATCCGGCCTGGCAGGATGATTCGACGCCGCTGGAGCAGATAGCCTCCTGGCTAGGCTGCGAGATTGAGACGTTTCATCCTGATGACTATCCTGGCGGCACGTATGGTTTTCTTGAACCGGGCGAGCTACTGATCTGGCTCTGCCGTGACCTGCCAGAGACGCTGCGCCGTTTTACGCTGGCTCACGAACTCGGCCATGTTGTACTGCATAGCCATATTGCTACCGGCCACGATCTGCCCTCCGGCGCGTTCTCCCCATTCACGCCAGCCGGCGAAGCGGGTGTTTCGTCAGATGATCCCTGCCAGGTACAGGATGTGCGCGAGGAGCTAACCGATCTGCTTTCTCAGCAGCAGGCAGAAGAGTTACTGGGACCAGGGCTGGCCTATGACCCACGCAGCCAGCGCGAACTGGCCGCCAATCTCTTTGCCGCCGAGCTATTGATGCCTCTGGAGCGAGTCCGCGAGCTCTACGTGGTTCAACGCCTCGCCCCCGATGTCCTGGCCGCGCGTTTCAACGTCTCCCTGGCTGCCATGTTTAATCGCCTGATTGGCCTGTTCATCGAGCCGCCAGCACAGGCTGAGAGCACAGAGCTTGCTGCACTGGATGTGCAGGGCAGGACCGACGGGACAAACGAGGCAGAAGAGCCGCGCCGGATGCTGCCCAGGAAAGCATACGATGAGTTTCAGCGAGCCGCGATAGAGGCCCCTACTCCTGCACTGGTGGTGGCGGGACCCGGCAGCGGCAAGACCAGCACGCTGATCGGGCGAGCCAGCTATTTGATTGAGAATCAGGGCGTGCGCCCCGAACAGATTCTGGCTCTGACCTTTTCGCGCAAGGCTGCCCAGGAGATGCAGGAGCGCTTGCAGCAGGTCTTGCCAGCGGGGCTATCACCGCCAACGGTGAGCACCTTCCACGCGTTCTGTGCTGAGCTTCTGCGCGCTCATGGTCAGCGCGTTGGCCTGCGGGAGAATTTCTCCCTGGTGGATGATGCCGAGGGGTATTTCTTATTGCAAAGCCTGGCGGGCGAACTCCCCTTGAATCATTATCAGAATTTATATAAGCCGGCCTCGCCTTTCAGAGATTTCCTCAAGGCCATCTCGCGCGCGAAGGATGAGTTAGTCTCTCCGGCCCGGTACCGCGAACTGGCTGGCGACATGTATGCTCAGGCCAGCGACGACGATGCGCGGCACGCTGCCGAACGCGCGCTGGAGATTGCGGCAATCTACGAGTTGTATCAGCGCAGCCTGCAAGAGCGCGGCGACAGCGATTTTGGCGGCCTGATTATGCTTGCAGTCCAGCTTTTGACAGAGCACCAGGATGTGTACACCGAAATCACGCAGCGCTACCAGCACATTCTGGTCGATGAATTTCAGGATATCAACCGCGCGAGCGGGGTGCTGTTGCGCCTGCTTGCGGGAAAGCAGCAGCGCGTGTGGGTGGTCGGAGATGCGAACCAGGCAATTTATGGTTTCCGAGGCGCTTCTCCGGCCAACATTGCTAATTTCCATCAGGATTATCCCGGCGCTGTTGTCCTACCGCTTAACCGCAACTATCGCTCGCGCCCGGATATTGTGCATCTGGCCGATACCTTCAAGGGCGCTATCCTTGAGCAGAGGGCGCCGATTGGGAAAGTGCAGACGGCGCGCGAGACGCAGAGCGATCCGTATATTACCCTGGCTGTGGCTCCCGACGAGGCCAGCGAGCTACGCGGGCTGGTGCGCGACATCCAGCGAAAGTTGAGCGAGGGGTATAGCTGCGGCGAGATTGTCGTGCTTTGCCGCACACGTGCTATGGTGCGCAAAGTCACGCGTGCGCTGGCGAAGGCCAATCTCCCTGTTGACCTGCGCGGCGGGATAATGGAACAGGAGCATACCAGAAACCTGCTCTCGCTGCTCTTATTGATTGCCGATGCCGGCGGTATGGGCATCCTGCGCGCCGCGCGCCTGCCCGCGCATCCATTGAGCCAGACCGATATCGAAGCTCTGCTGTTGGAGGCCAGGGCGCAACAGACGAGCATTCTGAGCGTGATCCTGCGCGAGGAGGCGCCGCTCGCAATGAGTGCCGCCGGTGCGCAGGCGATGGGACGGCTCGCAGCTATTCTCAAGAATCTCTTGCGCGCCAGTACCTCAGCCTGGTCATTACTGGCACGCTATCTCTTACTGGAAACCTCGCTGGGGCGCGACCTGCTGGAAGCCGGGGAGGACGTTCAGGCGCGTATGATGCGCGAAGACTATGCCAGCTTGCTCCAGTTCGCGCATACCTACGATCAACGGGTCCAGGAAGCGCAGCGACGGGCGGAAGAACGAGCGAAGGAGCGCGGCGAAGACCCGCCATCTGCGCCGGATATTCAGGAGCAGATCCAGGGCTTTCTCGATTATCTCCAGATCCTGCTCAGTTTGCGCCAGGAGAGCGAGAGTAAACGTGAGGCAAGCGCCGAAGCGGCAGAGAACGCGCCCGAAGTGTTGCGTGTGATGACCGTACATGCTAGCAAGGGCCTGGAATTCCCGGTGGTCTATCTGCCCGGCCTGGCCCAGCGCCGCTTCCCGTTGCAGAAGCGCTACGATCCGGCTCCTCCGCCGGTCGGCATGGTACCCGCCGAGGGCGATAGCCAGCGCGTCCACGAGATCGGCGAGGCATGTCTCTTCTACGTCGGGGCCACCCGTGCTCGCGATCAATTGATCCTGAGCTATAGCGAGCGTTACGGAAAGCAGAGCGCCAAACGTTCCGGCTATATCGACGCCCTGGTTGCTGGCCTGCCAGACCAGCGAGTGCAGCGCGTCATCTGGGAAAACGAAGAGGAGGCGGGAAATGGAGAAGAAGCTGAAGCGGAGATCGAGCAAGCTTTTGTCACACAACCGAGCCAGAACTTTATCGACGCCATGCAGCCAGCACGGCTTAAGGCCAGCCAGATTGAAGATTACCAGACCTGCCCGCGCCTCTACCTCTACAGCACCATTTACGCCTTCCGCAGCAGCGACGGGAGCTTTCTGCCGTTCTGGCAAGCCACCCAGGAGGCCATCAAGACCCTGCTTGAACGCACGTCTGCTGCAAAGCCGCCCGTGAGCAAAGATGAAGTGGCCGAACTATTCAAGCATCACTGGCATGCCTCCGGCGGCGAGAGCGGGCCGTTTGCGCAGTTGTATGAACAGCACGGCAGAGAGATTGTGGAGCAGATCTGGAGCAGGCTGTCAGAAGAGTCGGTTGGCAACTGGAAGCTTCACCAGAACCTGAATGTGGACCTGGCCGGGTACACCATCGAGGTAACGGTTGATCGGGTCGAATCCTCAACGCAGGGCGCGCAGCCTGCAAAATTCATCCGCACCCGCTTCGGTAAGAGTAGGAGCAAGCCTGGAGCTGGCACACGTGAACTGCTCTACCTGCACGCTCGCCGCCAGCACCACGCCGGACAGGATATAACCTTGCAAACGCACAATCTGAGCACAGGCGAGACGCATGAAATCAAAGTCACTCCCCGCAAGGAGCAGAGCCTGATAAGCGACCTGGAGCTGGCCATCCAGGGGATTGAGCGCCAGGATTTTACCCCCAGGCCCGACGCCTATGTCTGTTCGATGTGCCCATTCTTTTTGATTTGCCCGGCGTGAATAACTTCCCCTCAGGCAATGTTTTATATATACTAGACTAAAACATCTGTTTCATTGACACACCATGAAATATGATTATACTTAGATATAGTATTGTTCGTACTACACCCTTCTAGTCCTATTGGTTGCAAAGGAGTATGTACCATCGTTATGGCCGCTATGGCCCGGATGCATGGTTATATTTGCGTAAACGTCGTTTGGGTCGTTTTGCTCGTATGCTCGTCCCCTGTGAATATGACACTCGTATCCGAGCGCGTGTGCGCTTGCAAGCAGGAGAAAGGATTTTCATTGTGTCAGTAACCACCCTTGAAAATGAAGACGAGAAGAACACGCCCTCTACAGTGCTCCAGTTATCAGGTGATCCTTTTGGAAAATGGAGAGAACGTGCCAAAATTGCGGCATATAACAGGCTCCAGGACGATCTCTTGCACTATGATGAACCGTCCCCTGATGAGCAACTTCCGGTGATTGCCAAAAATCTTGGGCGCGAAGATCTCAAAAATGTTCCTGGCATCACTGAACTGGGGAAAGATATTCCAGAATTGATCGATATCTTTCAGGAGACATTTGTGCAGTCCTTTCGTAGATATGTCCAGGACGAGAAGGCCCGGGGAACAATCAAGGATCAAACAACGCTCGCAGTCAGGCAGCAAGCTCGTCTGGATCGTTCTCTCGCCCTTTCAGGTGAGCAAATTCCTGTACATGGGGCGATTCAAGCAATTCGTCTATTGCTTGAATACAATATACCATCTCATTATTTCCAGCGCATAGAGGAACTCGCGAGCGCATACGGCCAGGCATACGGAGATGACAAGGAGGTGAGGCGGGACTACCGCAGCTCCTTTTGAAGATTACACACCAGATCCGTTTGTAGTTGTTCCCAACGTTTCCCTCTCACGCCTGGGGAAGCGCAAGATCTGGCGTGAACTGTGTCTGGCCATCGTTGTCATCTGTGTGCTCGCTGCCGGTATGCTGGTATCGTTTTTTCTTCTACATCACTGACCAGAAACAGCTAGACCGGTGGCCTCACCCTGATCCCTCTCAGGATCTTTTTAGGAGGAAACATGCGCCCGCTGAGCACTATCAGGTGTGGCATTCGCGGGCGCGTACAGATCACCAGAGATCTCTTCCAGCGAACGCCCGTTGGGTTCTGGCAACGTGAACAGAGTCAAAAACAGGCCAACGAGAGCGACAATCGCAGCAAAGGCCATTGCCCCTTGTATATGGAACGCTGCTAGCAGATAGGGGAAAGCAAACGCGCCAATAAAAGCCCCGACCTTTCCTAAACCAGCCGCGATCCCATGCGCGGAGCTACGAACTCGGAGAGGGAAGATTTCAGCAGGGTAAACAAAGGTCGTCGTATTCGGCCCCCACTCTGTAAAGAGATAGCCGAAGCCATAGAGCGTAAGGAAAGGTATAGTTAAGCTACTCAAAGCCGGAACCAGGGCTATGAGTGCATAGCTCAGGGCCATAACGCCAAAGCCCATGCACTGAATCGCTTTACGTCCCATACGGTCAATCGTCAGGGCAGACAGGATATAGCCGGGCAATGCTGCAATCAGGAAAATCAGCAGCAGAGAGACCATATTTGTAACCTGATTCGCATGCGGGTTGAGCAGCTTTAAAATGAGCGTGTTTGAGGTAGTGCTCCCATAATAGGCGATATCCAGCAGGAACCAGGCTCCGGCAGTGCCAACGATCCAACGCAGATAGCGCCGGGTAAGGAGCAGAGAGAAGGCAGATTTTTGTGCCTGCTGCTTTACTTGTTTCCCTTTTTGAGACGTTTTAACAGCCTTAGAGCCATTCGTTACATGATTGGCTGTTTGCGCTGCCGCCTCTACATCCCCATGCATTAGAAGAGCAAAGCGGGGAGTCTCCGCAATCCGGCGACGCAGGTAGAACGTGGCCAGGGCCGGAACCGCGCCGAGTCCAAGCATCAGTCTCCATGTAAGGTCTTGAGAGAAGCCGGAGGAGAGAAGCACAATCGCCACAAGCGGCCCCAGGATCAGGCCAAGCCCCTGCATAGAGAAGACCATTGTAATCAGCTTGCCCCGGTCTTTGCGGTTCGCGTACTCGCTCATTAATGTTGCGCTCAAAGGATAATCGCCGCCAATACCCAGGCCCATGATTAAGCGGAAAGCGAGCAGCCAATAGATATCAGGCGAGAGGGCCGAGAGGATGGCCCCAACCGCTAAAACAATCAGCGTCAGGCCATAAATCTTATGACGACCAATACGATCCGCTAAGCGGCCAAAGACGAGCGAGCCGAAGGCAGCAGCCAGGAGCGAAACACTATTCAGTAGCGCGATCTCTAAGGCGTTCAGTTGCCAGAGTGGAATCAAGATGGAGTTTACCACGCTTATGATAAAGAGATCGTAAGCGTCGGTAAAGAAGCCCATACCGGAGGTAATCATTGCTTTCCAATGAAAGCGAGAGAGGCGACTATTATCAAGCTGCGCTAAAATCTCCTGAACTGTTTTGTTTGAAAA
>DATGKW010000022.1:0-15748 GCA_035294465.1 Ktedonobacteraceae bacterium | reverse complement strand
TCTAAAGATCGGAAAAATAGAAGCCGCGCAACTGATCACTACCCGTTATACCAACTGGTTCAGCAAGCCATCCGGGATGAGCTACGATAGCTGGTACGAACATTTACATCAAAGTCAGCTTGAGCAGCAAGGTACGCTGTGGCGGCGCCAGATGGCAATGGGACCGGCATTGGAATTTTGCCTGCATAGTTCCCAGAAGCTAGTAGGAATGGGAGATAGAGAAAATGTGTAGGTAGAGGTGCAGCCGATTTTTGTGCCTGAGTAATGGGAGGCCAGATCATCTGGCCTCCCAGGTTTGTTTTAGTCGTAAAGCTGTTTCTGGATATAAGGCGGGATTATCGACCAGTTATCATTGATAGGGAGGAGAATGTCCTGTCCATCGCTTGAAACTGCGTTCTCCAACACATTGCTGGTACTCAGGCCCACCCGATGCGCGTCCTTCAGGTCCATCTTCAGGGCGAACGCTCCCAGGTCTGCCAGCGAGAGGTTCGAGTACAGAGTTTTTTGCAGTTGATCCAGAGCGCTGTACAGATGTGGCCAGGTTTGCCACTGCTTCATTTTAACCAGCGCAGCTTGCATGATCAGCTGCTGGCGCTGGGAGCGCGCGAAATCGGTGAGTTCGGCCTCATTTTCAGATGTGCCCATTCCACAGACCTCCAATGGCTCGCGAGCGCGGGCATATTCGATAGCCGTTGCTCCATCCATGTGTTGCAGTCCCTTATTGAACTGGACCTTGATCCAGCTGGGATCGACCGAGGCGTCATCATTTTTGGGATAGCAGGCGTTAAACGAGTCGGGCACGTTCACATCAATGCCTCCGATGGCATTGATAAAGTCCTTGAAGCCGGAGAAATTGATCGTCATCCAGTAGTTAATTTGTAGACCGGTGATCAACGAGATCTTCTGGGCTGTGGCGTTGCCTCCGGCAACCGGATCGGTATTGTTATCACCGGCTGCCACCGGGTAAACAGCATTGAGCTTTGTATAGTTGCCCGAATTGGCTGGATTCTGCACCCACAAATCGCGGGGGACCGAGATCAGGGTTGTATGGTGGCTCTGTGGCAGCAGGCTGATCACGACCATCGAGTCGGTCAGGTAGGCTCCGTCGTGCCCGGAACCACCGTAGCCCATAATTAAGAAGTTCACGCGCCCGCTACCATTCATATAGCCAGTCTGTGTGCTCAGCGGACTCTGGGTGGAGATGGCGCTGCCGAAGGCCAGTACCTTCTGTGCAGTGATAAAGAGGAAAATGAACAGAATGACGCCAATGACCAGGCTACTCAGGCAGCCAATTGCGCAGCCATGTTTCTTGCGCGGCCGGCGAGGTTTTCCGCCGCCGGGACCCCACGCAGGCTGCTGGGCTGGATAGGCTGGCCTCTGGGGATAGTCTGATTGGCCCGGCAGATGGAGTGGCTGCTGGGCTGGTGGTTCTGGAAACTGATATGGCTTGCGCGCCTGGGGCGATCTGGCTTGTTCGCGCTCCCCGGCATTTTGCCATGAGCTATAATACGCCTGTTGTGCGGGCATAGTCGGATCATCTGATCGAGAGTAACGTCTATTCATTTTAAAAAACCTTTAGAGGTCAGACAGGAGTGCATAAAAACGTATTTTCGCTTTGCTATGTTGACTCATTATAATCCATCTGTATTCATCGTGCTGTGAAATACCAGACAAACTGGCCCATTTTTCCTGCTATTTTACGGATACAGTACTATCATAAACGTAGAGGAGGCTCGTCTGGTTGCATATCAGTTGGCTAATCTGTATGTGAGAAATCTCGACCATAGCGTGTAGCCACGATCTCGGCCATGATACCCAGCGCTATCTCTTCCGGCGTTTTGCCTCCCAGATTAAGGCCAATCGGCCCGTGGATGCGTTGAATTTGCTCTTTGCTCAAGCCCTGTCTGAGCAAACGCTCGTTGCGCTCCTCTCCTGTCTTATGGCTGCCAATCGCGCCGACATAGCCAACCTCATGATTTAAGATAACCTTGAGCGATGGCTCATCAAATTTTGGGTCGTGAGTCAGCACGGCAACGGCGGTCGAGGGATTGAGGTCCGCTTTCTCCAGGTAGGTATCTGGCCACTCGACAATAAGCTCATCAGCGTGAGGAAAGCGCTCGCGAGTCGCGAAGGCCGCACGTGCATCTACCACCACCACACGGTAATTGAGGGTTTTGGCAAAGGTAGTCAGGGGAATCGCGATATGGCCAGCGCCGACAATGATCAGCCGGGGCGGTGGTGGAAAGCCTTCGATAAAAACCTCGTAAATTTGCCTGCCCTCAGCGCTCTCTACCATGTACGTGCGGGTCTGCGCCGAACCATTCCAGATAGCTCGCTCAGCATCGTCGATAATCAGCTTTTCCAGCGCAGCGCTCCCCAGAGTGCCTCGTGTGCTCTTGTCTGGCAAGATGAGCAATTTTGCTCCCACATGCTCCTGACCTGTCACAACAGTAGCTGTGGCCACTCCTTTTTCCTGGATCAACCGATTCCTGAGTTCTTCATACAATTCGCCCATCGCTCATCCTTCCTTCTCTTTGCCTTGTCCGGGGGAAATTTCTTTATCACCAGTCCAGGCGCTCGACGAACACGCGGATAGTACCGCCGCAGGCCAGGCCGATCTGTTCAATGTTCTCCTCGGTGGAGATACCAAATTCCAGCATTTGCGGCTGGCCAGTCTTGATCACTTCCATAGCCGAGGTGATCACCGCGGGTTCGACGCAACCGCCGCTTACCGAGCCGGTCAGCTCGCCGCGCTGGTTGACGGCCAGTTTCGCGCCAGGCTGGCGTGGAGCCGAGCCTTGCATGCTGATGACTGTGGCTACAGCAATACGGTCGCCGTGAGAGCGCCAGCGCTCAATATCGGAAAGAATATCACGCATAAATAGAACATCCTTTCGCATAGTGAATCATATTCTCGGTTTGCTCCAGGCAGCGGCGGCTTTGCGGCGCGCACCCGGACTGCGCTCCGGGCGGCTTTCGTCAATGGTGTTGAGGAAGTTGCCCAGGTCAATCAGGCTATCCAGGTTGTGAACTGGCAAGAAATCGTCGATATAGGGCAGGGCTGTTTTCATACCGATGGTCAGCGGGCGATATTCGGGCGAGCCGAGGAGGGGGTTAAGCCAGATCAGGCGGTGACAGCTATGTTGGAGGCGATCCATTTCTACTTCCAGGGTGCTCGCTTCGCCGCGATCCCAGCCATCGCTAATGATCAGGACCACCGCGCCTCGTCCCAGGACGCGCCGTGCCCAGTATCGGTTAAAGGTGTGCAGCGCGTCGCCGATGCGCGTGCCGCCGGACCAGTCCTGCACAGACTTCGACACATCGCGCACAGCGTCGTCTACATCGCGCCGCTTGAGTTGGCGGGTAATGCGCGTCAGGCGTGTGCCAAACACAAAAGCTTCGACGTTAAGCAAGCCATTTGAGATAGTATGAATAAAATGTAGCAGCAGGCGCGAGTACAGGCTCATCGAGCCACTAATGTCGCAGATGATTACCAACGGGCGCGGCTTCTGGCGAGTCTCGCGCCAGGTCAGCTCCAGCAGTTCTGCGCCGTATTTCAGATTGCGCCGCACGATCCTGCGCATATCGGGCAGTGTTCCGCGTCGTGCTGGAGCCTTGCGGTGCGTTTCGCGCATACCCAATTGCCAGCGCATCTCTGCCAGCAGCTTTTTAGCCTCCTGCACTTCGTCCCAACTAAACGATTCGAAGTCTTTCTTACGCAGCGCCTCTATTGCGCTATAAGCTGTGCCCTGGGGTTCAGTCTCGTTGCCTCCTTTTTCCCCAGCTTCCTGTTCCTCGGCGGCTTTCCGGCGCTCGGTTTCGTGCATCTCCGATCTGAGATCCTTGCGGTCAACAGGCGTATTCATATGTTCTGCCAGGCGTTTTAGCTCGGAAGGCGGCAGGCGCAGGTGTTTCTCGTCCCTTTTAGCCGCTCTCGAAGCTGGTGCTTCTGCTCGCTTGTCCTGGCGATCACGCATGTACCAGTAGTAGAGGAACATCTGATCAAAGAGCGTTTCTTGCTCGTGTTTAGCCAGCAGGCTACACTTCAGCGCGTTATAGAAGTCCTCTTTATTGGTGATATCGACATAATCCAGCGTCTTGGCGAGGTCCAGCATCTTGCCCGGTCCCACATCGATTCCTACTTCCCACAGGATGCGCCCGAACTCTGTCAGGCGGTAGAGCAGGCGCTCGCCGCGCTCGATTTCGTGTGGCTGGAGTGTAGAAGCCGATTGAGCAGAGTAATCACCGTTGACCGATGGCTGCGTAGCCATATCACGAGACCTCCAGCGCCTTTTTCAGGAATTTGCCCATGTCGCTCCCGCCAATCTTCAGGATATCGTCCTGGTACTTGAGCAGAGCACCCAGCGTCTCGCGGACCGAACCTTCGACCAGCTCCAGTTGGTTCAGAGCCAGCAGCGAACCGAGCCAGTCCAGCGTCTCTGCCACACCGGGGGCCTTAAAGAGATCTGCTCCGCGCAATTCCTGTACAAACGCACAGACCTGTTTAGCCAGTCTCTCCGGCGTATCCGGCATACGCGCCATGACTATCGAATATTCTTTCTCCAGGGAGGGAAAATCGATCCAGTAATAAAGACAGCGGCGGCGTAGTGCGTCGTGGATCTCACGGGTACGGTTAGACGTGATTACCACAATTGGCGGCTCTTTGGCGCTAATCGTACCGATCT
This sequence comes from Ktedonobacteraceae bacterium, assembly GCA_035294465.1. Classification (GTDB taxonomy): domain Bacteria; phylum Chloroflexota; class Ktedonobacteria; order Ktedonobacterales; family Ktedonobacteraceae; genus Paraktedonobacter. The sequence goes on along the minus strand of DATGKW010000022.1, from coordinate 11,063 downwards.
CCGGGATGGTGATCTGGAAGTCGGAGAGCAGCTCCAGCAGATATGCCTCAAATTCCTCGTCGCTCCGGTCCAGTTCATCAATCAGCAGCACTGGGGCCTGAGTATTGGTCGCGTCAATAGCCTGCAAAAGGGGGCGCTGAATCAAGAAATCTGGGCCAAAGATCTCTTTCAGTTCAGACTCGCGTGTGTTGCTCTGCGCCTCCATCAGACGGATATGCAGCATCTGGCGGGTGTAGTTCCATTCATACACGGCGGTATTGATATCGATGCCTTCGTAGCACTGCAAACGGATCAAGCGCGTCTCCAGCATGTTTGCCAGGACCTTCGCAATCTCTGTTTTGCCAACGCCTGGCTCTCCCTCAAGGAGCAGAGGCTTGCGTCTCTTTAATGCCAGGAATACAGTCGTGGCCAGGCTTCTATCGGCTATATATCTCTGAGCAAACATTGCCTTCTGTACGTCTTCAATGGTGGTTAACTGTTCCTGGTTCAACGGTGCCTCCAAAGGAAAAAGTCAGGTCGCTTGAAAATTGTAAGCATACGTTATTCTATGCTATGTTGCAGAGTCGTGGCAAGGTGAAAGCAGCTTCCTGTTTTCCTTAAAAGTCTTCCCGACTTAGCGTAATAAGCTGGAGGTACCTGATGCTTTGTTCAGGGCCTGATCAATATTATAGCAGGCGGTAATCAACGAGAGGTGAGTGAAAGCCTGCGGGAAGTTCCCCAGCGCCTCGCCGGTGAGTCCAACCTCTTCAGCAAAGAGGCCGACGTGGTTACTATAGGTCAGCATCTTTTCCAGCATCAGGCGACCCTCATCGACACGTCCGGCGCGCGCCAGGGCCTCGGCCATCCAGAAGCTACAAGGGCTGAAAGTTCCTTCCTGCGTCCCCAGCCCGTCATCAGCTGCCTCGGTGGGATTGTAGCGATGAACGAGTGAATCGCTGGTGAGTTCTTTTTGAATGCGGTTGAGCGTGGATAAGATGCGTGGATCGGTTGCGCCAGCGAACTTGGTGAGCACCATGAGCAGCGCACTGGCATCCACAGCATCGCTGCCGTAGTACTGGGTAAAGCTTCTTTTCTTCTCGTGCCAGCCCTGCTGCATAATCTGATCGTAAATTTGCGCGCTGCTCTCTGTCCAGCGGAGCACCGGGGCAGGCAACCCGCGCTGCCGCGCCAGGCGCAGGGCGCGGTCGAAGGCGACCCAGCACATCAGGCGAGAGTGAACGAAATGCTTGGGGCCTCCGCGTACCTCCCAGATACCCTCGTCGGGCTGGTCCCAGTTGCGTTCTAGCCATTCCAGCAAGCGAACCAAATTTTTCCAAAGATCATAGGAAATGGCGTCATAGCGGTTATAAATATAAACTGCGTCCATTAATTCCCCATAGACGTCCAGCTGGTTCTGCTTGTAGGCTCCATTGCCAATGCGCACTGGCCCGCTCCGCTGGTAGCCTTCCAGATGATCAAGAGTAACCTCTGTCAGGTCGTGCTTGCCATCGATGGTGTACATGGGTTGTAGCGAGCCATTCGCCTTTAGTTCGTGGCAGCGCGCGATCAGCCAGTTCATAAATGCCTCTGCCTCCTGAGTGAAGCCCAGGATCAGCAGACTATAGAGTGTGAAAGCGGAGTCGCGCAGCCAGGTATAGCGATAATCCCAGTTGCGGGGCCCGCCAATGGTTTCTGGCAGGCTCGTCGTTGGAGCGGCGACGATAGCCCCTGTGGGAGAGTACGTAAGCAGTTTAAGAACCAGGGCTGAGCGATGAACCATCTCGCGCCAACGACCGGTGTACTGGCATTGCGCGATCCAGCGCCGCCAGTAATTGAGCGTTCTTTGAAACGTCTCTCGATATTCGCCAGGGCTGATGAGGTGTGGCTCCAGGTCGCTGTGACGCGCGCTCTCTAGCAAAAATTGGACCGACTCGCCTGCGCGCAGAGTGAAGGTAGCGCGTGCTCCCCCCTGGCCGTCGTCCCGCATCGGCACCGAAGCATACAGTCCCAGGCAGAGCGATTGGCTCTCAAAGATCGCCCCGTTTTCGTGGAGATGAAGCTGGTGAGGATCGCGCGCGAAATTAAAGGCCGGGCGGCAAACTATTTCGAAAGAGAGCGAGCCGCGAACCACCGAGACCGAACGAATGATGTTATGTTGATGGTCAACCAGCCGGCTGGTCTTGACCGGCATAAAATCGGTGATTTCGCCCACGCCGTCTGCGGTGAGGAAGCGCGTTATCAGGATGTTGGTTTCCGGCAAATAGAGCTGTTTTCTTCCGCACTTCACTCCCTGGTCGAGGAGAGGAGAGATACGGAAGAAGCCGCCTTTATTGACATCGAGCAGCGAGCCGAAGACGCTTGGCGAATCGAACCGAGGGATGCAGCACCAGTCAATTGAGCCGTTCCTGCCAACCAGTGCTACGGTATGCAGGTCGCCAATGACCGCGTAATCTTCAATTGGCTGATAATCCTCAGAAGGTTGCAGCATCTCTACGTTTTCCCGGGTGTTCATATCTTCCTCCCACGTTTACTGATAGTAACTTGTGATACGATTGATTTGGCAGACACAGATTATACTCTACTGCTAAGGTATTGAGAAGGAGGCAGTGACTATGTCCAGACCCGTGCGCGTCCTGGCCATCGATGTTGGTACTGGCACTCAGGATATACTCCTCTTCGAGAATGGACGAACTATTGAGAACAACTTTAAGCTGGTTATGCCCTCACCCACAGTCATTGTGGCCGGGCGGATTACGCGGGCAACCAATCTGGGGCAGCCCATTCTTCTGACCGGTGTAACCATGGGCGGCGGCCCCTGTCACTGGGCGGCTCGTGACCATGCCCTGGCTGGCTATCGCGTAGTGGTAAGCGAGGAGGCTGCGCGCACCTTCGATGATGACCTTACTCAGGTTGAGAAGATGGGCTTCGAGGTAATTAGCGAAGAGGAAGCGGAGCGGAAGAAACAAGATGGGACACTCGTGCATATCGAGATGCAGGATTTCGCGGCTCAGGCGATTATCACCGCCTTGCAAGCTTTCGATGTCGATCCCCAGGTTGATGCGCTGGCCATTGCCGCCTTCGATCACGGCGCAGCGCCTCCAGGGATCAGCGACCGGCGCTTCCGTTTCGACTTTATTGAGCGGACGGTGAAGCGCAATCCCGTGCCCAGCGCTTTCGCTTACCTGGCTGAGCGGACGCCACCAGAACTCACGCGTCTGCGCGCCATCGCAACCAGTGCTGCTCGCTATCTCGAACTCAGCGGCTCGCGACCCGATGTTCCCCTGCTTTTAATGGACACAGGCTCGGCGGCTGCCCTGGGCGCTCTGGAAGATCCTCTGGTACGTGGGCAACGCGAATGTTTACTCTGCAACATCGGTAACTTTCATACCCTGGCTTTCCATCTGCGCGATGGGCGGATTATCGGAACCTTTGAGCATCACACAGGCGAAATCACGCGCTCGCAACTGGAAGAGATGCTGGTGAAGCTGGCCCGTGGAACCCTGACTAATGATGAGGTTTTCAATGCCAGCGGGCACGGCGCACTGATTCTCCACTCATCGACAACCCGCGATGGAGCTGTTCCTTTTCTGGCAGTAACCGGCCCCCGACGCGGATTATTGCGCAATTCTTCGCTAAAACCATACGAGGCGACTCCTCACGGAGACATGATGATTGCTGGCTGCTTTGGTCTCCTGCGAGCGCTGGCGGATCAACAGCCAGAACTGGCGCCAGAAATCGAGCCAGTTTTGCTGTAGTGATCTTCTCTTCTTTTTCTAAATATGGGTGAGAAAGAGAAAAAACCTGCTAATTATTAGGCAGGCGCAGCGGAATCGGGGCCTTTTTCACGCGTGAGAGGCGCTTCTTCGGCCTTGAGTTGTCTGGGGAGCTGGCTGGCGGTGATTGAACTCGGGAGACTTTTTCGCGGATCAGGGAGATTTGTGAGTGGACTGCTTGTCGGGACTGATGGAGTTTACGGGCGATATCTGATGGTCTTTCACTATTAGCCAGGGAACGACAGATCACTTCTTGTTTCTCTGTGAGTTCTACTTCTGGATGGTCTAGAGCTAGCCTGGCCATATCCTCTAACTCACCGTATCGACGACGCCGGTACTCATTCAGGTCATTGGGTGAGAAGAGCCAGCGGTCTACAACACGGATACCGGGTATGCGTCCTGCCTCGACGAGGTGCATAAAGTGCCAGTAACTCAAGTCGAGGTGCTTAGCCGCCTCGTGAGTTGTGAGCATACCATTTAAATGCTGCAGATTATAGTGAAGTTCATCACTCCTCAGGGCCATGGCCGACGCCTTTCTACGGTGAGCCGTGTATGGTTACATAACTGTCCAATAAAGTTATTATACTCAGTCATCGTAAGTATACCACGTTATGGGGGTGATGACAATCCCGAAAAGAGCGAATCAATCGGCTTTCACCGGGCACTAAAAAAGTAGATGTGCTAGTCGAGTTTTTGCATTGATAAATCGTCACAGTATTGTGGGTAGTCAATGGAAATAAAATTATTTATACTAATAAGCAGAAAGGAGAAAGCACTTTATGGAACAAAAGAATGCAACCGGCCAGGGTTGGAACCTTTTTGCGCTCGAATTGCAAAGGATACTAAGAAAGTATGGTATGGATTTAGGGCAGCTAGATGATCGCGTAGGAATTCATCGAGAAAAAGTGCGCAGGTTAATACAATCACTGGATACGCCTCCCAGCTTGCCTCTCTTGAATCCAGAAGAAACAGAGGCCATTATTGGTAAGCTAAACCTTGATCCAGAGGATGTTCTGCGGCTGCACGCAGCGGTGCTGGCAACTTCTGTTCAGCGCATACTCAGCGACCGTATTCGCCTGGATGAAGCCTACCTGGCTGCGGAGCAAATTCTTCCAATCATTGCTCAATCGCTTCTCGCGCATGCCGGCGAAAAGGGCCTGGGGAATATACGCGCGGGGGATATCGATCCAATGGACTCAGATCTTGATGATGTGCTGGATACTATCTTAAATGCCATTGATAGGGGATCGGAAGCCTTACAATGGAGCTATTACGCGAGGTCGTCCAGAGAACGTCTGAAAAAAGCGCGCCAGGCTTACAACTATTACGAGGAAGCCCTGACAGATCTGGATAGTTTGGGGAGGGCCATACGCAAACAACATGCCTGGCAGGAGTGGCATAGAGCAGCACAGGGTGGGCTGCGTATGGCTCAGTCCAGGTTAGATGAGCTTGGTGGATAGTTCTACAGAAGAGATCCTGGTCGGGATAAAACGACGAGCAAGCTTCTCGAAAGAGAGGTCACGCTAAGGAGACGACGCTTATGATTTCGGGCGTGGAGCCAGGCGAGCCAATAGCTGTTTACTATTCGTATCACAGAGAGGACCTGAGCTTGCTGAGTGATCTGGATAGGTATCTGGCGGTGCTGAAAAGGCAAGGATATATTGCCACCTGGCACGTTGGCCTGATTAAAGCAGGCGGGCGAGTTGAACAGGAGAGGGCAGCTCATTGGGAGCAAGCTCAGATGATCTTACTCTTGATCAGTCGGGCATATCTTGCTGATGATCGGTGCTACAGACAGATGGAATTGGCAATAGCGAGGGCAGAGCGAGGGCTATCTCAAATAATTCCTGTGTTGGTAGATGTAAACGCGGCCTATCTGGAAGATACCCCGATTCATCAATTTCAGCCGCTGCCGAAAGATGGGCGTCCCATCTCAGAGTGGCGACGCAGAGAGCTCGCGCTTGCAGAAGTGGCCGATGGCATCCGTGACGCTGTTTATTTCCTGGGCATGCGGCATGCGGCTCTGGCCTCGTCTGATATGCGGGATAGCACTTTGCCCTCGCTTGAAATCTTGAGCGATGCCCTTCCTCCTCACAATCACGAAACGATCCTCAAAAGAGAACGTGAGGTACAGAAAGTGTATACACAGCTACTTCAGACAGATACGTCTGCTGTGGTTATAACGGGATTAGGCGGCATTGGGAAGTCAACAATGGCTGCCCAGGTTTATGATTATGCGGAGCGGCAGCGGCTGGCAGGAAAAGGACCCTTTAACGAGGAAGCGCTGTGGTTGCATATCCGACCGAACCTGACATTGAGATCCCTGGCGACAAGAGTGGCGCAATCCCTGAAGCAGTTGCCGACTGATCTTCAAAGCCTTTTGCCGGGAGAACTGGCTTTGAAATTGCTGCGTTTTTTGAACAATAGCAAGGTGCAGCGGCTGATCGTATTGGATGGCTTTGAGGCATGGCTGGATGGGCAAGAGGGAAAAGCACGGTCAGAGTATGCCGGCGTGGGAGAATGGATCGATCTGCTTAATAGTGCTCCTTGCCTCTGCCGTATTTTGATTACTGCTCGTGTTTTGCCGCGAGGCACTTACGAACAGAGGCAGATCTGTCTAAAAGAGGTTCGCTTACAAGGTCTGGTGGAAGAGGAAGTTGAGGCGTTGTTTCGCCTGTGGAAAATACAGGCAAGTCAAAAAGAGCTGAAATATATCTTCGAGCGAAGCAAGGGGCACCCCCTGGCGCTGATGCTTCTGAGCAAATTATTACAGAGCCGGCAGATAACTCTCGCTCTGTTGCTAAACGATGCGGTCTATGAGCGGTTGTGGACCGGCGATCTGGAGGAGAACGTGTTTAGCCATATGTACGAGCAGCTTAACGCATTACAACGTAGCCTGCTGATAGCCTTTGCAATATATCGCGAGGCTGTGCCGTGGCGCGCGGTCTATGCTATTGTGCAGACGAAGCAGCAGATTACAGAAGAACAATTTCAAAGAGCTTTGGGAGTGCTGCTTAGCCTGGCATTATTACAAAGATATATAAGTGGGAAAGATGAATATTACGAATTGCATCCACTGATAGTAGAATTTATTCACAGACGTCTGGATCAGGGCGATTTGCAGCAAGAAGGCATCGATGAACGCAATGCCCATGCAGAGGCCGCGCGCTACTATCAACGTCGCTGTCTGGATCGGCCGCTTGAAAGACAGCGGCTTCCTGATGATATACATTTGTGGGTCGAGGCAGTCTGGCACAACTGCCAGGCAGAACGATGGCAGGAAGGTTACGAACTGCTCCGGCAAGGAAATCTCTTTCCTATTCTGGAGCGTCTGGGTGAATATGTCGTGCTGCGTGAGCTCTATACGCTTTTCCTCTTCTCAGGTAAATGGCAACCCGAAGCAGAAATCGCCGCTTCTCTGTATAACGAGCTGGGTGAAGTTTATACCAGGCTTGGAGAAAGAGAGGAAGCGCAGCGTTGCTTTGTCGAGGCGCTGGAACGCTCCAGCGCAACAGAAACTTATACGATAAAAGTAAAAGCGTTGAATAATCTTGGGTCAATTTATCGCTCTTCCGGGCAAATCGAAAAAGCTCTGGCTTGCTATCAGGATGCAATGCATCTCTCTAAAGAAACATCGGAGCCTGTGGAGGAAGGAGTGACGCTCAACAACCTGGGCCGCGTTTTGCAGGCTTTGGGACAAAGTGAGCCGGTGCCGAAAAAGCGTAAGCAGTATTATCACAAAGCTCTTCTGTATTACAAACAGGCTCTGGCCGCACACAGAAAGGAAAGGAACGAAGTAGAGGCCGCGAGGACCATGAATAATCTTGGGGAGATATACAGCTTACTTGAAAAAATGGATGAAGCGTATAGCTGTTATCAGCAAGCACTAAATATATTTCAAAAAATTGGGGAAAAGCGCGATAAAGGTGTTGCCTGTAATAATCTTGGTACTTTTTGTCGACAAAAGAATCAATATCCAGATGCATTTGAATACTATTTGCAAGCGTTATCTATTTTCCAGCAAATCGGGACACGCCTGGATGAAGCTATCGTGTTGCGCAATCTTGGCCATTTATCTCTTATGATGCAGTGTAACGGTGTGGCTTTTGCCTGTTTCTTACTCGCGAAAGACATTTATGAAGAAATGCATCAACCTCAGCGCGGGATGATCGGGAGAGGGCTTCAATTGATGCTCTCAGATGGGCAGCCATTTGAACAGGCTGCCGCGACCATAGGACAAAATGCGAAACGAATCCTGGAAGAGGCCATCGCCCGGCATCTAGAGGGTACTTAACGACTCTCATCTTAACGCCGTGGTAACGTCAATAAAGTAAATGCTGAATGCATCAACTATAACGCATCATGTTGCCTGAGCAAAATCAGGAGGGAAGCTATGAAACTGGCAAAAATGCTCTTTCTTGCAGCTAATCCTCTAGACACGAGGCGCCTCGCTCTGGATGAGGAACTTCGCGGAATAAAAGAGCTGCTACGCGAGGCTTCTTCCATTGAATTGGTCGATGTCTTAGCGGCTCGCCCCGACGATTGGTTAAAAGAGCTAAGGTCTCAGCGCTTTCGTGTAGTGCATTTTAGCGGGCATGGAACCAGAGGAGGAGCGCTTCAGCATGTGGGAAGTGATGGAACCGCGCAGCCGGTTCCCTTTGAGGCGCTCAGAGCAACCCTGCGAGTTTTAAAGGGTGATATCTGCCTGATCGTCTTTAACGCCTGCTATTCCAGACAGCAAGCTGTGATGATCGCCGATGATATCGATTGTGTCATTGCCATGAACGATACCATCCCTGATGATGGAGCCATCGCTTTTAGCAACGCTTTCTACCGGGCGCTTTTTAGCGGGACATCGGTTCAAAAGGCTTTCGAAGAAGGAAAGATAGCTTTGGCGCTGGAAGGATTGAAAGGGGCGCAAGTGCCAGAATTGCTGGTGCGCCCTGGGGTCGATGCCTCAAAGGTAATGCTTATCGAACCTGCACAGCGAAATAAAGCTGTGATTCTCTTTGATCCAGAAAGGGAAGACAGGCGCTTTTTAGATGAGCTACGTACCCATCTGGATCAGTATAAGCGAGAAAAGTTACTCGATTACTGGGATATCACGCAGTTGATACCGGGGTCTAAAAAACAGCTGGAAATCCAACAAGCACTTACCTCTGCCAGAGTAGCCATCTTACTCATCAGTTCAAATTTCCTTGCTTCACCAGATATTATGGATAACCAGCTTCCTATCCTTTTGCGGGCAGCAGAAAGAGGAGAAACAGAGATTCTCCCTGTTTTGCTAAGCTGCTGTGGTTTCTATGATGATCCCAATCTGAGGCAGTTCACATTAGTCAATTCTGAACCGTTGAGTGGAATGGACAGGCCAAAGCGAGAGAAGATCTGGCATAAAGTGGCAACGTTAGTTCGAAACACTTTACAAAATGCATAGATAACTCGAACATATATCTATTGCATACTCGATCCAGATTATATATACTGATTTATATATAATCAGTTAGTCAGAAGAGCGCAGGCACTATTGCAGTTTAGAAAGAAGGCTATATCATCTCTATAGCCTGCTTTTCTGTCGTGCGTCGGGCTTTTCAGCGGCCTGTACATAATGATGGTAAAAGATACGAGCTGCTGGTTGCGTGTCGTTGGTCAGTCTGGTTAAACAAGCAAGCAGCGTTTTGTGAGCGCCCCTGGTTTAGAGAGGTTTCACAGGTTCAGCGGTATTTCTCGAATCATGTCCTTCTGAATGTTGGACTGAACAGAAGAAAAAGGGCGCGCAATGTTTTCCCCAGCTGTTTCCCGAACCGTTCGCATTTTTTACTCGTATGCAACGACTGCTTCCAGAGACAAATTCCTGCTTAAAAAGATAAGAGAACATTTAAGTCTTTCAAGGAGACAGGGACTTATTGATGATTCATATGATAGCGAAAAAGCGATAAAAAGCATAGTAGAACGACCAGACGATATTCCCTCTCTCAACGAAGTCGATATCATAGTATTACTGGTTAGCCCTGCTTACTTTGACTCTGATCGATGTTTTCATATAGAAATGCAGCGAGCGCTTGAACGAGAGAAAGCAGGAGAAGCCCATCTTATTCCAGTTCTTTTGTATTCTACAGAGTGGCAAAAGTCGCCTCTTCGCTCCTATGCGATTCTTCCTTCAGGCGACAGACCTGTGAAGCGGCAATCGAGCACTGATACCGACAATGCGCTGGAGGAAGTCAGGCAAGGGATTCTCAAAGTTGTTGAGAAACTGACCGGTTCGCGTTTGCCTTCAGAAAAGCGAGTTTTCCTGAATACTATCCCTTACGGGCATAGCCGTTTTTTTACCGATCGTGAAGATATTCTGAGCGAGATCCATACCTACTTTACCTCTGCTCAGGCTTTCCAGCAGACGCCCGTTCTGGCTTTGAGCGGGATGCTCGGCTGTGGTAAAACCCAGATCGCTGTTGAGTATGCTTATCGCCACAAGAACGAATATCAGGCTACCCTCTGGCTTGATGCCTCTTCTCAGCAGAGTTTGAAAGAAGCAATCGTTCAATGGGCTGAGGAGCTCTCTTTTCTTCAACAGGATCGCGTTGATGAGCAGCACCTTTTCAGCGCGTTCAAACGCTGGCTCCAGCAGCATGAGCGGTGGTTGTTAATCCTTGACGGTCTCAGGGATCTTCAACTGATGAATCTTATCATTCCTTCTCAACCCAGTGGTCATGTTCTCCTGACCACATATTCTCGCGCAACTGGAGACCTGGCCTATTGCGTACACGTAGAGCGAATGGCACCGGAGGAGAGTGCATTATTCTTGCTCCGGCGTGCAAGGGTCATCGAAGAACAGGCTTTACACGAAGAAGCCTCGGCCACAGCCTATGCCGAGGCTGTACGCATTGTACAGGAATTTGATGGGCTGGCTCTAGCGCTCGATCAAGCGGGAGCATACATAGAGGAGACAAGGTGTGGCCTTGCCGGTTATCTCGAACTCTATCGCGAGCAGTGCCCGGTGCTATTAGCGCGCCGGGGAGAGCTTGTTCGTACTCATCCAGATTCGGTAATGGCGACCCTTTTGCTTTTGTTTCGAGCAGTAGCACAGGAATATCCTGCGGCCCAGGAACTGCTCTATCTCCTCGCTTTTTTGCACCCTGATTCCATCCCTCGTGAGATGATCAGACAAGGCGCTTCTGCGCTTGACTATCCTTTGCGCTCGTTCGCTACCGATGCCGATGCTCTGAATGAGGCTATTGCCGTCCTTCTTAAGTACTCGCTTGTCCAGTATCATACCGAGGACACAACGCTCCTGAGCATTCATCGGGTCGTCCAGAC
>DATGKW010000021.1:0-20060 GCA_035294465.1 Ktedonobacteraceae bacterium | reverse complement strand
GGCCCGTTCCCGCGCCTCTTGCTCCGCCCGGAATTGCTGAACCGCTGCCACCAGGCGGTCAAATTCCTCCGCCGAGAGGGACACACGCATCTGGCGACCAAGCGGGTTGCGATCCGTTCCGCTCACCGCTTCAAAGATCACAATCTGGAATCGGCCCAGGGCGGCTGAAAGAATGCGGAAGTCTCCATCTTCCCCGAGACCGTAGCCCAGGTGAGCGCCGAGCTTGACCGCGCGCCGGTAGTCATCCGCAGCTAAAATCTGAAGTTCATTCGAATCTGCCATGACCATTCTCCTTTCTTTGTCTCGTTCATGCGTTTTCTTCGCCGGCTCAAGCAGAGTCGGCGATGGCCTGACCAGGGGGTTGCACCCTGGTACCCGCTTGGACGGATCAGGCTCCCAGGCTCACGTGCCCGGAGACGCGCTACTGGTTTTCCAGCTTGCGCAGGTGAGCAACAGGCACCCAACAGGCACCAACGCGAGGATTATCGAACTCTACCCACACCTCGTCCTCACCTCCCACGTACCCCCCATCTTCCTCATCTCCGGTGAAGTGCGTGATGGTTCCGATGCCATACTTGTCGTGGGTATCTTCTACCCGCTGGCCTCGCTTGAAGCCGTGAAATGCATCCATATCTGTTCTCCTTTTCACTCGCTTTCGTTCGGTGAAACATGCCGGACCAACTCCGCTTGAGTCGGTCATGGCCTGACCAGGGGGTTGCACCCTGGTACCCGCTTGGACGGATCAGGCTCCCAGGCTCACGTGCCCGGAGACGCGCTACTGGTCTCTCCTTTCCAGAGAAACCTCTGCCTCCGTGTCGCTGATCAGCTGCATGGATACGACCGTAATGCCGTCGCGCTGCAGCCTGTCAGTCCAGAGGGTTATGGGTAAGCCCAGCCGATAATCATCCATCATGAATGTCACCCAGCGGCCTTGCTCCTCTGTCAGCTCGAACGGGGCATGGATCTCGACCGAGATGACATACAAATCCCAATAGAGCTGCACGCACTCCTGGTTTTCTTCTTCCGTCAACCGCTCGCCCGCATCATCTTTGGCACACAAGGCCTCATAGCGTGCCTGCTTTTCACGGCGTTCTGACTCGTTCATGCGTTTTCTGCCTTTCTGTTCTGTCCTGGCCGGCCGGGGCCAGGATCACGCGACCTGGCCCCGGTCAACCCCCTCTTGCTTGTTCGCCAGCTCCGCAGCCGGCGATGGCCTGACCAGGGGATTGCACCCTGACCCCCGCTTGGACGGATCAGGCCGTTTTTGTCTGCACTACCGTCTGTCTGCACTACTCGTCATCCAGCAGACCGTTGAGATAGGCTTCATGGAGGATCAAGTTAGCGGCTTCCGCTTCGCTGAGTTCCCCAATGGCATAGGCATGCCATACCTCGTTTTTGAAATCCTCCATCTCGCTCTCGGTCAATGGAACAAACGCTTCGTCTTCCATCTGTTTCTCCTTTTCCCAGAAACGCTGTGGTCAGCGTGTTCGACATGCGGGTCCTTTCGGGGTGCTAATCTCTTGCTACTCCTGCTCTTGTGGCTTTTCGCCAATGGTCAGGTCAGCTAATGCATAATCCGTGAGGTATACATTGACAACCTGGCCACAAGCTGTGAGAGCTTTTCCTACTCTTGCGTCGTAGTCCCATAGCACAACGGTCACTTTCTCGGTTGTTCCGTCTGGCCTGAACGCGTCTTCATTCTCCCAGCGCACAGACCTCAAGTTTGCCGTGTTTGGCATAAATCGCTGCCTTTCTGTGCTTGACGCCCCGTTGCTGATGTGGCATGATGCCAGCGGGTAATCAAGCAACTTGACGGTTAACTATTACTCAAACTGCGCTGGCCAGGTGGTTTGGCTCACCTGAGCCAGCCTCTTCTTTCGCACTACGAAGCCTCTTTTCGTTCATTGACCCAGACGGCCAGGTCAGTTGCGTCGATGCGGATGGCATGTGGGTTCAAGCGCACAATCGGCAAGCCTGCGTTACGAATGTAGTCGTACACTGTGGCACGATGCACGCTTAGTTGGGCCGCGACCTCACTCACGGTCAGCAAGCGGGGAACGGCCAGGACCTCGCGCTTTGGCTCCCTCTTTCTCATGCGTACCTGCCTTTCAAGCAAAATTGTTGGTGTTTGTTCGCTTTTGTGCTTTCACTACCTTGACATGATTAACAATATCAAGTTAATTAAAGATTACCATAGATGTTTAACAAAATCAATAGTAATCTGTACCAAAATTTTTTGACAGTGCTTCATTGTGCTATAATCAGGAAGCTACCACCGATATGAATTAATATAACTTGATATTGTTCCATAAGGAGGAAATACTACTTGTTTACAGATCAGCCTGCACCCCACTTCCAGACAGAGAAACGCCGCATTGTTCTTTTACCGATAGGAAGTTGTGAGCAACATGGCCCGTTCTTACCCATTGACACGGACCTAAGGATAGCAACCTTGCTTGCAGAGCAAGTTACTCAACTGCTTTCAGAAAATGTTGTGCTGCTTCCTGCATTGCCTTTTTCTTGTTCCCACGAACACAGGGGACTAGGAACAATCGCGCTTGATATCAGCACCATCTCTGCTTTCGTTCACAATGTTGCTCGAAGTTTAAAATCTTGGGGAAGCTCCTCTTTACTAGTGCTTTTGAACTGGCACGGTGGCAATGATCTGTTAGGAGCATTAGCAACGGAAATCACCGCTACAGAGTCCCTTTCTTGTACTGCTATCCCCTCCGTTGCTCAGGTTGGGAAAGCTTGGAACACGAGTAATATGACGACTGCAAAGGATATTCATGCAGGTGCAGTTGAGACAGCTATTATTCGTGCGTACTGGCCTGAGCTTGTCAAAGAGCCTATTCCTCAAACAGCACATTGTGAGCCTCACATCAGCCCTGCAAAGGTACAGACAGTCTTACAAGCTATCGGCACGTACGCAGCAACAACACAAGGCATCTGGGGCGCACCTGAAGATGCCGATGAAAGCAAAGGACGTGAATTAATCGAGAAATTGAGTCGAGATATATCAATGCAGGTTACGCGACTGCTTGAACTTATTAATAACAGCTAAAGGAGGAAAACAGGATATGCGCATATTACCACAAGACAATCTATTAGAAACACTTCCTGTGGAGTTGCGGGAAAAGAGCAAAACGGGTCAAGTGTACATTGAGATACGAAAAAAAATCCTACTTGGAGAGTACCAGCCCAACCAAACCATTCTCCCAAGAGAAATTGAGCAAGTATATCATGTAAGTAACACAGGCGCTCAAAACGTCTTGAGCCGTCTCGCAATAGAGGGGTTAGTAAAAGTTCTTCCTATCAAGAAAAAAACACGGGCAACAAGCGCGGCATTAGGGGAGTATCGCGTCGCAGACCTTAAAATGAGAGACCGAATGCTTACAACGCGACATGGCGATTTCGTCAGTGATGCTGGAAAAGGAGGATACCCAGCTTACAAAGAAACACTCATCTTAAAAATTGACTATGCTGATCCAGAGGTCGCCCGCTTGCTCAATATTGCGGAGGGGGAAAAAGTCATTTTTCATCGAAACCTGCAACGTCGTGACAAAGAAACGGTCGTGTGCATTAACGATCAGTACTTGCCTTTCTGGTTCGTTGAAATGATGCCAGAACTTGAAAAGCCTGATAGTGATGTCTACGAACTACTACGCAAACTTGGGAAAAAACCTTACTGGTGTACCGAGACAGTAGATAGCGTACCAGCGAACACAGTAGAACGTGCAATGTTTGGACTTTCTTTTGATGATCCTACATTCATGTTTAAAATCGTCAGAAGATCATTTGACTGTGAAGGACAGCCATTAGAGGTACAATTCCTTACTGATCGCGGAGATATCTACCGCCTACATTACTCATTCCACCTCTATGCCTCTGATTTGCCAGAAGCATTACGAGATAAATAACCAATGGGGAAACTTTAGAAAAGTATGTGAATTTGTGTTCACCCATGAGCCTTGGGGCGGAGGTGCTCTAATGGGGATCTACCATACGCTTGTTCACGAGTTTGGAAAAGAGGCGGTTGATCGCGCTCTTGCATCGTATTCGTAACGCCCGGAGCAAGGGCTACAGAGGCTCAATCAGCCTCCTCTCCTGACAGTAAACTTGACAGCAAATAAACCTGATAAACTCCTCTATAGAGCTATCAAAAACGATAGAGGAGTTACAAGAATCACAAAAGAGGTATGTCACGAATCGGCTTAAGAGCGAGCAGAAGCAAGCTACGAGCCAACTCCCCGAAAGCAAAAAGTAGAAAGTATTGTCGTGACCGATTATGGCCCATTTTGTACCATAGTGTTACTCGCACCCCCTGCTCGCGTTACTTTCAAGTAGAAGAACTTGATTAGTAGGCGACCTGTTTTCTGCCCACAACAAGCCTGAAAACATGGGCACCATTCTTTCGATCTGGCAAATAGCCGGGCGGGATCGCGCGCAAGTAGCTCCGATCAAAGGACTTGCGCACCAGAGCATTTCTTACGCTAGATCGGAGAGAAAACAGACCAGTAGGAGGACACCCGCATGAAAATCATGGTGGCGGACGATGACCGTGACATGGTTGATGTGCTTAGTTACTGGCTCAAGGGCCACGGGTACGATGTGGTACGGGCGTTCGATGGAGAACAAGCGATCAAGCGCTGGCGTGAAACGCTGCCCGATCTGGTGATTCTTGATGTACAAATGCCGAAGCTTGATGGTTTCGAGGTGTGCCGCCAGATGCGCAATGAAACCAATGCAATGGTTTTAATTCTCACCGCACATGACCGTGAGGATGACGAGGTACGGGGTTTGGAGATGGGAGCCGACGATTATTTGCGTAAGCCGTTTAGTCCACGACAGCTCCTTGCACGTATTAAAGCCGTCATGCGCCGTTCATCAAACGCCAGGGGGCTGTCCAACTCATCATCGGTGACCGTTGGTCCTATTACTCTGGACGCTATGCGCCACGAGGTGACGCGCGATGGTGTGAAGGTTCGTCTGACTCCTACGGAGAGCCGTCTGTTGCATCTGTTAATTACGCATACAGGACAGGTGCTGACAACTGATATGATTATCGAGCGCGTCTGGGGCTACGACGAAGCTGGAGATTCGGGCCTGGTGAAAACACATATTCGCCACCTGCGCCAGAAGGTCGAGCCAGATGCCAATAGCCCCCAGTACATCATGACTGTGCCAGGGGTGGGCTACACATTTACTACTCCCGTCAGTGTCGAACAATAAAGCTGCATGGTTGGTAATGATTATCCTACCGGATCAGCAGGAACATTAACCGAATCGTAACTCAACCTCTACCAAAATGTGTATCAACATTGGTTACTATAACATGCGATGAGACAGGTAAAAGTATCATTCTGATACAACACTTATCGCTTGTCACAAAATCGAATGCACTTATCTAGAACTCGAGGAGAGAAGAACATGGCAATGCAAGTGATCCAGGAGGATACCCTTCTAACTTTCAAAGAGGCAATGAATTATCTGCGCGTAAGCCGTTCTACCCTGTATCGCCTGATGTGGTCGGGGCAGTTAACCGGGCACAAAGTTGGAAGCACATGGCGCTTTTATCGCGAAGACCTGCGCGCCTGTGTGGGCCGCGAGGTGTCTATAAGTATGGCTCATCCCAACATGGCGGCTAACTGAAGCTTGGGCAGCAGTTCTTCTTGCATGCTTTGTATCCAAGAATATGTATATATTTATGTGAGATTGTATATACATAACAAGAGGACTGGAGTTACCAGACTCCAGTCCTCTTGTTATACTTTTCTGCGCGCCCGTTTACATAAAAAATGCGGGCGGGGTCCCCATCTGAGCGACACTATGGCTCAACGGAGTGTTGCTGGATCTTTGCTGCCTTTGCCTGGCTAGAAGCGTAACGTTCAAACTCGTCTTCCAGGTCTTGCAAAATCTGTTGTTCGGCCTCGGAGAAGGAGACACCCTGTTTACGTGCGTACTCGATCACACGGTTCAGATAAGCGCGAGAAATTCTCTCGCGCTGCCATTCGAGCTCTGGCATAGGCGCCAGTTTAATCAGCGAAACTGGATAGAAATCGCTATCCATCAAGCTGGCGGCCAGTAAATGAGCATAATCACCAACAGTGCGGGGAACGGCAGGATTATGTACAAAATCTTCCTGTGTACTGGAGACGATCAGCACGCCCGCCAGACGGCCACCGCGCATAACTGGTGCCGCGCAGGAACTGCGCTCGTTTGGGTCCAGGCCGACTGGAATGCGTGCATCTGGGTCCTTAATGCTCCAGCTATAGACACGCTGGAACATTGCCGCAGACCCCGCGAGGGTCGTGCTGCCCAGGTACGCTTTGAAATCGAGCGCGAACGGCCAGGGAGCCTGCCCACGCATTTCCGCCTCATACAAAGAATGGATGCTCCCGTCGGCACGTGGGGGCATTAGTCGGGCGTAGGTCAGCGCCAGGCCGTGGTGATCCGGGTCAAGATGGAGCAAAGCATACTCAAAGATTGTCTCGATAATGTGCCAGCGTCGACTTGTATCGTCCACTGTGGTTGCAGCCTGCTCCATCACACGCCGGTAGAGCTCCTTTGGAACATCCCAGCGTCCTGGATGGTTAGCCGAGCCGCGTACACCTCCAGGAGCTGGTAACCCGGAGTGGGACGGAAGTGTCGCGCGAGACTGAGGCAGCACTTCCAGAAGCCGTTGCATGTGACTCTGACGTGGCTCAGAAGTGCCATTTAGCCAGCGATAGACAGTGTTATCGCTGACACCTATTTCGCGAGCAATGCGTAGTATCTCGTTGCGGTCATTTTTGACCAGGAAACCCAGAAGAAGCGCAAAAGGACCTGGCCCTCCCGCTGTAGCAGGAGGTGCATCATACAAACCATTAACTTCATTAGCTGGTTCAAGAGAGGGTTCTTCGGGTAGAAGGCCATTCCAGGCTTCCTGGGATGAAAGTGTCGCCGTCGCTTCCCTTACCATCAGGACTCTCCTCTTGCCAGCAGATCGGACTCGTGACTTCCTCGTCTTTGTTTCGGTTTTCTTCACGTCCATGCCTGCTTTCTTTTTCCCTCTCAATAGTAGCTACTAACAATTTCCCACGACAAATCAGTAAGTGTTGACACAATTGCCTCTCTGAGTATAGCACAAATTTTTGCATTTTACACTGTTTGTTCCCCCAGTTTTAAAAAGTTTCTTCTCTTGAGAAGAATACATATGTCTTTGATAAAGGATACGCTACCTGTTACATATTGCCAGGGATGTTACACAAGCATTTTTCATGAGATAAAGAATGTTCCTTTGAGGTGAGTGCGTCCGGCATTTTTACACAAGCATCAGTAATGTATGCCATGTCAAGACAAATTGCAAATGGATTATACATTCATGGTTACTTATACTATTACATTGTTCTTACCTAAAGTACTACATATGTCTACAAAGTATTGCAATTTCATCTAGAAAAAGCTATACTTGCTCCATATTCGGTTATTTCTCAGGTTTGGTGGGGCCGGTCAGGCTTTAGAAGAAGCGGGAAGAAACGCTTGAGTGCCGATCAGAGTTATAACCGGAGGGCAGAAAGAGATGTTCGCCGGTTTTGAGAAGGAGCGGGCAGGCATCTTATTGATGCATACACAAATATGGCGCGGGGATAGCAAGGGTCTGATATTCTCCCGAAATGTTTTCCCCACAAGGTCACGCAAGACGGAAGTATGGCAGTAGGATACCAAAGAGAGGCAGTATGTACCATGGCGATTGAGAACCTTGTCCACGTGAACGAGTGTGGTTTGCCCTTGAATGCTATTTCCTGGCTGGAAACACATCACCAAAGCAAGCTGGTTGAACGCCAGCAAATGATTCGAGATTTACATCTCAAACGTGGAAGCAATTTAGTCGATGCAGGGTGCGGCCCCGGACTCTGGACGCCACTATTGGCCAGAGCGCTTGGCCCGAGCGGGCGTATTATTAATGTGGACGTGTCGGCCGAGGCACTGATTACAGCTCAGCAGCGCAATCGAGGTCAGTGGTACGAAAAGCAGATTTCTTACAAACAGGGTTCGATGGAGCATCTTCCCGTCCCCTGCGGCTCTATCCACACTATTTTCAGCGCGAATGTCAGCCAATATCTGCCAGAACCTGTAGAAACATTTGCTGCATTGGGGCGCTACCTGGTTCCTGGTGGTCGTCTGGCGATCAAAGATATCGATTTTGGAACCATGCGTTTTTCCCATATTGATCCTGCCTTGCAAGCGCGCGTCTTTCAAGCGCGCGCGCGGTGGGAAAAGCAACGGTTCCAGGAAGGCTATCTATTTGAGGATAGCTGGGTTGGCTCCAAACTTGCGGGCTATCTTCGTGAAGCCGGCTATAAAAATGTCCAGGAGAAGAGCTACAAAATCGCGCGTCAGGCCCCGTTGGCTCCGAGTTTTCGTTCCTATGTACAAGGCATCGCTGAGTGGTTCGTGTGTGAAGGAGCTCCTTTCCTGGCAGAGGTTGACATGAAAGGCTGGCAGGACTGTTTTGCCAATGGGAAAGCCTGCGTGCTTGACCAAGATGGATTCTTTTATGAGGAGACCGAGTTTATGGTTACGGGCATCTGGCCTGATTCGCCTTCACACCATTATATCGATATGCACCTGACAACTATCGAAGTGCAACCGGCAGGCCGGTAGATAGTGCTGGCCCGACAGAAATGTTCTCTTTGGCTAAAAAAGACAGGCCCTTGCTTTTCGGTGTAAGGGCCTGTCTATAATAATGGAGATCTCCAAACTATCCCATCCCCTTTGCTTCTCCATCTTTCTCTGGTGTATTTTCAGAATCCTTCAATAGAAAAAGCTGCTAAAAATAAATTAGGCGCAAGACCTGCAAGAACATCAGCGAATCTGGCTCAGAGTATCAGCGATCAAGGCAATCGCCGATTCACCTACAATTGACCGCAACTGGTTGTGCAGGCGCCCAACGTGTTCCATGCGAGCCGTAATAAATTCGTGTTTCGATACGCCACAAGCAAGACCACTGATACCACGCCGCGCAGCCTCGTATTCAGCACTAATCTGTCCCAGGAGTCGCGCTACTTCACTTCCCTGTTTACTCATTTCCTGCATGCTCTCTCTCCTTTGCATAGCTGCCCACAAGTCCCGCTCATGCGGGAACACACTTTCCAATTGTACGTAGAAGACTAACAGAAGACCTACAATGTTCTTAACATGTTTAGACAACTTACCAAAGAGTTATTCATAGTATGCATGATTGTAGATATATTTGTCCAGTGTTTTCCCTTCCTTTTTTGGCCCTATTTACTATTTACACGTAATTTTTATAACTTTTTAATATGCCTGGCTCTGCTCTCCGCCAAAAAGGTAAATAATTGTTCGTACTTTTATACAAGTAACCGGTGATAATGTATGACATTGTAGACAGGAAGAAAGAGGAAGCGTAGTACTTTGGGGAGCTTTCTCTTGCGAAGTGATCGCGTATCTGGATCGCTCGCTGGTCTATACAAATGGCCTGGACGCAAGGAAAAGAGCGAGGCGGGGACCAGAAACACCTCGCTCTTCCTCGCAAGAAAGGGGATAGCGAATCAGTTACGTAAGGGTTTGCCTGTCACTAAGATGGACTGCATGCGTTCCTGTGTTTTTTCCATGCCGCTGAGTTTGAGAAATGCCTCGCGTTCCAGGTCGAGCACTTGCTGCTCTGTCAACGGAGTGACTGGCGAACATTCGCCGCCAGTTAGCACGCGGGCAAGCTCGCGGCCTATCACCGCATCGTGTTCGCTGATCTTACCCAGCAGTCGCAGGTTATCGATCTGCTGCTCCAGGACCATACGCGCACCAGGACCCGGCAAAAGCATCAGCGGCGGCTGTGGTGGCTGCCACTTGCCTGCTTCGTGCATTTCCACCAGACGTATAGCATCAGCTTTAGCATCGCGCAACAACAGATCGCGGTTCACCGTTACCGCGTCGGTTTTGCGTAGGAAGCGCAGCGCCTGCGCTTCTGCCGCGCTAGTTGAGACAGTAGCGAAGGCGATGGTTTCAAACGCCTTGCGCGCCGGAGCGAACGGGCCACCGGTTTTGCGGGCTTGCTGATCCTCCAATCCGGCACCGTGACGCAAAAGCAGCTCTTTGCAGCCTCCGCCAGCAGGCACCAAACCCACACCAACCTCAACCAGGCCAATATATGACTCGGCGTGTGCGCGCGCATGATGGCCATGCATAATGATTTCGCAGCCCCCGCCCAGAGCACGACCGGAGGGCGCAACCACCACCGGAATCGGGCTGTATTTGAGCGCCTGGTGAGCTTGCTGAAGCCGGTTTATCGCATTTTCCAGCAAAGCCCATTCGCCCTGCCTGGCTGCCATTAACACCAGGAGAACGTTCGCGCCGGCGGAGAAGTCGGCAGCATCGTTGTTGATGACCAGGCCATGGAAGCGCCTCTGGCCTTCCTCGACGGCGTAGTGCATGATCTCGATGATACCCTCGTCGATGGTGTTCATCTTGGTATGGAACTCGATACAGCCAATGCCATCGCCAAGATCGATCAGCGAGGCCGAGTCGTTCTCCCTGACGACGCCTCCCGCGGCTCTTGCTGCCGCCAGCGATATCGCGCCTTGAGGGGTGGGAACCGGTTTGTAGGTATCGGTGTGGAAGTCAAAGTACTGGCGGCTCCCCGGCTGACCAATATAGAAGGTACCCTGGCCCTTGCTCTGCACGCGTTGAACCAGCTCAGGCAACCGGGCATGTTCGCCGTGCGCCTGCATAACGTTTGCCAGGGTTTCGGGTTTCTGCAAGAGTACATCCCAGACCTCGAAGCTGCCTAGCTCGAAGCCGAAACCCCAGCGCATAGCCTCGTCCACAGCCACGATATTCTCGGCAATTTCGGGAGCCAGGGCGGCGGCGTAGCAGAGCGAGTCAGCGGTGGTTTCGCGGGCGAGCTGGGCGGCGCGGTCATCACCCTCCAGTACAGTCAGCATCTTCTGGACCGGATCATCGTAATTGCGCGCGTTGCCAATAGAATTGAAGCGATACTTCTGTTGCGGCTCGTACTCTAGAGTTTGAAGATTCAATTCCAGAATGGTTGAGGAGCCATCGGCATTTTTGATCTTTTTATAAAACCCCTGGCCGGTCTTCTCACCCAACCAGCCACGACGAATCATCTCACGAACGACTTCTGGCAGGCGGAAGGTTTCGCGTTCGGGATCGTCAGGCGCGTTCTCGTAGAGGTTGTCGGCTACATGCGCCAGCGTATCCAGTCCTGAAAGATCGGCGGTGCGGAAGACGGCGGATTTGGGGCGGCCCATGGCCTGGCCCAGAATCGCGTCCACCTCGCCGGGCGTATATCCCTCGTCGAGCGCGCGCCGCATGGTTGCCAGGAAGCCGTAGACACCGATTCGATTGCCGACAAAATTAGGCGTGTCTTTGCCGACCACTACCCCCTTACCCAGCACTTCGGTACTAAATTCCTGCATGAACTGGAGCAACTCAGGCGCAGTGTCTGCATCTGGAATGAGTTCTAGCAAGCGCATATAGCGAACTGGATTGAAAAAGTGGGTAATCAGGAAATTGCGGCGGAATTGCTCGCTGCGGTCTTCGGTCAAAAGGTGAGCTGGCAACCCGGAGGTATTCGAGCTGATGATGGTGTCCGGGCGCAGAACCGTCTCAAGCTGCGAGTAGAGGCTGCGCTTGATATCCAGGCGCTCCACGACAGCCTCGATGATCCAATCCACTCCGGCCAGATCTGCCAGGTTATCCTCGATATTCCCAATTGTAATCAACGCGGCAGCTTTACTGGTATAGAAGGCTGCGGGTCTGGCCTTGAGAGCCTTTTCCAGGCCCGCGCGCGCGATTGTGTTGCGGTCGCTGCCCGCGTCCGCCGGCACGATGTCCAGCAGCAGGCCGGGGATGCCGACGTTTGCCAGGTGGGCGGCGATGGCCGCGCCCATCACGCCCGCACCCAGAACTGCGGCTTTGCGAATCTGGTAAGTCATGGTCAGGCAATCCTCTCGATAATGGTAGCGACGCCCTGACCACCGCCAACGCAGAGGGTAGCCAGTCCCAGAGTCTTGTTCGCTGTTTGCAGGTCATTGAGCAGGGTGACGATCAGACGCGCGCCGGAGCAGCCCAGCGGATGACCCAGAGCAATCGCGCCGCCATGTGGATTCAGCTTCTCCTGGTCGATGCCTAGCGATTGCGCCACAGCCAGCGATTGCGCCGCGAAGGCTTCGTTGAGTTCGATACTGTCGATATCGCTCAGTTGAAGATTTGCGCGCTGAAGGGCTTTTTTCACAGCAGGCACGGGACCAATACCCATGATGTCAGGGCGCACGCCGGACACGGCCATAGTGATCACACGGGCCTGCGCGGGAATGCCCAGCTCTCTAGCCTTCTCAGCCGACATCAGCACAACAGCAGAGGCTCCATCGTTGAGCGGGCTGGAGTTCCCGGCGGTGACGCTGCCACCCTTGATGAA
The DNA here is from genome assembly GCA_035294465.1 of Ktedonobacteraceae bacterium. Lineage (GTDB taxonomy): Bacteria > Chloroflexota > Ktedonobacteria > Ktedonobacterales > Ktedonobacteraceae > Paraktedonobacter. The sequence goes on along the minus strand of DATGKW010000021.1, from coordinate 7,621 downwards.
GGCCGGTTCGAGGCTGGCCAGGCGCTCCATTGACGTATCGCGGCGCGGCCCCTCGTCGGTATCCATTACACGCCCATTGGGCAACGGCACCGGTACGATCTCGCGCTTAAAGATGCCCTGATCGATGGCAGCAATCGCGCGCCGGTGGCTGCGCAGAGCGAAGGCATCCTGCTCCTCGCGGCTGATGTGATATTCTCTAGCCAGGTTCTCGGCAGTCATGCCCATCGGTATATAGCTGGACCGAGCGTACTCCAGTTCGCAGGGAGGATAGGGTGAACTGATCTCTTCACCTTCGTGTGTTGGCATCAGACGTGGATTAAAGCTAGGATTGAAGCCGCCCATGGGCACGCGCGACATGCTCTCTACGCCGCCGGCGATCATGACATCGCCCAGGCCAAGCATGATATTTTGCGCGGCCATATTGAACGCCTGCAAGCTGGAGGCGCAAAAGCGATTAACAGTCACACCGCCCGCCGTTTCAGGCAGACCGGCCAGCGCGCCAACCAGGCGAGCCAGATTCATCCCCTGCTCGCCTTCGGGGAAGGCGCAACCCAGGATAACATCCTCAATCAATGAGCGATCCAGTTGTGGAACGCGTTCAACAGCGGCTTTCACCGCAATTGCAGCCAGATCATCGGCCCGAACATCTTTTAAAGCGCCTTTATTTGCGCGCCCGATGGGGGTGCGCACAGCGCTGACAATCACAGCCTCTGCCATGAGCAGATTTCTCCTTATCTGAACAGCAGCGAAGTGTACACTTGCTATTTTCACGAGTCACGAATAATGCCGCGAGCGTAGCCGGTGAGCACCTCTTTGCCATGCTGATTGCGACAGACAAAACTGGCTTCCAGGTACGTGTGGCCTTCGCGTTTTTCCAGGAAGGTAACGGTATTTTCGCAGCGAACGGTATCGCCGGTAAAGACAGGGCGCCGAAACTCAAAGCTCAACGAACTGGCGAGCAGATTGAGATCGCCTCCCAGCTTGGTCGGCAGCGTCGCAGTCAGCAAGCCCTGCACAAGCAAGCGACCCTGGGCGTCTGGCTCCACGTGGTGAACGCCCAGGTCGCCTGAGATCTGGCCAAATTGCCGTACCTCCTCGATGGTGAAAATGCGTTCCCAGGCAGAAACATCGCCAACTTGCATGGTTCGCTCCTTTGTCTTTACAGTGGGTAGCCCTGCTTCTCAACGATCAGCTCGGCCAGGTCGCGTTGAAGAGCAACGCCGTTGACCAGGTAGTCGCCCAGATAGGTGCGAACACGCGTTAGCTCCTGCTCGACCTCTTCAGGTTCGTTATAGGTCATGATCATCTGGTCGAGGTTGAGGTGGATGCGCGAGAAGGCGAGCCAGGTTGCCAGTTGCGCCAGTTGCACATGCACGGCGCTATTCTCATCGCCGCGACGCACAGCCTGGGTTGCGCGGGCCAGGGCGCTATCTATAGCGTAGATCTCGATCAGTAGATTGGCCAGGTATTCGATGAACTCTTCCTCGTTCTCCAGCGCCTGCATGTATCTCATCGCCACGCGCATAGCCGCATATACCGTAACATCTTTCGCGCGCTCAAGGGCGTTGACCGCTGCGCGCAGATCAGCGGGAATGGCCTCGCCGGCGAAATCAACGGGCTGTCCGGCCTTGACCCGTGTCTCGATTGCCGGAAGGCGTTCCATCAACGGCACTTTGCCCGTCAGGACGCGTTTAAACAGCGTACCGGCAGCTACCAGACGGTTAATCTCATTGGTGCCCTCAAAGATACGTTGAATGCGCGCGTCGCGATAGGCTTTTTCGATGGGATACTCATGCATAAAGCCGTAGCCGCCGAAGATCTGCACACCTTCATCTACAGCCAGGGCCAGTACTTCGCTGCCGTGTACTTTAGCGAGTGAAGCTTCAACAGTATACTCCTCTATCGCCTTAAAAGCCTCCTCAGTGCTGCTGGCACTGAGGCGCGCATTTTCGACGTTGGCAGCAGTGCGGAAGACGGCGCTCTCTGCTGCGTAGGTTTCGGCCGCCACGCGGGCCAGCTTTTTCTTGATCATGCCGAACTCGTGCAGAAACTTGCCAAACGCCTTGCGCTCGGTAGTATAGGCTGCGGCAAGGCCCAAAGCACCGCGCGCACCTCCGGTCGAGCCGGCGCCCAGCTTGAGGCGACCAATGTTCAGGATGTTAAAGGCGATTTTGTAGCCCTTGTGGATCTCGCCGAGCAGATTCTCCACGGGAACCTTCGCGTCCTGGAAAATTACCTGACGAGTCGAAGAGCCTTTAATGCCCATTTTATTCTCTTCGGCCCCCGTTGAGACACCTTCCCAGCCACTTTCGACGATAAAGGCCGAAGGCTTGTTGCCATCAATGCGGGCAAAAGTGATCATCACATCGGCGAAGCCCGCGTTGGAGATCCATTGTTTGGTACCATTGAGGATGTAATATTTACCATCCTCGGAGAGTTTCGCGGTGGTGGAAAGGTTCATTGCATCAGAACCGACGCCCGGCTCGGTCAGGGCGTAGGCCGCGATCCACTCGCCGGAGGCCAGCTTCGGCAGGTATCTGGCTTTTTGCTCTTCGTTGCCATAGAAGACGATGGGCAGAGTGCCAATCGTGGTATGCGCGCCGAAGGCCACGCTGAATGATGCTTCGCGCAGTTCGGAGGCAACCAGGACACTGGTGAGCAGACCCAGTTCGGCACCGCCGTACTCCTCCGGTACATCGATGCTCAGCAGGCCCTGTTCTCCCGCCTTCTTGACCAGGCTGGGCATCAGACCTGGCTCCTGGCGGTCAATGGCCTCGACATTGGGGAGAACCTCACGCCAGGTAAAGGTCGAGGCGGATTCGGCTATCCAGCGCTGCTCCTCGTCACGCTGCTCCAGCGTGAAGATACGCTCAGCGCTTTCACTAACCGGCGTTGTGAGAAAAGCCGTGCCGGCTTCAGTAGGTTTCATCGTCGTCGACATTTTATACTCCTTCTGTCAGAGATGGCTTATCCGCTCCGCCGGGGCGCTGGCTGCGATCAGGTTAAGCGGCGGTCCTTGACCCCCCTGACTATACTTTTTCTGGTTTGGCGAGCATCGCACGCACCTCGCGGCGCAGAACCTTGCCAATGAGAGATTTCGGAAGATCCTCGCGAAATTCTACGATCTTAGGAACTTTGTACGCGGCCAATTCTTTTTTGCAATACGCGACAATACTGTTGCGCATCTCGTCTGAGGCCGTGAAACCAGGTTTGAGAACAATCACGGCGGCAACATTTTCACCACGATACTCGTCTGGCACACCAACTACAGCGGCTTCCAGGATAGCTTCGTGGCGATAAAGCACTTCTTCTACTTCGCGCGGATAGATATTGAAACCACTGGCTATGATCAGATCCTTGCTGCGGTCGGCGATGTAAAAGTACCCTTTTTCATCCATATAGCCCAGGTCGCCGGTATGCAGCCAGCCGTCGCGGAAAATGGCCCTGGTTTCGTCCTCGCGGTTCCAGTAGCCTTTCATAACGTTGGGACCCTTGACCATAATCTCGCCAATCTCGCCGGGGGGTAACGCTTTGCCCGTCTCGCTGTCCATAATCATCGCGTCGATGTTGGGCAGTGGCAGACCCACGCTGCCATTGACGCAATTTTCATTCAAGGGATTGCAGTGTGTAACCGGTGAGGTCTCGCTCAGGCCATAGCCTTCCACCACCTTGCCGCCGCTCATACGCTCAAAATCCTCTTGAACTTTGGCTGGCAGGGGCGCGGCCCCACTGATACAATATTTTACCGACTGCACGCGGTCGGAGTGGCCTTTGAGTTCGCGCATTACTGCGATGTACATAGTAGGGATACCAGCGAACATGGTGGGACGATAGCGTGCAATGGCTCTGACCACTTCCTTAGGCGAAAACTTGGGCAGAAGCACCAGGGTCGCCCCGGCGTAGATTCCCAGGTTCATGCACACGGTCATCCCGTAGGAATGGAAAAATGGGGCAACGCAGAGGCCGATTTCCTCTCCGTCGTGTGCTCTGGGGGTCCAGTGGCGAGTTTGCAGTGCATTGGCGAGCAGGTTGCGATGAGTCAGCATTGCGCCTTTGGAGAGGCCGGTCGTGCCGCCGGTATACTGGAGGACGGCAAGCTCATTACCCCCTGCTGGCTCCGGCAGGTTGAATACCTCTACGCCGCCTTTTGTATGCGGTTCCAGCATCTCGCTCATGGTGCGCAGCATGGCGTCCGAACGCAGTTCCTGGGGGGTCAGGCGCGGCTCTGGCAGCCTGGCTCGCCGCTGGCTCAGTGGGTAAAGAACGCGCAGAACAGGGGGAAGGAAGTCTGCGGGGCTGGTGATAATAATTTGCTCCAGACTGGTCCGGTCGCGTACTGCTCGTACAACAGGATAAAACATATCCAGCATCACAAGCACGCGCGCGCCAGAGTCGGCCAGTTGATGCTGCATTTCGCGCTCTGTATAGAGGGGGTTGGTTGGTACTGCTATCGCCCCAGCTTTGAGTGTGCCGTAAAAAGCGATTGGATATTGAGGGATGTTAGGCAGAGCGAGAGCCACGCGATCTCCCTTTTGCACACCGAGGCGCTGTAAGGCAAGCGCGAAACGCTTCACCAGCGTCGAAAGCTGAGCGTAGCTTATTTTTGTGCCATAATAGATCAAAGCAGTACGTTGTGGATAGCGGCTGGCCGCTTGATCCAACAGCCATGTCAGGGGATGGTCGGGAATATCTAGCTGGATCGGCACGCCCGGCTCATAGTATTTCACCCAGGGTCGAGCGGAAAGAACGGTTGCCTCAAGCTCTTTTTGAGAACTATTGACGACAGATGGGTCAGACATTTCGCGGCAGCTCCTCTCTGAGCCATAACAATAACTACTTCCCGTCTTACCATAATTATAAGGTGATAGATATGGGAATAAAACGTTGCCAGCTAACAAATTTTCAGGCATAATGAAAGGAGTAGCTAACGAATATGCGTAATCAGGATAGGAAGGAAACGTTATTAATAGCAGTGATTTCGCTCAACTTGTAACCTGTTTCCGCCAGCAGCGGGGCCTTTCGCAAGGCCAGCTCGCCCAGGCTACACGGCTCTCGCGCACGTATATTTATCATCTGGAAGCCGGTATGCGCCGTAATCCGTCGCAGCATGTGGTGCATAGCATCGCGCGAGCGTTAGAGCTGCCCCACGCTGAGAGGCAGCAGCTTTACGAGGCTTTTACCCGCCTTACCGGACGGCAAATCGACGATTATCCGGTAGAGGGCACGTTGCTGGATCTGGGCCACCTGGCGGAACTGCTGGTTCTGAATACCTCGTATCCGGCGCATTCGCTGGATCGTCTCTGGTATCTTCACTCCTGGAACGAGGCCGCGATCATTCTTTTCGAGGCCCAGGAGGAGGCCGAGCTTGCCACAGCCAGGCACGAGCGCACGCACTTGCTTGAACTGGTCTTTGGCACGCATCGCCGACGCCAATTTCATGGTTGGGAGAATCTTGCGCGCCGGCTGGTCAGTGACTTTCAGTACAATACCAGCACGCTTACCCATTTGCCGGAATATAAAGAGCTATGGAGGCGCTTGCGCGAGTTGCCTGAATTTCGGCGCATTGCTGCAGCTACCTATCCCGAAGGCAAACCAGCTCCATCGTTTGTGTTTCACGTGCAGCATAGCCAGCTAGGCCGCCTGGCTCTGCGCACGGCCACGACTATATTTACGGGAGTGAGCGCTTATTCGATGGTGAGCTATGTGCCGGGCGACCAGCATACGCTGGAGGTTTTCAGGCAATACCACTGGCAGCAGAATTAGAGAAAATGCTCTTCCGCGACAGGAGATGATTCACTTCTCAATGCATACACAAAATGGGGTATACTTTGGTGGAAGGATCGCCAGGAACCTTCTAACCTTCCCGGCAAAGAAACGTATACTTAACGAAGAGATTGCAAGCCTGTTATTCATTGCTTCTGGAATCATGAAGGGCCAGCGACGCGGCGCATAGAGGATAGACCTGTGACCTGCGACGTTGAGCATAAGGAGAGCATAAAAATGGATGCCAGATTTTATAACACTGAGGACATAGATCTGGAAAAACTCGCCACTGACCTTGAAAATTTGTTTCGCGCGCAGGGCTATGAAACTCAGCAACTTGGCGGCAAAGATCAGGTAATGGTACAGATGAAAAAAGGGGGAGAGCTGGCGGCGTTGGTCGGCCTGCAAACGGCCTTAACTCTGACACTTCAGCATACCAGCGGTGGCACAGTGGCGATGATCGGCCAGCAAAAATGGATCGATAAGGCTGCGGTTGGCGCAGTTGGCCTGGTTGGCGCGACCTTCATTCCTGTGCTCTGGCCGCTGCTGATCACGGCAGGGGCGGGCGCCATTAAGCAGGCAAGCCTGGGCAATCAGGTATTGAATTCGGTTGATGCGCTGGTTCGGCAGCAGAAGCCTGAAGCGCAGGCAGGGCCGATTCCAGGCAATCTGATGCCTCAGTTTCAGCAATACTGGGCACCTCCGCCGCAGCAGTATACGACGCCGGTTTACACACCACCAACGCCAGTCTATACACCGCCGACACCGGTTTACACACCACCGGCGGCCCAATCTACTCCGGTTTACACACCACCGGCGCCGGCCAAGCCACGCTGCCCCAGTTGCAACACGCCTTACGAGCCTGGAGATACATTCTGTAGCGGCTGCGGTCGCGGCCTGACCCCGCCGAAGTTGCTCTGCCCCAGTTGTAAGGTCGAAATGAAGCCGGGCGTGGCCTTTTGCCCAAAGTGCGGCGCGAACACCTTCCAGGCCACATCGTCGCAGGCAGCCAAAACTACACCTGCGGCAGCGTCCAAGCCATCTACGCCAGTATATACGCCGCCCAAACCATCCACGCCTACGTATACGCCACCTAAGAAGCCGCCTGTTCCGGTCTATACGCCGCCAGCGCAGGCTCCTACAGTGCCGGCCAGGCCGGAACCATACGTGCCGCCGGTGCCCCAGGAACCGCCGGTGATGCCCAAGCCTTCGGTCACGCTGGTTCCGGGCAAGCCGAGGCCCACGACGCAGCAGCCACCCAAGCCGCCTCCCGTGCCCGTCTATATTCCACCAACGCCGATGCAGCCGCCAACCGTTGCTGCCGGGCCACAGACACCTCCTCCGGCTCTGTCGTCAACCATCAAAGCCCGGCCATCTAGCGAGCCGCCCAGAGATCCCAACGCACCCTGGGGTACACTGACGTTTTCCAATGGCGACCAGGTGACGCTGGCGGGCGAACGCGTACTGGTCGGGCGCTATGATCATGACCTGGGTGGCGTGCAGCCAGAGGTCGATCTTGGCACCAGGGAGGGCGCCGATACCGTTTCTCGCGGCCACGCAATCATTGAGCACATCGGCAGTACCTACCAGATAACTGACCTGAACAGCACCAATTTTACCCGTGTCAACAACAAGCGCCTGGATGCCAACGTGCCCACCCCCATCAACGACGGCGATACACTGCAATTTGGGAAGATTACGTGTACGTTTAAGAAAATCTAGCATGCCTGTGCGAAAAGAGAGGGATAGAGGTAATGAGTTGCTTCTGTCCCTCTCTTCTATGCTGCAAAAAGGTAAATATGAACGCTGGCAGAATCGACCTGGAAACGACTATAGTCAGGGCGAGCATCTTATGATA
>DATGKW010000020.1:0-8975 GCA_035294465.1 Ktedonobacteraceae bacterium | reverse complement strand
GGCAGGTCTACCTTACCCAACTACATCACGATGACGCAAGGGCGCTGCTAATCGTGCTAGTCGCGATCAGCTGGTTATAGGGCGGGAGCGTCTTGATCAGACCCGCAGACAGGTGGAATTGCCCCGCAACATCGTACTGAGCCTCGGTAACCATCGGGCTTGTGGGTATACCCGACGCCGTCGCGGCGTAGACAGCATCGGTAATACTCTGGCTCAGTCCGAGATACTTCTGCAAGAGTACCTTGTCTTCTGCAGGATTGTTCGCGATAAATTGCTCGGCCTGATTTATTGCCCGAATGTACGCGGCAATCGCATTCGGCATAGCTTTGATGGTGCTTTCCTTGGTATAAATAACCCCGTGAACATCGCCTCGCAAGCCGGGAATATCTCCACGCACCGGACTGATGAAGATGTCGCCAATGCCCTCCGCTTCGGCTGTCTGCCCGACTGGTGAGAAGAAGGAGAGCGCATCAACACGTCCGGCCTTTAAGGCTGCCAGACCAGCCGTGTTATTTGATCCCAGACTCACCTGCGTTGTTACCTTAGAGGCATCCATCCCCTCCAGGTGGAAGAGATAGGTTAATAGAGCTTGCGTTCCAGTACCTGGTCCGGTTATTCCGATAGTCTTGCCTTTCAATGCATTGATTTTATCTGCCAGCGGACTGCTCGCAGAAACATGCATCTCCTGCTCGAACTTTTTGCTCACCACGATGTCGACGACATAGCCATCCATCACTGCACCAATGATCCTGGCCGATGGGTCGGTTTTTGACCAGTTGAAAGCATCGGTGATCACGCCGTTACCAATCTGGCAATCGCCTGACTCAATTCCCGCGACGACTTTCGGTCCCACTTGCAGCAGAGGCGGAGTGGGGATGTTCAGGCCCTGAGCTGTGAAATAGCCTTTTTGTTGAGCCACATAGACCGCGAAAAAGTTGATTGATTTGTTCAGTTGGCATACTTTCAGCGTCGTGAGCTGAGTATGATTGGAACCAGGGGTAGTTGTTGCAGGAGATCCTCCGCAGGCGCATATACCCAGGCAAAGGAGCAGTAGCACCGCTATTAGTAACAACCTGTGACGAACGAAATACATAGCTTCCTCCAAATATATCGTTTAAATGGGTAGATAGACTTTATCTATCTACTGCGGGATGATTCTGCTGGTTATACGCATTCCTGCCTTCCAGCGCGAGGTCTTACGATCGATGAAATTGACAATCGCGTTGAGTACGCCAGCGATCACGCCCAGGACCAGTAATGCTGAGAAAACGCCAGCAGTATCGAAATCGGCTGCTGAATTATTAATCAGATATCCAAGGCCGGTATTGATCGAGACCATCTCGGCAACAACAGCTCCGATGAGAGCGTAAGGAATAGCGATGCGCAAGCCTGTCAGGATATAGCCAGTGGCTGAAGGAATCATGACTTTGAGTATGACATCCCGGCGCTTGCCGCCCATAAGAAAGACTGCGTTAATGAGATCCTGGTCAACGCTGCGCATGCCGGCAAGTGTATTAAGGAAGACCAGGAAGAAAACTGTTACAGCAGCGAGAATGACCTTCATTTCCAGGCCAAAGCCAAACCACAAGATAAAAAGTGGGGCCAGGGCAACTTTGGGAATGCTGTAAAGCCCGATAATAAAGGGATTAAAGATCTCTGCTAGAATGGGCTGCACTCCGAAAAAAACACCGGCCACAATACCACCGATGACACCATAAAATAACCCCAGCAGTGTCTCCTCCAGAGTAACCCCCGTGTTGGAGGCAAGCGTGCTGCTGTACCAGGTTGTGCCATCGGTTGCCCACTCGCGCAGACGCTCCCACACCGACAGCGGGCTGCTGAGGAACAGCGGATTGTCAAGCTTGTTCGCGACCACCTGCCAGAGTAGAATCAGTAAGGCGAGAAATACAATGCGCCCGCCAATGATGAGCACTTGCCGCATCTGAGAGAGCTTTACTTTTGTGCTCTTACTCTTAGACGAAGACAGCGAAACGGCTGTCTGCTGCCGGGTTTCTCCGGTATAAGACGTTGTCATAGTACCTTGACCTCCTGCAACACACGTGCCTCTGTCAGGGCATTCCATAGATGGTGATGAATCTCAGCAAACTCCGGCTGAAAACGTATACTGGCGGCATCTCGCGGCCGGGGGAGCTTAATGAGTTCGTCGTCGATAATACGGCCATTTGAGCCAAATACCACAACACGGTCGCCTAAAACGATAGCTTCCTCGATATCATGGGTCACGAAGAGCACGCTCTTGCCAGTACCAAACCAGAGGCTCAGCAGAAGGTTTTGTAATTCCAGGCGCAGTTGTGCATCCAGCGCTCCGAAAGGTTCATCCAGGAGCAGTGTTTCGGGAGTGGTGCTGAGCATACGCGCCAGGCATGCCCGGCGGAGCATTCCTCCTGATAATTCATGCGGATAGTGTTTCTCAAATCCCTTAAGTCCGACAGCCTGGATAAATTCTTTTGCCCTCCTGCGGCGCTCCTCCCTGCTCACTCCTCGTATTTCCAGCGGCATCTCTACATTATGGGCAACGCTGCGCCAGGGCATCAGCGTATCTTTTTGTGTCAAATATCCTACTTCGAGGCGCGGGCCAGCCACCGGGCTATCCTTGTAGTAGACTTTGCCGGAGGTTACAGGCTGAAGCCCGGCAACAATATTCAACAAGGTCGATTTACCACACCCGCTCGGTCCTACGATGACGACAAAACTTCCCTGATCGATCTCTAGATCAATGCCTTTCAGGACAGAGGTTTCCTGATTATTGCGTAGAAACGACTTACACACCTGCTCAATACGGATAATGGTAGGCATCCTCTCGTCCTCCTTTCAATCGCTGCTCACAAGATCTGTGCCCTACTTGCAGGCCCTTTAATCGAACCTACCTACGGTTACTTATTTCGATATAGTAAGAAAATCATCGAAAGAAATAGAAAGGACGCCCGTTTGCTTTCACAGAGCCCTGAAGTCAGGGTATCTGGAAGAAAGCAGAATGAGCTGAAATATAGACGGCATCTCACCGAACAAACGTACTTTACATCTATATAAGGAAAATACCATCGCGATGATAAAGGGTGAATAGCATGCTCAAATGCTAGCACGGAGCAAGTTAGAGTGTCAAGCATTTGAGCTTTTTTTCCTATTTTAACTCTTCCTCTCGTCTCGACGATCCAGGGAGAAGAAGCGAGCGCGTGATAGAGCCGCTCTCTTGTTGACGAACAGCCTTTTAATCAGTACCATACATAGTGAAGTGGATTCGTGGATTGTGTGGAGGGGAAAATGTCGATATCCGATTCGCAGGCCGGTCACAAGGTAACTCAACAAGATACGCCGGTCGGGCGCACGCTGCAGAAAGGGGAGTATATCATTGAGGCGGTGCTGGGACACGGCGGTATGGGACAGGTGTTTTTGGGCGCACATGCTCAGGTGGATGTCCCGGTAGCTATCAAACAGGTACACGCGGACGAGCCTCTGCCTCCTGTCGTGATCGAGGAACTGGACCAGCGGCTGCATAGCAAGGAGCCCCCCCCTCCATCGACGCGGGGCGATTTCCCGCTAAGCGGCGGGCCGAATACCGACCGCTTCTTGCGCGAGGCTCTGCTTCTGGCTCGCTTGCGCCATCCGGCCATCCCTTTGCTCTACGACTATTTCCTGGAAAACGGCTGCTGGTACCTGGTTATGGAATATGTGCCCGGTTCTACGCTCTCCTCCCATATGCGCGAGCACGCGCCCTTGCCGCCGCTGGAAGCAGTCAACTACGCGCTGCAAATTTGCGATGTACTGGACTACCTGCACCGGCAGAACCCACCCGTGGTCTTCCGCGACCTCAAACCGGCGAATATTATTCTGCATCCCGACGGCCGGCTGATGATCGTCGATTTCGGCATCGCGCGTTACTTCAAAGAGGGACAATTCAACGATACCACCGACTTTGGCTCGCCCGGCTATGCCTCACCAGAGCAATATGAAGGGACCGGCCAGACCGACGCGCGCTCCGACCTGTATAGTCTGGGAGTGATTATTCACGAGATGCTCAGCGGCCAACGTCCCACCCGGCGAGGAATGCATATGGATCATCTGGAGCCCCTGCACAAACTCAATCCGGCAGTCTCGCCAGCATTGAGCGGACTGGTCATGGTGGCCACGCGAGCAGAGCCGATGTATCGCTTCCAATCGGCGCACACCTTTTATCAAGCCCTGGAACGCGTACACGCGGTGGAAGAGCGCCGGGCCTATCGTTATCACACCCTGATGGCGGAGATCACTGCCGCGCAGAAAACGCCCGTTTTTCCGATGCTGATCCCGCCTCCCAGTTCGCAGGGCTTTTTGAGCAGCGAACTCGCCCGTGAGCAGAACCAGCGATCCCTGCATATGCGCATGCGCGAACGCACGCAGCGCAACACCCTGCGCTCCAGCCTTGAACAGGAGGCCCTGGCCCATCAGTTCACCGCCATTGACCAGAGTCTGAAGCTACGAGCGATTTCCTCTCCACTCAAATATAGCGGCTCTCAGCCGGCCGTGATGGACGCCTTCAGCCTGAATGAGCAACAGAAGATGGCCGAGAAGACTCCAACAGCGCCCACGCCGCTGCCTCAAATACCGCCAATCCCTTGTCCGCCCTCGTCACGGCCAGCGCCGCGCAAACGCAGGACAGCCCGGACGCTTCTTTCGCTCTGTATTCTGCTCCTGCTTCTCTCGGCCTCTCTGCTCGCTTACTTTTACATCTCTACTGCCTCGATGGCAACCCACCTATCATTGCCTGGAACACTTACGTCTGCCAGAACCAGAGCATTTCAGGCTACTACCTCTGTGGAACCATCCAGCGTCTGGCAAAGCTTGCCCGCGCTCCCTACGCAAATGGCAGATAATACCGCGCTCTACACAGTAAGCAACGGGCAGGCATTTATTTATGTTACAGGGGGATTTCGCGGCAACCAGGCTGCACCGACGTACAGCCAGGGCCTGTATCGCTACACTATCGCTACTGCTCGCTGGGAAAAAGTTCCTGTAGCAAACTTTCCCTTGATGGGCAATAATGCCGCTGCGCTGGATCAGCATGGCAACCTCTTCTTTACCGGAGGCTTCTCGCCTGGCCAGAACAAGGTCTCGGCAACCCTCTATCTCTATCAGCCAGCTACCAATACCCTGAGCGCTCTCCCCGTACCGCCGCAGTTTCCACTTGGTTTCGGAGGATCGATGCTGGCCGACGGTCAGGGACATCTCTATCTGACCGAAGGCTTCCTGACGCCCGGCGTACCCTCCGCCCAGGCAGGAACGGGCTGGTATCGCTATGACATTGCCAGCGGCCTGTGGCATAATCTGGCGAGCCTGCCAGTAGGTCTTGGCTATGTTCAGCTTGCCCAGGACAGCAGCGGCAACATTATCTTGCTGGGTGGCTCACGCGACGCTGGTCAACGAGAACCGATGACACAGATCTACCGCTATAGCGTGCAACAAAACGCCTGGAGTCCGCTGCCTGTAACAGCGCCCAATTACCTTAGCGGCGCGGAAGGCTGCACCGATGGCCAGGGCCACCTGGTAATCATAGGCGGCTATAACGCGGCGCTCAACCGGTCGCTCGCCACAGCCTGGCTCTTCGATCTACGCACTTTCAAATGGCAGGCACTGGCTCCCCTTCCGGGGGGTGGCTCCCTGCTCGGTACAGCTGCCTGCGATGGTGATGGTCATGTTTACGTCACCCGGGGCGCAAACGATCCGGCGTTGCCGACGGCAGATTTTCTAGAGTTAAAGTTGTCAAAATAATCTGGATCACTCCGGCCGCAGCGTATCATACACCAGAGGCCCCGCGTTCACCGGGGCCTCGCTCCAGTGATAGCAAGCTAGAACTGCATTTTGTATAGAGGAGACCTCGTCTTCGCTGCGCGCATGGATTTCGATCAGTGGATCACCGCTTGAAAGGTGGTCGCCGACTTTGGCCTGCAAGACAAAGCCGGTGCGATAATCGATGGCATCGCCTTTCTGAAAGCGACCCGCGCCCAGCCGCATACAAGCCAGGCCAAGGCCCTCGGCCTCAATTTCCGCGAGATAGCCAGTGCGAGGCACCCGCAGCATTGCACGCACGGGAGCCCTGGGCAAGAGATCGGGCTGCTCAATCTGCCTGGGGTTGCCGCCCTGGGCCTCGATAACCTCGGCAAGTTTAGCCAGCGCGTCTCCCGAATGTACAGCTTTTTTTACGCGCATCTCAGCCTCGGCCATGCCGGGCACTCTCCCGGCCATCACCAGCAGCTCAGCGGCTTCGTGATAGCAAAGGTCAGAGACATCAGCAGGTCCCTCCCCGCGCAAAATGGCAATGGCCTCTGCCAGCTCCAGCACGTTGCCGATTGCGCGCCCCAGCGGCTGCTCCATCGACGTAATTGCCGCCACGGTGTGCAGGTCCGCGAGGCGCCCTATGTCAACCATTGTCTTCGCCAGCAGATGCGCGCTCTCAACATCCTTCATAAACGCTCCCGAACCGAACTTTACGTCAAGTAGCAGGTGCGAAGCGCCGATAGCCAGCTTCTTGCTCATAATGCTCGCGGCAATCAGAGGGATACTTTCAACAGTCGCGGTAAGATCACGCAAAGCATAGAGCTTGCCATCGGCGGGCGCCAGTTCGCCGGATTGGCCAGCCAGGACAATGCTGTGCTTGAGCAAGATACGCATAAACTCGTCGCGATCCAGGCTGGAACGAAAGCCTTCCACGGACTCCAGCTTATCGACTGTGCCGCCCGTGTGGCCAAGACCGCGTCCAGACATCTTAGCCACGGCCACGCCGCACGCCGCGACAAGCGGGGCCACGGCCAGCGTGACCTTATCGCCAACGCCACCGGTGCTGTGCTTATCCACCACCGGCGCGATGACCTCGCGCACCTTCAATTGCTCGCCCGAACGAGCCATTGATAGAGTCAGGTCGGTTGTCTCCTGGGCTGTCATACCGCGAAGGTACACGGCCATCAGCCAGGCTGCTGCCTGGTAATCGGCAATCTTCTCCTGTGTGTAATGCTGAATAAACCAATCGATTTCTTCGGCGCTGAGCGCTTCTCCATCCCGTTTGCGTCGAATCAGTTCTCCTACCTGCATCGTTCCCCCATCCTGGTTACTGAGCACCAAACGCGTCGAGTCACGCGCGAAACTGTCTACACAGTATAGCAGAATCCAGCAAGCAAGAGGCAAAGCTTACTCCTTCATGGGCGAGGCCAGCCTGCCATGTCCTAGCGTAGCTCTCGCAGCAGGCGTGGCCAGCAGCGCCAGAACAACTATGAGCGCCACCATGATCACGCGGTGATAGACGAAATTTGGCTCGCCGCCTGCACCGCTACGGCTTGTTTCGAATATTCCTACACCCACTCCGGCTACAGAAAAGATGTGCGCTGCAAGGGTTACCCCCCATGCCCAGGTCCTATGAGCAAACAGAGCGTAAAGGCTCACTGAGAGAAAAAGCCAGATCAGTCCTTCGACAATTGCGGCAGCGATGAGTTGGGGCTGCGTGAATCCCAACGGGATTGGTACACCCAGGTGCAGGAGAGACGCAAGCAGAAAAGTCACAGTCTCTCCAACGATCAGCACGGTGATCAGCGTGACGACCGCCGGCCGGCGACGAGCAGTAGTTGCCATCATCAGGAATGCCTCCTTATCAGACCATCTCTCTTGCTCACTTCACAATCACCGTCAGATTCATCCCCGGATGTACAGTGCAGTAGAGCTTGAAGGTGCCAGCGGTCGTGAAAGGGCCGATAGTAGCCGAGCCATTGCCGCCAATGTTCACGTTATTGACCTCTGGAGCACCAGATTCTCTGCCAGGCTGCGCCGTGCCGTTATTCCAGGTTCCATTCGCAATAACATGCACATCCGATGCATTATTGACCAGTTTCAGGCTCTGTCCCTTGTTGATTGTGATACTCGACTGGGCGAAGCTGTTCCCGCACATATACATCGTCGGAGTACCACCGCTGCTTCCTTTGCTACTGCCACTGCAACTGCCGGTGCCGCCGGCGCAAGCAGGCAAGAAGAGCAGCATGAAACCCAGCAGAATAAGCGATACAACGAATTTCTTCATAGTGTTCTTTCCCCTTTTCTATCGAGACCATAGTAATTAGCAAAGCTTATGGCGAGAGTATAGTGCCCGCAGGTGACAGCAACGTGAATATTTCAACTTATTTTTGTCATCAATTTGTCATCTCGATATGCCATAATCTGAAAAGAACAGGCACGCTTGAAGGAAAGCCAGAAAGAAACTGAGCAATGCGCATCCTTGTGATTGAAGATAACCACCGCCTCAATAATTCGCTATCGGCCAGTCTCGTTCACGAGGGCTATAGCGTCGATAGCGCCTATGATGGCCAGGAGGGCCAGGACCTGGCGGAACTGACCGCCTACGATCTGATCATCCTGGATATTCTGTTGCCTGAGAAAGATGGGCTGGAGGTCTGCCGCGATCTGCGCAGGCGGCGGATTCAGACGCCGATTCTTCTGCTGACCGCGCGGGACAGCATCGACGATAGGGTTGAGGGCCTGGATTGCGGCGCTGATGATTACCTGGTAAAACCTTTTGCCATGCGCGAATTGCTGGCGCGTCTGCGCGCCCTGCTGCGCCGCCAGCAGCCTGCAAAACAGGGGCGCCTGATCGTGGGCAAGCTGGTAGTCGATCCGATCACTCACACCGTTGAGCGAGAAGGACGACCGCTTGATCTGACGCCAAAAGAGTTTGCCCTGCTCGAATACCTGATGTATCATCCTAATCAGGTGGTCACACGCGAGATGATCGAGCAGCATATCTGGAATTACGATTTTGAGTGTGAATCGAATGTGATTGACGTGTACGTTCGCCGCCTGCGGCGCAAGATCGACGACCCGTTCGAGGTCAAATTGCTGACCACGGTGCGCGGCGTCGGCTACCGCCTGCAACCACCAGTAGAACAAGAGTGAGAGATGAAACGAGCGGCCCAGCATCACTTCCGCGTTTCCCTGGTCTC
>DATGKW010000019.1:0-10697 GCA_035294465.1 Ktedonobacteraceae bacterium | reverse complement strand
AAGAAATACCCGCCGGGAGTGATCCTTTCGCCTTCGGAGATACTGCCACATTTACGACAAATCACCGAAGCTTTAACATATGTTCATAATAAGCAGCTCATTCACCGTGATATTAAGCCGGCAAATATGCTCCTGGATAGTCAGAAAGGCGTTTTACTTAGCGATTTCGGGATAAGCTCGCTCGCTCATCAGGTGATGGCAGGCACACCCGCGTATATGGCCCCAGAGCAGATTCAGCATAATCCACAACCGGTGGCTGCCAGTGATCAGTACGCCCTGGCTGTAGTCATTTATGAATGGCTTTGCGGACGGTGTCCATTTCTTCCCAAAAGTCCGCAAGCCGCGACCATCCAGCAGGCGCAGGAAGTCTGGGAACAACACCTCAGAGAACAGCCGCCCGCGCTCAGGCAATTTGTTCCTACACTCTCGCCCGAAATCGAGCAGGTCATACTTCGAGCGCTTAAGAAAGATCCGGCAGAGCGTTTCGCCAGTGTCGAGGCATTTTATCAGGCGTTTGCCCAGGCCATCACGTCAGTACCAGAGCAACAGATAGCACAGGCTTCCCCATCTGATCCAGGGCAAGCTACTGCTGCCTCTCCATCTGGCAGCAGCCCCAACTCATTTACTGTACAGGCTAACCAGCAGGCAGCGAAGGCGTCGCTGCCCGGACCTGGCCAGATTGCGACCATTTATCCATTGAGCGCTATTCCAGCTACCGTACCGGCTGGCAACGCGAAACAGCCGGGCGACGTGCTCTACATACGCGATAATCTGGAAGTTCGCGACGGTTTGCCCTGCGGCGCAATTCATGCGCTCAGCTGGTCCCCTGACGGCAAACGGTTGGCAGCCGGTGCGAGACTATTGACGATCTTTACATGGAACGCTTTCACCGGCGACGATGTACAAACGCATCGCCTGCACAGGGATCAGATCTTCTCGCTGGCCTGGTCGCCTGATAGCCGGTTCCTGGCATCGGGCAGCGCAGACCAGCTTCTACACGTCTGGCAACCAGGGAATGATCAATTGCTTCTCTCCTATAAAGGGCATGGCGGACCCAGACTTGACAACAGCCTCAGCCCGGCCTGTGCAGTGTCATGGTCGCCAGATGGATCGCGCCTGGCTTCTGCTGGTGCGGATAAAACTATCCAGGTCTGGCGGGCAGCCGACGGCGCACTGGTCCTGACTTGTCGCGGACATACTCGAAGTATCAATGCGGTCTGCTGGTCCCCCGATGGCTCACATCTGGCCTCCGCCAGCGACGACCAGACTGTACGCCTATGGAACGGCACTACTGGCGCTTTGATAGAGACCTGGCAGCATCACAGCGGATACGTTCACGCGCTCGGCTGGTCTCCTGATGGCACCCATCTCGCTTCTGGCGGCGACGATGCCACAATTTACGCCTGGGAACCATTTCCGCGGGCAACCCTGCAAAATCAACTGACTTATCATGGCCATACACGGGCTGTCCTTGCTCTGGTCTGGTCTCCCGATGGCACCTACCTTGCTTCTGGCGGAAGCGATCAGACTGTACAAATCTGGAACGCGGCTAGCTGCCAACCATGCTATACATACAGAGCACATAGAAGCCCCGTACTTGCCCTGGCCTGGTCTCCCGATGGACACTATATAGCTTCGTCTGATAAAGACGGCTCGGTACACGTCTGGCGTAGTATATAGGACTTCATCTTCCGTAAGTCGTTTTGAAGGTAAGTGAGAAACATATGACCTCTACGATTTTCTGTGATAAATGTGGCGCGGCTAACTCATCCCATGACAACTTTTGCTGGGCTTGCAGCCAGGCGTTGCTCGCGTCCTCATCGAACTCCCAACAGCCAGCCACCGGACCAATGTTCCTCAAGCAGCGCTATCGCGTACTCGAACATCTGGGAGAAGGAGGCTTTGGAAAGGTTTACAAAGTTGAGGATACACAATTTGCTAACCGTTTGCTAGCTATCAAAAAGCTCGCTCTGGATTCTATCGCTCCAAAGGATCACCAGAACGCCATCAACAGCTTTAAACAAGAAGCTAATATCTTAGCCAGCTTAAGGCATGCTCATCTACCACATATCTATGAGCACTTCGTGGACAATCACGACTATTATCTGGTTATGGACTTCATCGAAGGTGAAACGCTCAGCAAATATCTCCAAAGACGCACACCGCCACAGCTTCCAGCAAAAGAGGTGGTGAGCATAGGCACGCAACTGGCCTCAGTCTTGCATTACCTGCACACACGTCAACCGCCGGTCATTTTCCGCGACCTTAAACCCGAAAATATCATGATCACACCCTCAGATGAAATATACCTGATCGACTTTGGGATAGCGCGCCATTTTAAGCCTGGCCAGATAGGGGATACTATTCGATGGGGTACGCGCGAATACGCGGCCCCCGAACAGCTAGCAGGTCAGCAAACCTCAGCGCTCTCCGATATCTACAGCCTGGGAGTAGTTCTGCACCAGATGCTTAGCGGCTCTGACCCGCTCCCGCTCCAACTTGCTCCTCTGGTGCTTTCCGGGCCGGGCCAGAGCGATCTGGCCAATTTAGTTGCACGGATGTTGCAGCGCGATAAACAGGCCCGGCCCGCAAGCATGGCTGACGTTGAAAAAGAGCTAGAACACATCGCTCAACTTTTGCAGCAAGGAACTGTGCCCTCTCGAAAGCAAAAGCAGCAGCAAGCGCAACGAGGGAAAGGAGTTCAGAGTGCGCCACCAAAACCTCCCTCTCCGCCACCCGCCCCGCAGCTCCCGCTAACCAGAGCGCCTGGCGAATTGCTCTATAAATACAGCCTGCATAGTGCTCCACTCCACGCGCTCTCCTGGTCCCCTGATGGCTCTCTGCTGGCCTCTGGCGGTGATGACCACCACATCCAGGTGTTTCAGGCAGCTACAGGCAGCACTATCACCTCTTACCAGCAACATACGCGCGCTGTGCGCGCACTGGCCTGGTCAATCGGCAACAGGCATCTTGCTTCCGCCGGCAACGACCATACAGTTCAGATCTGGAAAGGAGATTCAGGCCAGAACCTTCTGACATACCAGGGGCACTCCCACTGGATATGCGCGCTCTCCTGGTCCCCTGATGGCCGCCTGATCGCTTCTGGCGACGCTGATAACCGTATTCACATCTGGAACCCACACTCTGGCCGATTAATCCTGATGTACCAGGGCCACCAAAGCCCTGTGCTGGCGCTGGCTTTCTCACCTGATACGACCCTGATTGCCTCTGCCGATGAGAGCGGCATCATTCACGTATGGGAAACTGCCAGTGGCAAACTCCAGACCATCCTCAAGGGCCACCGGAAAGCGATTAGTTCGCTGGCCTGGTCCCCCGATGGCAAACAGCTCGTCTCCGGCTCATGGGACAGCACGCTGCAGATCTGGGACGTGGCTAATAGAAAACAGGTTTCCGTATATGCGGCCCACCAGCGCATGATCAACGCGGTTGCCTGGTCAGCTGCCAGGAAGCTGGTTGCTTCGGCCAGCAACGATAAAACTGTGCAGATCTGGGAGCCACAAACCTGCAAAACAGTTTTCACTTATACCGCTCACACCGCGAGTATCAATGCGCTGGCTTGGTCCCCCGATGGCACCTACCTGGCATCAGCCGGAGACGAAGCCGAAGTCCATATCTGGCGCGCTCCCTGAATATCTCAAGCTCACTCAGTGAACACGGCGTGTGGGTGAAACGTATCGCGACACGTTTCACCCACACGCCGGCTTTATTTGAGCGGCATATCTGTTAGCAAAGAAGTTGGCTCAACCCATGAGCAGGCTTCTTTCAGCAGATCAGCCACCATCTCCATCATCTCCAACGTCACCACCAGGGCAAGTTCAATATGCCGGTTCTCGATAGCACGTAAATAGCGGCTATAGCCCTGGTTCATGCGTGCCTGGAGATCCAGCCAGTGCTGCCAGGTAAATGTCGCAAAGGGGACATCGAAACCCATCTCCTCCTCCAGCCCCTTCAATTTACGAATTTCATCCAATGGTATATTGCGCTTCTCATCCATAACAAACCCCCAACTTTTTAACTTTCAAGAAATAGAGAGGAAAAAAGACTTCACTCGACACAGATCGCGCCGATTACCCAAAGTATACCGTATTTTGGTTTGTTTGTGAATACTTCATATGACATAATTTTCATGAGTATTTCAGATACATAGAATAAGGCGCATGAGCGACGAAGATTATCTTCCCAATATAACACCGGAATTTGTATCGGTTAGAGAAGCAGCGAAGATGCTAGGCGTTTCAGAACGAAGCGTCTATGGGTATATCGAAGAGAGAAAGCTTCCTGGCTTCAAGGCCACGAATCTGACTGTGGTCGCGTTAAAGGACGTGCAAAAATTCAAGCGCGGGACTACAGGACGCCCGCGCACGCGCGTACCGGAATGGCGTATCTCTGATAACGAGAACGTGCAATACATGACGCAGGTCTTTATCCAGATTCGTCCAGGCCAGAAGGATGAGCTATTGCGCAAGCTGGAAGAGATCAGAAAAGGCAACATACACACCTTCCCCGGCACAGTCGCTCGTTACTTTGCCCACAGCCAGGCAGATGCCAGCGATCTTCAGATTCTGCTCATCTGGCGCGGTACGGTTATGCCGGACGAGGCTACACGCGCAGCCGCGCTGGCTGCTTTGCGCGAGGAATTAAAGGATGTCCTGGATTGGGAAAATGCCCATGTTGAAATGCATGAAATTCTGATGCATACCTGATATTTCTCTTTCAGGGTTCCAATAAACGGCGTGCCATGCTTTAGCAACTGCAAGCCCGCTGTATTTCGGCATGCTCGCAAAAGGACGCTATCTCATCAGGCCGGACCCAACTCCCGCGAACTGCACGCCTCCTACGGCTCCATCAGGAGCTCCCTGATGCTGCAGCGCTGGCTTTATTCGCAAGTGCGCAGCCATGCAGATAAAGAAGATCAGGATGCCAATAGCCTCGACGATCATAGCAATCTCAGATACAGCCAGCGGCAAAGGACCTATGTTCACTATTTGACTGAGGAAATCGCCGACCGGACCCGGCAGAATCTCCAGCCCCTGCGTGCCGTTCCAGATTGCATGCTGGAGAATCGCGTAGCCCATGCAGCCAAGTGCTAGCCAGACACGTCGTTCCCCGCCTTTTTCCCGATGCGAGATATAATACCAGCCCAGCGCCATCATCGCTGTGCCGAAGCCGTGCAGCAGGCCGGCCGCCGAACGATCCAGCGCCACATGCAACCACTGGTTGTACCCCTGGCTAATATAGCCCATGGTCTCGACCAGGTCAAAGCCAATCCCGCAGGCCAGACCCAGCACGAATGCCTCGGCTTTACTCCTCAGGCGGCCAATCAAGATAACCACCGCCAGCGACTTAACCAGTTCTTCAACTATGGGAGCCACAACTGCGAGGAGAATGAATACCCCTCCGTAGAGCGACGGCGAGGGATTGCTGATACCGGGATCATTGAGATATTGCAGCAATCCGCCGCTCTGGGTGCCAATCAGAATCAACAAGAAAACGGTCTCCAGTATCAGCGCCAGACCAATACTCAGACTTGCCCCGCTCACCAGCGCCAGCGTCAGGCGCCGCCAGGTGGTCGGCCACTGACCATTTTTAGGGAAAGGCGGGCAGCGAATACCCAGGGCCAGGACCGCCAGGGCCGGGAAGATCCCGCTCAGATAGATCAGCAAGCCGGTAAACGGCAGTGAAGTTACATCCAGCCCTTGCACATGTAACCAGACACCCACCCCCAACACCACTATGTAGGCAAGTAAGAAAATCCAGAATCGCGGCATCCAGATAATTTTTGAAGGTTTCCCGAAAAAAAGCGAGCGCATACTGTGGTAGCCACAGAAACCGCCGCCGACGATACCTACCAGAGCAAACGCTAGCAGGAGCATATTATTTGCGAAGATCTCGCTGCTTGGCAGCGAAGCCAGAGTAGGCGAAATGCTTTCAAGGCCGAGAAGCGCCAGGCTGCCCAATCCCCCTAGCAGAAGCAGGCAGGAACCAATGAAAGCCAGAATCGCTACAACGAAAAGATAGGTGTCGCGTTTCGGCCGCAGCGGCATGGCAGGCCAGCCATAATACCCATAGCCTGGATACGCCCCGTAAGGAGAATAGGCAAGATAACCAGGAGGCATCGCAGGGGGAGGATAGGGCTGCGCCAGTCCAGGATACCCTGGCTGATAATACCCCGCTGGCAGATAAGCTGGCTGGGGAGTAGCTGGCGGAGGTGGTGCAAAGGGAACACCCCACCTCCCCGGTGTAACATATTCACGAAACGTTTGTTGCGGATCTACCTGCACATGATCATCCACGCGGACCAGAGTGGGTTGTCCGGCTTGCCCATTCGCGCCCGGACTCCCCAACGGATCTGAACAATTTTCATTCACGCTTTTTGCTTTCTTTCAGAATTTCGTTCTCTATCCTCTCTTTTTACGAATCAGAGAGATTTTTGTTTTAAGAGTTCCTCACGTTTCGTTTCCAACGATTTACCCATGCTCATGGCTTCGCGCAATACCACACTTCTTCCGCATGGCACAGCTGTGCGTATATCCAGCGAAAGAAGGCAAGCAACCGGGAGCGGATACATTTACTCCTCTCGCTACAGCTTACACGAATTTTCTCTATTTGGGAAGGGGAAAGAATACGGATAAAGTCCTCTCTTGAGAGCTTTTCACAAAGCATGCTACAATTTATCCGTCGGTTAGCGAGCCTTTGAGATGAGTAAAGCACACAGCGACCCTGGAGTAGATGATGAGCACATATGATCCGCATCTGAGACCGGTTGTTCCGCAAGCCGCCATATTTTTAACACACCTTACCTCCTCTAGCCTCGCATGGAGAGCCGCGAGCTTGCTTTCGGCTTGTTTACACCCTATTTACCGCTTCACCAGTTCCGCCCGCACAGAACCTCGATCCCCCAGGATCGCCTCCAACTCATCGCGAACTTTCTCGTAATGGAGCGTATCCACGCGAGGAATCAGGGGTGCTTCCCACTCGCCATTGGCAACCACAAGCTCATAGTGATCCCGCCCCGGCTGCTCACGTATACAGTTCCAGAGATTCTGCACGCGGATTTTATCATCTGAAACAGCTCGTTCATCAGACCCACTCAGTTCCAGGCGAATCCATACACGGTATTGCTTGCGATTCATCTCTTCTTCAACTCCCTCAAAACGCTCGGCCTTCTCACACAGGATCTGCACTTCGTCGTTGCGCACCTGCACTTCGCCGGTAAGAATAATCACCGTATTCTCTACCCACAGCTCTGGATCAGGCTCGTAGGCGCGCGGAAAAACCGTCACGCCGATAGAGCCGTGCATATCCTCCAGCCTGGCCATACACATAGTATCGCCCTTTTTGGTGGTGATACGTCGTACTTCGGTGAGCATCCCGCCCAGCGTGACTTTCTGCTTGCTCATTTCTTCATTTATCTGCGCCGTAGTGTATTTCACGCGATCCTTGAGCGCCTCCACCAGATAGGCCAGCGGATGTTTAGAGACATACAGGCCCAGCAGTTCTTTCTCGTAATTCAGTAACTCGTTAAGAGAAATTTCTTTTGCGCTGCTCGAAAACTGGAATTCGATAGCATCGCTGGTTTCTTCCATATCGCCAAAAAGGCTGAGCAGACCTTTCTCTTTGGCCTCTCGCTCAGTTTTGCCAAACTTCATCGCGCTTTCCACCGAGGCCAGCAGCAAATAGCGTTTGTCCTTCGTTCCATCGCCCAAGCAATCCATCGCCCCAGCCTTGATCAGCGTCTCAATCGCGCCCTTGCCAACGAATTTAGGATCAACGCGCGTACAGAAGTCCGCCAGCGACTTGAATGGGCCGCCTTCAGTGCGCGCGCGCACAATTTCGCCAATCGGCCCCTCGCCGATACCTTTGATGGCCAGCAGACCAAAACGCACATTCCCCTCCTCAACGGTAAAACCCCGGTCGCTCTTATTTACATCCGGTCCCAGCACGCCCACCCCCATGCGCCTGCATTCGGCAATAGCGTTGGCAATCTTTTTCGCGTCTGCGGCCTCGGTGGTCATGGTAGCGGCCATAAACTCCGCTGTGTAGTTGGCCTTGAGATAAGCCGTGTAGAACGCGACAACGGCGTAGCTGGCAGCGTGCGCCTTATTGAAGCCATAGCCACCGAACGGCAAAATTAGGGTAAAGAGCTGCTCGGCCACCTCTCGCTTCATGCCATTTTTTACACAACCCTCGATAAAATCGCCCTTGTATCCTTCAACCTCATCCATCTTCTTTTTACTGAGCGCCTTGCGGAACTTGTTGACCTTGCCCCAGGAGAAACCCGCCAGATTGACGCCGATAAACAGCACCTGATCCTGGTATACGATAACCCCATAAGATTCGGCCAACCATTCTTTCAAGCGCGGATCGAGATAGGTAATTTTCTTTTCCCCATGCTTGGCTTTAATAAAATCGGGAATGCTATCCATCGGGCCTGGACGATAGAGAGCAATCATGGCCATGATATCTTCCACACAGGTGGGCTTGAGCTGCTTGATATATTCGGTCATTTTAGGCCCCTCAAGCTGGAAGATACCAGTCGTGTCGCCGTTTGCCAGCAGCTCAAACGCCTTCCTGCGCTTCTCATCCTGCTCCTTGTCACCTGTTTCATCAAGCGGCACTTTTTCCAGAACGACATCCTCGCCGCGCGTCTGCTTGATGTACTTCAGTGTGTTATCCAGGATGGTCAGGTTGGAAAGCCCCAGGAAATCGAATTTGATCAGGCCAAGTTCTTCCAGGTGCGCCTGCTCGTATTGTGTGATGCGCCCCTTGCTAGGATCTTTGGGATCGCGCAGTTGCAGCGGCACAAAATGTTCCAGGGGCTCGTTGGCAACGATCACCCCGGCGGCATGCACGCCCGTTGTACGCACCGAACCCTCCAGCTTCAACGCCTGGTCGATGATCTCCTTCGCCACCTCGTTCGTTTTATACAGGTCGGCCAGCTCGCGCACGCTGTCGAGCGAGCCTTGCAGCGTCACTTTGGGGCCAGTAGGAATGAGGCGCGTAATCCTATCTCCCATCGGCGATTCGCCCATAACCCGCGCCACGTCCTTTACCGATGCTTTGGCAGCCATCGTATTAAATGTGACCATCTGCGCTACGCAGTCCTCACCGTACTTGCGCGCGACGTACTCGATCACTTCTTCGCGCCGGTCATCAGGGAAATCCATGTCAATATCGGGCATATCTGCACGCTCGGTGTTGAAGAACCTTTCAAAGGGCAACTGATAACGGAGTGGATCAACGTTGGTAATGCCCAGAGTATAGGCCATCAGGCTACCGGCAGCCGATCCGCGCGCCGAGCAGCGAATGCCGTGTGAGCGCGCATAGTTCACGAAATCCCACTCGATCAGGAAATAGGGAACAAAGCCCTTCTCCGCGATGATATCGATCTCGTAATTCAACTGCCGCTCAATCGTCTCATTCATTTCGCCAAAGCGCTCTTTGACACCTTCTATGCACAGTGCGCGCAGATAGTCTTTCTGAGAAGAATATTCCGGTGGAATTGCATAATTGGGCAACCGCGCTTTATATGCCAGCGGATCAACGCTACATTGCTCGGCTATGCGCACGCTATTGGTAAGTACGTCCGGCGGCAGGTCTGTGAAGAGTTCGGCCATCTGTTCAGGACTTTTAAGATAATACTCCTGGCTATCAAATCTCATACGTTTAGGAGTATTCAACTGCTTGCCGGTCTGCACGCACAGCAGCACATCGTGCGAGGCAGCATCGTGCGCCTCAATATAGTGCAGGTCGTTGGTTGCCACCATCGGAATGCCCAGTTCCCTATGCATGCGATAGAGCAACTGGTTAAGCTGGCCCTGCGGAGAAGGCTGGCCATCCTCAAAGGTCCCATGATGCTCCTGAATTTCAAGATAAAAATGCTCTGGTCCGAAGACATCGCGGTACCAGTTGGCCATCTTGTAAGCCTCGTCTATCTGCTCTTTGAGCAGCATCTTAGGAATCTCGCCGGAGAGGCAGGAAGAGGTGACAAACAAACCCTCAGAATACTGCTCCAGCACTTTTTTATCGATACGCGGGCGCAGATGCCAGCCCTCAGTATTAGCAATAGTTGTGAGCCTCAAGAGGTTGTTATAGCCAGTATTGTTCCTGGCCAGAAGCAGCAGGTGATGATAGTCATCGCTGAAGCGCCTGGAGTGATCGTGCATATCCTCTGTCAGATACGCCTCAATCCCAATGACAGGATTGATGCCGGCAGCCTTGCACGCCTTATAAAACTCAATCGCGCCATACATCGCGCCGTGATCAGTAATAGCCAGGTGACTCATTCCTAGAGCCTTTGCCTGCTGCACAAGCGTCTTTATGCGACTAAATCCATCTAATAGAGAATACTCCGTATGTACATGCAAATGAGCGAAATCCGTGCTCATACTCTTCTCTCCATCTGTAAAATATCCACGTTTCAATCATAGCCGAACGTATATTCTAAAAGCAAGAAATTAGCGGCATTTTCGGGTGCTTTTTCTCATTATGGCCCACAATGGGCCACCTGGGGAATCGGGTTAGTACCAACGTCCTCACGCAACCATTCCCGCCTTTCCGGTGTCATAGCGAGTAGACAACACTCATACAAGGACGGAAGCGTGGATCAGCCTATGAATCAACAAGAGGATCAGCTTGCGGCGTTACTGCTTGAAAACGTTGATGGCCATTTCAAG
>DATGKW010000018.1:0-10817 GCA_035294465.1 Ktedonobacteraceae bacterium | reverse complement strand
GCGAGCGCCGCGTGAGCACGTCGATCTGGTGGTTATTCCAGTAGTTGAGTAGTTCAATCATCCCCACCTGCTTTGGCTGACGCCCCGGCTGCATCGGTTCGCCGAAGAGAAAGACCATCTGGAACGATTGCGCGATCTGCAAATCGGTTTCGCTGTAAAGTTGGGAGAGACACTGCGCGGCGTTGGCGTCCTTACGCAGCTCAAGCACGATGCGCGTGCCCTTCTCGGTATCGCTCTCGTCACGCATATCGATAATGCCATCGAGTTTGCGCGCGTTAATGGCCCTGGCAATCGACTCTTTAACCTTGTCGCGGCCAATCGGTGGCAGTTGAGTGACAATCAGCGCGCGGCTGCGGGGCGTCTCTTCCAGGCGCACCTCGGCCCGCACAAGGATACGCCCCTTGCCGGTACTCAGATAGCTTTTGATTCCATCGATGCCCATCACGCGCCCACCCTGGCTAAAGTCCGGCCCCTGGATATAGGTCATGAGCTGCTCAACGCTCATCTCAGGCCGGTCGAGCAAAGCGATGCAGGCGCGCAATACCTCGGTCAGATTGTGAGGCGGGATATTCGTTGAGAGGCCAACGGCGATGCCGCTTGAGGCGTTGACCACCGGCGGGATATGGCCGGGGAGATAATCCGGCTCCAGAACTCTGGGGTCCTGTTTATATGTTGGATGCAGGGGCACGGTGTCGCGCTCTATATCGGCCATTAGAGCCTCAGCCAGCGGCGAGAGGCGCATCTCGGTATAGCGATAGGCAGCCGGAGCATCGCCATCCTCGCTGCCCAGATTGCCCTGGCCCTCGATCAACGGGTAACGCAGGGAAAAGGGCTGAGCCATGCGCACGGCAGCGTCGTAAACGGAGGCATCGCCGTGGGGATGGTAGTTTCCCAGGATCAGGCCAACCACCTCGGCGCTTTTGACCGTGGGGCGGCTGGAAAGATAACGCGCCTCGCGCATACCGGCCAGGATGCGCCGCTGCACCGGCTTCAGGCCGTCGCGCGCATCCGGCAGGGCGCGGTCCGTGACCACGGAAAGGCCATAGGTTGCAAAAGCCTGGGCCATGATGACAGAAAAGTCTTCTTCGCGAATCGCGCCTGCTTCGATTGTGCTTTCATTTGTTGTACGAACCATTGTGAATTTTCCTGCAAACCCGCCATAGAGGACCGATTTATCGTGCCTTGCCCCGCTTCAGCGTGGGCCTCTCGCCAACTGATCAGCCAGCTCTCACGGCGAAATGCCCGCCACATTCATTAGGCAGGCATCATTTATTGCAGCATTTATGTGATGCAGATGCTCCCCGATAAATCGGTCCTCTATGGCAGTTTCTATTATTTATATAAATGATGTATATCCTGATTTGACGCATGAGTTGGAAGCAATGAGACAAGCTCAAACATCCAATTCTCGGATCTTCCGGGCGTGCTCGGCAAGGAACACGCGGCGGGCCTCCGCGTTCTTGTCTTCCATCAATTGATCCACCAGGCTGGCTGCCAGCACACCATCCTCCATTGTCACGCGTTTGAGCGTGCGGCGCGCAGGATCGAAGGTAGTATCGCGCAGTTCTTTAGGGTTCATCTCGCCCAGTCCCTTGAAACGCTTGAATTCCAGGTCCTTCGCGTCAGGATGGTTTTTGATGAATTGCAGACGAGCCTCGTCGTCAAGCAGCCAGTTAACTTTGCCTTTGTACTTCACCGAATAGAGCGGCGGACAGGCGATATAAATGTGGCCGCGCTCGATTAGCTCGCTGAACTCCTGGTGGAAAAGGGTCAGCAGCAGGCACTGGATATGCAGGCCGTCTACATCGGCATCGGTCGCGATAATCACGCGGCTGAAGCGCAGGCGACTGATATCAAAGGAGTCGCGCGTGCCGGTGCCCAGCACGTTGATAATCGTGCGGATCTCCTCGTTAGCCACAATGCGGCTCAGGTCAGCTTTAGCAACGTTGAGCGGCTTACCTTTAAGCTTGAGCACGGCCTGGAAGTCCGAAAAGCGTCCCTGTCCGGCGCTCCCTCCCGCCGAATCGCCTTCGACGATAAAGAGCTCGGAGCGCTCAGGATCACTGGAGTTGCAGCGCAGGAATTTCTTTGAGAGCGAAGTGTCGATCAGCTCACCGTTCTTCTTGCTGCCTGAGCGGGCAAGTTCCTCGACCAATTGGGCCTCGTTGCGAGCCTTCTGCATCTGCTGGATCTTCTTCAGCCAGTCTTTGGCGGGACCTGCATAGCGCTCAAACCAGTCTTTCAGCCCTTCATCCACGACCGAGCGCACAATGCCCTCGACGGGCGCATTATTCAGGCGGTCCTTAGTCTGGCCCTGGAACTGCGGATTAACCAGTTTGACCGAGATCACGACATTTAACCCTTGCAGAATAATCTCGTTCTTGAAGCCGTCCTTCTCGCGATTCTTGATGATCCCCATTTTCAGGGCGTAGTCGTTGACGACTTTGGTTAGCGCGGCCTTGAAGCCAGTCTCGTGAACGCCGCCATCACGCGTGCGCACCGCGTTGGCGTAGCTATACATCGTCGCCTTATAGCCGGTGGTTGGCTGCAAAGCGACCTCGACCTGCACGCCATCCTTCTCCTTCGCGATACCGACGACCTGCTTAAAGAGCGGCGGTGCGGTCATTGTCGCCAGGTCTCGCACGTAGTCGGGCAGGCCCTCTTTTGAGTAGTAGACATGCTCAATCTGCTGCTCGCCGGCCTCGTCCCAGGCATCCAGGTGAAAATAGACGCCGTGATTGAGATAGGCCGAGGCTTTCAAGCGGCTCTGGATGGCCTCCAGCGTATAATAGGCATCAGGATCAAAGATCGTGCGGTCATAAAGCCAGCGCAGCATGGTGCCGTGCAGTTTGGGATCGCACGGCTCGATCTTGTGAGGCAGCGCCGCGCCGCGACTGAAGACTTGTGTAAAGCGCTGGCCATCCTTCCAGATGGTCAGTTCCAGCTTCTCCGAAAGGGCATTGATGACTGTTGAGCCAACGCCGTGCAGGCCGCCGGCGGTTTTATAGACGCCCTCCTCGAACTTGCCGCCTGAATGAGGCACAGTCAGGATTACCGTAGCGGCGGGCAGGTATTCGCCCTGGTAGAGCATAGGATCAAAAGGCATACCGCGAGCCTCGTCGCGCACCGTCACCCAGCCTTCGCGGTCGAGCGTCACCCAGATATGCTTGCCGTAGCCGGCCACAGCCTCATCGACCGCGTTATCCAGAGCCTCCCAGATCAGGTGCAACAGGCCGGAAGAGGAGGTCGAGCCGATAAACATACCCGGACGGCGCCGAATAGGCATGATTCCTTCCAGCACCTGGATATCTGAGGCGGAATAGTCGCTTATTTTCTTCGTTCTTGTCACTGTTCTGGTCCCGCTTGCAGATGAATTGTACATCGGGGCCGATTCTATCACATCCTCAGGAGGTTTGTCTCTAAAGAGAGAGAGTTGCGTGCCCTCTGTAGTTTCATCCAGGACAGGTGGAGTTGATTTGGCGGTACGAGCCATCTGAGTTCCTCTCTTGCTTAGCTTTTCGTGTTGTTTCAGCATACGCGCTCTCATT
Source organism: Ktedonobacteraceae bacterium (assembly GCA_035294465.1). Lineage (GTDB taxonomy): Bacteria > Chloroflexota > Ktedonobacteria > Ktedonobacterales > Ktedonobacteraceae > Paraktedonobacter. The sequence continues at coordinate 7,269 of DATGKW010000018.1, read as the reverse complement.
CTTCATGTCAATAGGAAATTCGGTCATAAGTTCTAAAAAAAGTACGCTTGCCGAGGCTGCGAAACTTTTTGCCCGAATCGGCGTATTTCTTTCAGGGTACGAGTACGGGTCTATAAAGGACACACACTATGATGAACTCTCTCACCGGCCAATATGAATGCGCACACCAGTCGGGCCTGGGGCTGGATTACTTTACCGCGCGCCTGGATCGCCTGACGCTCTATGCAAATGGGCGTTTCACGTTCATCACACAGGAGAAAAGCCGGTTGATGCACGCGGCGAAAAGCCTGATCTCCGGCCAGCAGGCCAGTATGGATGCGCCAGAGACACGCGCCGAGGGCAGCTATACATCCCAGGGCGACACACTGCTCCTGAACTTCGATGGTGGAGAGCAGAAGCAACTACAGATCCTGGACACGGGGCTGCAGATGGGCAAGGACTTCTATGAGAAAGTTTCAGACACGACCTTTATGCCTCCCCCGCAGCGCATGAAGAGCAACATGGAAGATATCGCCAAAGGGCTGAAAATTGCCGGGGCCATAGGGGGCACAGTGCTTAAAGCCGCGAAAACGCTCCAGGACACGCTTCAACCTTCTCAACCCGCTCAGCAGCCACAAACAACGCCCGGAAACTCCCCTCAGTCCTCCGCCCAGGCGCAACAGCCATCTCAGACACAGCAATCCTGGCAGTCACAGCCAGCAACGCCACAGCAGCCAGCTGCGCCGAATGCTGGCTACCTGGCACAGGAGGAAATTGAAGCACTTTTCTGTGACCAGTGCGGAGCGCCTGTACGCCCAGGCAAAAAGTTCTGCAATCGTTGCGGAGCGAGGCTCGCGTGAGCGTCGAGCTATCGGAGATGGGCTAGCGCGGCTGTCGTTCCTTCATCAAAAGTTCGTAAGCGGCGACCAGGCGCTGCATCTGTCGCGGGTCGCCGCCCAAGTCTGGATGATATTTTTTCGCCAGCACCCTATAACGCCGCTTGATCTGCTGAGGAGTTGCATTGGGAGGCAGGCCAAGCACAGCCAGCGCCTGCTGGCGCTGCAGCAGCGGACGTACGGGAGATGTATTACTCTGGAAAAGCAGGCGCATCCCCAGGCGCAGGGTTTCCCATAAAAGGCTGAGCATACTCTGTCTTGGCGGCTGGCTGGTACCCATGTACTTTCTCTAATCTAATAGTTGTACTTCTTCCCTTCTCCCGCAACCGGCATGCGCCTCTATTGTAGCATAGTTTCAAGCAATCTGACGACTCAATGCTCTTCCTGCTCGTAAATTGGAGCCAATACCAGAGGAGCAGCTATTGCCTGGCAGTACAAGTTCACGGTGAAGAAAAAGAGTGGTGTGGTAGACGCTCCGACATGGGCGTCCCTGGGTTACTGCACTGCCGTTACCTGGAATGGCTATCTCATCCTGAGCCATAGCGGTGCCTCTGGGGGTTCCCGCTGCCCTGTACAACTGGGCTATGGGAGCAGTGGAGTGTGGGTCCAGGCTCTTCAGCAGGCGCTCAATATGGATGCATATGATCGCGACATTAGCCAAACCTATGGCAAAGACCACTGGTTTCCCCTGGTCCGCGATGGCAAATTCGGTGCCCATACTGAGGATGCTGTCAAAAGTCTCCGGGCTGCAAGCCACCTTCGGCAAGATGGTATTGTCGGGAAACAGACCTGGGGAGCGATAGGGATGTGTTACTAAAGCTGGCCAAACCTTCCTTCTCGCCGATAAAAAGGTCAGATGTGATTAATTTCTTCTTCACTCTTCACTCTAAAAGGGAGAAAGCAGACTTGGCAGGGATGAAGCGATACCGCCATCCCTGCCAAATCTGCTTTCTGTTTCCATCTCCTCTTGACAAACTCTCCCGCCCTGACTACAATCTAATCAGTTAGTTAGAAAATTAACTAACCGGTTTGTTTGAAATGAAGAAGGTGAGGGAATGGACGATTCTGGTCCTGAACGACGGAAAGCAGGAAATGAGACGAGGGGGACGCTTGGAGCGCTGGTTGAGAACCGGGTGCGAGGACCTGAGCGTGAACGGCGCGGACGTACACACGACGCGGAGAGCGCGCGCCGAGCGATTCTCGACGCAGCGGAAGAGGTGTTCGCGGAACATGGTTTCGATGGAGCACGGGTTGATGCTATCGCGGCAATCGCGGGCTATAACAAAAGCCTGATCTTTCAATACTTTGGCGATAAGCTCAATCTTTACGCGGAGGTGCTCAGACGGGCGGACAGGCAGGGAACTGAGGTACAGGCGCAAGTATTCGCGATCCTGTTAGAAGATCCAACCATTACTACCGACGCCCACAAATTCAGAGGATTGCTTGAAATAGGGATGAATCTGGCGTTTGAGTACCTGGAGAAGAATCCACGCATCCTGCGCATCATTACCTGGGAACAGGCCGAAGGCTGGCAAAGCTGGAAGAAGACTGCCGGACAAATGAATATGGAGGACATTGCTCAATTTCGAGTACTCTGCTCCAAAGCCCAGGAAGCCGGACTGCTGCGACCAGGAGCCGATCCGCTCCTCTTGCTTCTCATGGCCGAGCAGATGTATATGTCCTATCTTACCTCGCTCCCCCTTTATGAGATGGTCTTACCCGCCGATCAGGCTTCTTCTCCTGAAACGCTGGCTCGCGTGAAGGAGCACATCATTGAATTTCTCATACATGGGATATTGAATGATCCCGCGCCGAAAAAAGAACAAAACTCGCCATAGAGGGCCAATTGCATCGGGTCTGGCTCCTGCTTGAGCGAGGCCGGTCGCCGTGTGAGCAGCTCGCCAACGCGATGAAATGCCTGCCTTCTCCGCGCAGGTGCAGTAAAAACGATATCCCTGTAATGCAGGCGCTTCTCGATAAATCAGGAGAGGACGCGCTGAAGCGGTCCTCTATGGCATTTTTTGTGTGCTGTTTTTCGCCATGAGGAAAGAAAACAGACATTTCACGCACATAAAGAAGGAGCGAAACAATGCGCCTCACTTACAGATGGCAGGCTACGCTGGTTATTGCCCTCGGCCTGCTGATAGCAATTCTTGACGCAACTATTGTGAGCGTCGTGCTGCCGCAAATCGCGGCGGCCTTTCATACAACCGAAGAGGCGATTACCTGGGTTGCGACCGGATACTTTCTGGCTAACGCGGCCATTATTCCCACCGTGGGCTATATTAGTGATCGTATCGGCGCGAAGACGGTCTTTCTGATTGCCCTGGCGCTCTTTACCGTTGGCTCAGCGCTGTGCGCGTTCGCGCCCAATCAGCAGACGCTGATCACTTTCCGCGTACTGCAGGGCATTGGTGGAGGTGCGCTGCTGCCGGTGGCCATGGCGATTATCTTTCGCCTTTTCGATCCCACGGAGCGGGCGGGCGCGATGTCGCTGCTGATGGTCCCGCTGCTGCTGGGACCAGCCTTCGGACCCGTACTTGGCGGCTACCTGGCAACAAACTTCAGCTGGAACGCGATCTTCACGATCAACCTGCCGATCGGCGTCGTGGCCTTTATCCTGGCGGCGCTGGTGCTGCGCGGACGCAAAGACGATCAGGAGACGAACGGCACAGGCGAAACCGCCGGCCAGGGCTTTGATGTCCTGGGTCTGCTGCTCTCTATGGGCGGCTTCGCCACTCTGGTCTACGGCATCTCGCTGGCGGGAACAAACGGCTGGAGCGATAGCACAGTTATCACCTACCTGGTGATCGGCGGCGTCCTGCTGATGGCCTTTATGATTGTCGAGCTGCTGGTCAAAGACCCGGTGATCGATATCCGGCTGTTTCGCAGCTATACCTTTTCGATGGCGAATCTCCTGATCTGGGCCACGACGGCGGTGCTTTTCGGTAGCATCTTCCTTCTGCCGTTCTTCTTCGAGAACGTTGAGGGCCTATCTGCCATGACCACGGGCGAGATTATCATCTCCCAGGGCCTGGCTATGGCCACCGGCATTGTGATTAGCGGACGGCTCTATAATCTGGTCGGGCCGCGCATTCTCTCGGTGATAGGCGCGGTTATCGTCGCGGTTTCGATGTACGGATTCACCAACTTGACCACCACAACCACGGGCGCGGATGTGCAGATCTGGTTGATTCTGCGCGGCCTGGGCCTGGGCCTGGTCGGTGTACCGCTGCAAACTGTGGGGGTCGCAGTAGTGAGCAACAAGCAGATGGCAAAGGCTACCTCGCTGATGAGCTCGACCAAGACAGTCTTCGGAGCGGTTGGCGTCTCGGTGCTCACCACCTATCTGACGCAGCGAGCGACTGCGCACGCCACGGATGTCGCGGCAGGTTGTGTGCAGCAAGTTGGTCGCAACGCCCAACTGCTCCACCTCTGTGTAGCGCAACACGCGCTGACCCTGGGTATGAACGATACCTTTATGTTCTCGCTGATCGGCTGCGCCATCTGCGCGATCCTGGCCATCTTCATTGGCCGTGATCCCGCCCTTGAAGCCACCAGAGCTGCGAAGAAGCGCGGCGAGAAGGTTGAAGAGAGCGAGACAGCGCCGGTAGTTCCGTAGCCCTGTCTGCTTGCTCTGAATGATTTTTCGTAGTTCGCTTGCCTGAACTCTTGTCAATAGTACATTTCTATGATATGATCCTCCCTGGATAGATATGTTGCCAGGGAGGATTTCTGATATGCGCATGATCAGAGCAAGCTCAACCTTTCTCAGAAGCCCATCCCAGCACAAACATAGCACCTAAACAGACAGTTTCAGCCCCGATGTTTCCTTCTCGACGAAACGCATGGTATAATCGAACTGACATCCGGGCTAATGTTCAGCAAACGAAAGGCAGGCACCCAATGCCAGCACAGGAAGAGCGCCTCTCAGCCATCGAGCAAAACCTTGCCCAATTTCAAGCAGAAACAACCAACCGTTACCAAGACTTCGTTATGCAGTACACCATTACCAAAGCCCTGGCCGAAAACACTATTGGGCGAGTCGCTATGATGCATGAAGAAATGAACCAGCGCTTTAACAGCGTTCGTACTGCTCTGGATGTCCATTTCGAGGCAACCAATGCCCACTTCGATCTTCTGCAAAAGCACGCCGATAAGACAGACAAACGCCTCGATTCTATTGAAGCACAGCTTACCGATCATACAGCACGGTTTGACAGAGTAGAAACACGGCTGGATGGGGTAGAAACACGACTGGACAGAGTAGAAACACGGCTGGATGGAGTAGAAACACGGCTTACCGATCACACAGCGCGGTTTGGCCGGGTGGAAGCGCTCCTCACCCAGATCCTCGCACGCCTGCCAGAGAAACCAAACTAGCCGACCGTGGGAGAAACGGGCCGGCTCGTAGCTCCATATGAAGGTTTTAAGCGAGCCGGCAGCACGTAATAGCTTTTCCAGTCCTTTTTTCAGGTTTTCATAGTCGTGATAGAGCGATGCCTGTAGATAGCTCAGGCGACGTGTCGGGTCGCTCAAGCCCAAACGCGCGCGTCTGTATAATTTACGGTAGTTGTGTTCTGACGATCAGCAGCCAGTAAGGCAATTTCGCCGTTGGTAAAGTTATCATCGCCTGCCGAATTAAGCGTCTGCTGGTTGACGTACAACGAGATCGAGCCATTAGTGAAAGCAATCGCCAGGGTGTTCACATCACCGGGGCCCTTGATCGCCTGACTTAGCCCGCGCGTCAAAATGGAGCTGCTCGAACCGGCAAAAGACGTATATTTATAAAGAGTATATGTGCCACCTGAGCATACAATAAACTGATAGCCCTGGCCATTATTCGGGTTAAACTGGATCATAATCCCGCCACAATCTCCCCGAATAAGCATCATATGCACCTCAAACACAAAATTGCTGAAATTTTGTAACCCGGCGCACTCAAAGGTAAAGCCCGCTGCTGTATCGCTCACTTGAAGGGCATCATTAACGTACCGGCAGTCTCCATGAACAGTTGTATTGCTTCCTGGTATCCAGTTACGAGGACCTTGCAGAGGATCAGATAGGGACGGGGTAAACGAGCCACATTGTTGAATATATGAAGGGCAGGCATTAACTATAGCAGTGGCTGTCAAACGCGCATTCGCCGTGGCCGTCTCTTGCGCGGCCATAGTTGCCTGCGCGCTCGTTTCCGCCTGACGAGTCTGGATGCTCGCTGTCGCAGTCCCCTGGACGTTGACCTGACCCTGGTGCAGCACAAGCGTTACTCCTCCGGCGCTGGCAAGGATAAGGAGCGCAACTAATCCCAGAAGAAGAAACATGTTTGTCCTCTGGCGGCGCGGGGGAAGGGGACCGGGAATAGGGGGAGTGAATGGTATCCTCTCTGTGTTCGCTGTTGGAAATGGCGGAGGCTGGATCATGGCCTCGTTGCGGAAGGCATTGGGAGCTGGCACGGGCAGAGCGGGAGTGAGCATGGCCTGCCCTTTCTCACGAGACGCCGGGAGGGTTGGATTAACTGCGCCTGGCCCATTGCTGGAAACAGAAAGTGGAGGAAAAGAGAGCTGAGTGGCCTGGACAAAAGCGTTGGAGAAGGCGGTAACAGAGGCAAAGCGCTCTTCAGGGGATTTTTGTAAAGCAGTGCGGATAATCAGGTCCAGCGCTGGTGAGACGGCAGGATTGAGGGTGCTAGGCGGATGTGGCTGCACTTCAAAATGCTGGAGCAGCACCTGTTGCATGGTCCCCTTAAAGGGAAATTGTCGCGTCAATAGCCAGTAGGCCATGACGGCGAGCGCGTACTGATCGGTAGCCGGCACGGGATGCCCATTCCATTGTTCCGGGGCCATCGATGACGGAGTACCGCGAACGTTCTGGCTGATGGTGGTCGCGGTAGTAATCTTGACGATACCGAAATCGGAGAGCTGGATATCTGGCAAGGGCTGATCGGAGCGTTCGCGGATCAAAAAGTTCGCGGGCTTCACGTCCTGGTGAACAAGGCCCTGGGCATGCGCGTATTGCAGGGCTTGCGCGGCTTGAGAGATGAAATGAGCAGCCTCCTCCGGGTTCAGCGGCTTCTCCGGGTCACGCTTGTTCAGCCAGTCGGCCAGGGACCCTGCGGAGCGGAAAGGCATGACCATATAGGTGATAATGACGTTCTCGCTCCGTTCCTCGCCAAAATCGTAGAGCGGCAAAATGTAGGGGTGGTCAAGCCTGGCGATGGCCTGCATTTCGCGTTTGAACAGCCGCTCGGTCTCATTGGCCCCCGCTTGAGAATCGGCTTCAGTGCGAACCATCTTAATAGCGACCTGGCGGGCGACTCCCAGGCGCGTATCCTCTGCCAGGTAAACCTCTCCCATTCCTCCGCCTCCGATCCGACGTATCAAGCGATAGGGGCCAA
>DATGKW010000017.1:0-12941 GCA_035294465.1 Ktedonobacteraceae bacterium | reverse complement strand
GTGGACCTCTGTCCGGGTCAGGTTTTCGCGGTTGAGGACGAAGCGAACGAGACAGAACTCGTCGTTATCGAAAATGACCAGGCGGTCTGAGCAACAGAGCGCGCGGCATGTATTGATCACTGCTCGTGCCATGATCGCTCTCACATTTCGAAAAGTTCTCTCATTTCAGTGAAATAGAGTCATAAAAACAGATACCTGTTAGATTGGAGCAGATAGCCAGTATGAGCAACGAACAGAGCGGAAACGCTCAGGTGCAGGAAGCGCCGCTTCATTTCCCGTTTCCGCAGGCCGATCATAGTCTGGAACTCCCCAAAGAGTATACAGAATTGCAGGCAACGTGCCCGGTGGCGCGCGTGAAAATGCCGTACGGCGGTGAGGCATTCCTGTTGACTCGCCATGCGGATGTTGTGAAGGCCGCAAATGACGCGCGGCGCTGTGGCACCATTCTGAGTTCGGACGGCGATGTGCCGCGCCAGGAGGCCGCGCCCCGCACACGCGAAGGTTCGCTGTTTACCGTGACGCCTGAACGCCACAACCAGATCCGCCGCCTGGTCACGCAGGCATTCACCGTCAAGCACGCCAACGAGATGCGCCCGGGAGTGACTGCGCTGACCAACCGTCTTATCGATGAAATGGAGCGCAAAGGGCCACCGGCCGATCTCTACGAAGACTACGCAATCAAAACGCCGATGGCCGTCATTTGTGAACTACTGGGCATCCCCTATGAGGATGAGAAGCTTTTCCGCGAATGGGGGCGCGACCTGCTCTCGCGCACCGCCACCGCAGAGGAGCAGCAGGAGCGCTGGGAGAAGATGGTACGGTATATCATGCCCCTGATCGAGAGAGAGCGCGCCAACCCAAGCAATACCGTCCTGGGCATGCTGGTGAAGAACCGCGAACAGGGCGATGATGTGCTCACCGAGCAGGAAATGCTCTCATTCGCGCTTGGCCTGATTGCCGCCGGCTTTGAAACAACCAGCACAAGCTTTACCAACTCCGCTTTCGTGCTGCTCCAGCGCCCAGATCTTCTGGAACAGTTGAGGGCGCGCGTCGATGATAAGGAAGCGATGGCATCCGCGATTGAAGAGATCCTGCGCACTACGCTCTTAGGCGCGGGCGGGCGACCGCGCATCGTTCGCGAAGAGGTCGAGTTCAGCGGTGTCCGTGTCCCGCCGGGCGAAGTGCTGATCCTGTCCTTTTTCGCCGGCAACAAAGATCCAGAGGTTTTTCCTGATCCAGACACCGTGAATTTTGATCGCTCGCCCAATCCTATCCTCAGCTTTGGCCGAGGTATCCACGCCTGCCTGGGTCAGCAGCTGGCGCGCATGGAGATGGAGGTCCTCTGGACCACCCTGCTCAAGCGCTTGCCCAACGTCCGCCTGGCGGTCTCGCCGTCCGAAGTACCCTGGCGCCCAGGCGACTCGGCGACCACCGGCCCGGCACATCTTCCGGTGGTCTGGTAGCCATCCATTCTGACTACTGTTTCCGCTCGCGAAAATGTGGCAGAGCAGCAGAGGTTGTGATATAACGTTCTGAGATTTGTCTTCGGACGACCGCGTGAGCCGGTCATCAGAGAATGTAGAGTGTTCGGTGAGAGAATGAGCGTTGCGTATTCTCTCACCGAACACTCTACATCAAACACAATCTTTTCTTCTCTTTAGCGGATTTATAGCAGGGATGGATGGATATGCTAGCAGATATGCTTATACTTGCCGCGCTTCTTTCTCGCCCGATGCATGGATATGAGATAAAGAAGACATACGATCAGGCCCTGGGCGGACTGGTGACACTGCATCACAATCAGCTCTATCCAGCACTGCGCCGTTTTGAAGCGATGGGTGCGGTCTCCTGCGAAGCGCTTGAGCAGCCGGGCAGGCCTGATCGCCACATCTATCGTTTAACTGACCTCGGCCTGTCCGAACTACGCGAGATGCTGCGTGATTTCCCGCCCACCATCGCTCGCAATGATATGGAGTTCTACGTGCGTTTCGCCCTCTTCGGCTTCCTGGAACCGGAGGATCGCGTGCAGATCCTGCGGACACGCATCCAGGCGCTCCGGTCCCGCCTCCGGGACCGGGAACGCTACCAGAACTATCTTGCTTCTCCCATTGTAGACAAACTGCAACCCTATGTCGAAAAATTGAACACTTTCAATAGCCAGCAACTCCACGCGGAACTCGCATGGCTGGCACGCATGATCGAACAGGTACAATAAGAACCGCTTTCGCCCTCTCTCATCTAGACGGATCTCGCATCAATCAAAATCGCGCGCGGCCTGCCACTGCTGGCGAGCTTCTTGCGAGCGCGCAAAAAGCTCGTTCAGGTGGGGATCGTGCTGCGCAATCTGCTCGCGGAAGATGCGCAGAGTCGCTACATACTCATCCAACGCGCGCACCAGGGCCTCGCTGTTGGTCAGGCAGATATCGCGGTACATCTCAGGATTGCCAGCGGCCAGCCGGGTCGTATCGCGAAAGCCGGAGGAGGCGAGCAGGGCCGCGTCACCCCAGCTGCTGCTCTCAGCCACAGTGTTCATCAGCGCCGCCGCAGCGACAAAGGGCAGGTGGCTGACCTGTGCAACCTGGCCGTCGTGTTCGGCAGGCTCTAAGAAACGCACGCGAGCGCCCAGCATCTCGATCATCTGCGCGACCTTGTTGAGAGCCGCGGGCGAGGTTTTTTTGGTAGGTGTCAGGCAGTAGATGCGGTTCTGGAAGAGCGTAGGATCGGCGGACTCGACGCCGCTGACCTCTTTGCCGGCCATAGGGTGGCCGCCAACAAAATACAGATTGCCAGGCAAAAATTCCTCAGCCCAGTTAATCACCTGGTTTTTTGTGCTGGCAACATCGGTAATTACCGCGCCCGATGAGGCCATAGTCGCCATGCTCTGAAGCAGCGCCCGCATAGCTCCCACCGGCGTTGCTAAAATAATCAGTTCGGCTCCTCGCACCGCGTCTTCCAGAGTCGTGTAGACCTGGTCAATTGCGCCGATCCGGCGGGCCCGATCGCTCACTCCGCGACCAAGATCATAGCCGGTGATTTGCTGTGCTGCATGCGCCTGGTGCAGAGCCAATCCAAGCGATCCGCCTATCAAGCCAAGACCCACGATGGCAATCTTGTGAAACATACAAATATCCCTCTTTGTGATTTAGAATAAGAGCCAGCAGGAAAATACTCTCCTCTTTAGATCTCAAAGCACCGTATCCTGATACTACCCTGCTAGCTATAAGAGTGGGTGAAATGCTTGCCCTCTGATACGTTTTCAGGATTGAAACTAAAAGTAGACCAGATCCTCCAGCCACTCCTCCCCACCCCGGCCCAGTACCTCCGCCAGCATCCTTGCAACCTCGTCGCTCAGCAGCCTGGGCGTTTCCTGCCGGTAATGATCCAGGAAGCGCGGCAGAATAGTCGCATCGTAGCGTGCGAGTAGATCCATGGCAAATTTTTCCAGCAGCAGCACAAATTCCAGATAATCTTCTGGTCTGGTATCTTCGTACCAATCGAAGCCGCGTATCGTCACGGGCGTTTTGCCATCGGCCTCCGGCTCAAAGATTGCAGCAAACTGCTGATGAAGATCCGCCATAATCTTCTCAGTGCTACCCTGGATCTGCTGAAAAAGCCAGAACGCGGCAAATTGTAGCGGCCATTCATCGGCCCAGAGCGGACTCTCTTCGGGCCAGGGCCGCGGATCATTTTCCAGGAAAGCGTGCGCCAGCTCATGATAAAGCAGCATCGAACGTTTCTCCGGCGTTGGCTCGCCAATAATCTCGTCCATCTGCTCCGGCACCACCAGCGTTGACGGCCCGGTAACATCCGTCCAGTAAGGCAGCATCTCCGCCGGAGCGCTATCCTCGTCCTCATCCTCCCTGGGAACAAACTCCCAATCCGCCGGAGCCACCAGCACTATCTCTATTGCAGGCAGCGGCCGCTCCAGCAATTGCCCTAGCAGCTTGCCCGCCATCTCCACCTCCCGCGCGATCTGCTGAGCCAGCTCCTCCTGCCCCGCGGGATAATACGTCTTCAGCGGCCCGACCAGGCTCGCGTATCGTTCATATGGAAAGGCCATAAATCATATACCTCAAGCGTTCTGCGCTTTTTTCGCTTTTAAAGGAGCCGGCTCGCGCTCTCCTCATCCATGGAAATGCTTATCTTGCTTGTTTCGATCATTTTGTGTATAATAGCGCAATTCTGCCAGGCTCTGTTCTTTGCGAAAGCGCTTGTAGAAAGCGTTGGTCAGGTCGCGCAGACGCCCGGGGTTAAGACGCTTGCCACCTTCGTAATATTCCAGGGCGACCTCGCCGATTGACCAGGTAGCGCCCGCCGCGATGGCTCCAGCCACGATATCTCCCCCGAAAGGCACAGCTTTCGCGGCCTGTTCGGCCAGGAAGCGCAGGCCCAGGCCGCTGAGCATGGTGATGACCAGCTCGCGCGCGTGCCTCAACGCATCGGCGGAATCGATTGGCTCGCCATACAGCGCCGCCAGGCGCAGAACCAGGCGCACCTGCGTACCCAGCAAGATAGGGATATCGATCAGCGGCACCGGTTCCAGACCGGCTGCCAGACTGATCAGGGCCGAGTTACGAATGATGCGCTGAGCTGCCTGGCGCCGATAGGACGGCAACTCGCGCCCGATCAACAGAGCCGCCTCGGGGCTGGCCGCGATCATCGCCGGAACGAGCTCTTCCGCGACATTCATGCCGGTGCGCGCAGAAATAGGAATCACGCCCGCCTGACCAAGGCGCATAGCGATATCGTTAGCCAGGTCATCGCCGGCCTGAACGCTTCTGAGCGTGTCAATCTTGTTGACCGCGACTATCGTTGGCTTGCCCGCCTCCCTGATCGTCATCAACAGATTGCGATCATCCGGTCGCAAGCCCTGCTCGCCATCTATCAGCAAAACCACCAGGCTCGCCTCGTTAATACCGGTCTCCATTACGTCTGGCAGGTGTCCGGGCGTATCGATCAGGGTAAAAGGACCAAAATCGGTGCGGATCAGTTCCTTTGTTGTACCCGCCTGTGGCGAGACCTCAGAGATCTGTCTCCCTTTCAGTTGATTGAACAGCGTACTTTTGCCCGTGTTGGGCTGTCCTACAATCACTATGATATTGCTCAGGTTATCAAGAATTTCTTCCTGAGCCTCTTTCCAGTTAATGGCCTGCATAAAGCCGCGAATCAGGCCAATGCCAGATGGCAAACGGGTAAGGGTATCGAAGCTCAGCTTAGGTAAGCTAGCAGATTTACGCTTTTCCTTCCAGCCCCCTTTGACCGTCTTGACTGCTTTATCAGCAATATCCTGTTTCGCCTTTTTCTCATCCGGCAACTTCTTTGCTCTGCGCCGAGTTTCAGCCACGTCACCCGATTCTGGCAGGAGAACCACCGTCTCATCACTGCTCTCCTCTCCCGGCAGGAGAACTACCGTATCCTCCTTTCCACCGGAGCCAGGCACAAGCACCAGCGAATCGCCAGTACCTGTCGAATCTGGCGGGATAATCAGCGCGTCGTTTTCTTTATTAAACTCGTGCGATTCTTTATTATTAGCCACACGCTTTTTCCTTCCCTTGCGTTTCATCGATCCGCGTTGATCGATCTCCCCTGGTGTGAGGAATCTTGCTGCCCTCTTCTATTATACGCAATAGCAAGGGGCTATGTTAACAGATGGAGGACATTCTTTTCTCTACTTATACGCCACCACTCCATGCGCCTCTGCCCGCCGCACAACGCGCGCGAAGCCAGCATCTCGCAAGCGCTGGACAACGCCATGTGTGAAGTTGCCGCCGGCTTTGCCCCCAGGATCACCAATATAATGAAAGATCCGCCCTCCTCGGCTGAGAACGCGATAGAGTTCTCGATAAAATGCGCTGGAATAGAGATCGCCAGCCAGCTTCAAAGTCGGGGGATCGTGCATAATATAGTCGAAGCTCTTATCAGCCAGGCCCAGCACCACCTCATGGGCATCGCCCATAAGCCGCGTAATCCTGGGATTGGTAAACAGTTCTCGCGACCAGGGGTTCATCTGCGCGATATCCTGTACGCCCGGATCAAGCTCAATAGTCGTTACCTGCTCAGCCTCTCGCGCAGCCAGGATAGCCGTATAACCCAGGCCGGTTGCCGTGTCGAGCACCTGCCCACGTACAGGAGCAAGCGCTGCAACCATACGCTGCGCGTGCTGCCAGGGATCAATCTCTTTGATACGATGCATCACAAAGCCAGCGATCAGCATACTGGGAGCGCCCGTCGTTGGTAGCAAACTGCACAGGCGGTTCGTCTTCTCAGAAAAGCGCTGCACGGGCTGTATTCCTTGCGCACTGACTGCGTAACACTTCATCAGATCTTGTCTGATCTTTTCAAGCATGGGCCAGTCCAGCCGCTCGCCGCTCGCGAAGCTCACGCCGTCAAGCCCTAATTCGGCGCTGACACTGCTTATGCCCAGATCGGGCGATGTCTCCACAACCACCCGGCCTCGATCCCGTGCCTCCAGCAGCTCTCGCGCCTGAATGTAAGAGAGGATCATGAGCATATGAGCCATCGTTTCCCAGTGATCAATAGAACTCTCCTTACAAGCATCTGTCGAGGATATCACCTGGCTATCCGCTTTTTCTGTGCTGCCTGCATTATACGTTGTGCAGGGGCACCTATGCCAACGGGCCGATGCTTAACCAGGATTACAGCCAGATCTTCACTCATCCTCACACCTGCGTCTCCCCCCGGCAGCGCCAATTTCTGCGTTGACACTGGCGTCCTGCTGAATCCATAGCAGAGCAAGCAGTGCCTTGATCGAACGCATTATACGAGCTGCTCACGAGCCTGCGGCTCGCACGGTCCAGGAGGAGTTTGCCGCTTCGTAGTGGAGGATTTGCGCGACGTTTGCTTGCATGGAGAAAAGGAAGGCTGCTTGATATGGATGGACGAGCGACCTGCACAGATCATACCAAGCAACCACTTATTCAGACGCAGTAAGGAGCCGTTTGCTTAATTTCTCACAAGGAGCACGTGGTAATGGGGATGGTCGTGTGCATGGTCAGGCCAGTGTTGATGCGTGTGGCTATGCGCAACCCCGGCCGGGGGTAATTCATCAGGCGCGTGAGTGTGGTCTCCCTGGAGATGGCGGAAATGGTCGTGGCCAGGCCAGCAGGCATCCGGGCGGAAGTTGGCGACGAGCAGGCTCTGGGCATGGTGCCAGCGGGCGCGGAAGATGTCATAATTCTTTTTGCTTTTGGTAGCGCGTTCGTCTTCGCTCAGGTTGTACCATTCACGGTGCGGGTGCTTGATTAAAAGCGGCTCAAGCCGGGGGACCGCGACCACGCGGTAGCCAGAGGTCTTGAAGAAGAAGCTAAAGTGAACATCGGCCAGGCGATAGAAGCGAAAGTGCTCATCGATGAAGCCGACTTCGGGCAGGAGCACGCGGCGGAAGGCCAGCAAATAACCCTCGATGGCGTCTACGTCAGGTCCGGGCGCTTCGCGAAATTCGCGCAGATCGTCGGTGACAAGGCCATAAGGACCGGCTAAGCCGATCAGCGAATCGTCTAGTAGGGCAGCCAGCGGCTGCCAGATGTCCCCCTTGAGTTCAATGGAGGTATCCAGGAGAACAATCACGCGGCCACGGCTGGCGCGCATGCTGGCGTTGCGCCCGGCGGCAAAACCCATGTTGTGATCGGCGAAAAGCACCTGGAGAGCGATACGTTCGCCGCGCGGGCCGGCCAGATCGCCCCCGCGCGCCAGTTGCTGCAAATAGCTTAGCGTCTCATCGGTCGAGCCGTTATCCACGATGACCAGTTCGAGCGCGTGGCCATAGGCACAGCGCCGAATGCTCTGAATGCAGCGCTCAAGATCGGTGCGGCTGTTGTGTGCCAGCAGGTTGATTGAGAAATCGAACTGGTCAGGCGCGGCGAGATGGTCCGGGGCGTCGCTCGATGAGGAAAGCACTGTGAATTCGTCCTCCAGGCGGCGCGGCTGCACCAGGGATCCGCGCGGCGTGTCCCGCAGGGTATACCCCTCTGCCGCCAGATGCCCCCGCGCATGGTCGGCTTCGGTAAAACGCCGTTGTGCGCGTAGATCCTGGCGCTCTTCAACTTCGTGCGCAATGTTTGCGGGTACGGCGGCCAGATAGGTACGCGGATCGAGCTTGCGCTCCGGCTGCTCACTCAGCAGATAGTCACGCAGGCCAAAACCCAGGATGCGATCAAAATCTAGCAACAGACGCAGCTT
This sequence comes from Ktedonobacteraceae bacterium, assembly GCA_035294465.1. Classification (GTDB taxonomy): domain Bacteria; phylum Chloroflexota; class Ktedonobacteria; order Ktedonobacterales; family Ktedonobacteraceae; genus Paraktedonobacter. Next base: position 4,742 of record DATGKW010000017.1, on the reverse strand, counting down.
CGTAGTTGCATCCGGCTCGGCGGCGCGCAGCATAGCCCAGACCAGTCCCATCGCCCTGGGCATATTCAGATCGCTCTCGACCGCTTCCAGAAAGGCCGGTTGCCAGGGATCAGCGGGATTGGCCGGCAGGGGTTCGGTGGAGAGCGCGCGGGCACGGTCGGAGGCTAGCAGCAGTTTATAGGCTCGCTCGCGCAGGCGCTCAAGCGAGGTCTGCGCCGCTTGCAGGGCGCGAAAGGTGAAATTCAGGCGGCTACGGTAGAGCGCGGTGGTATAGAAGTAGCGCAGGGCCAGTGGATCGAAGCCACGTGCCTCGATATCGGCGCGGTTGTAGTCATTGCCGGTGGACTTGGCCATCTTCTGCCCATCGGCAAGCAGATGTTGAGCATGCACCCAGTAATTGACATAGGGCCGTCCGGTCAGACCTTCGCTCTGGGCAATTTCATCCTCGTGATGAGGAAAAATATTATCCACGCCGCCTGTATGGATGTCGAAGTGCTGGCCCAGGTACTTCATTGACATCGCGCTACATTCGATATGCCAGCCAGGAAAGCCGCGACCCCAGGGGCTTTCCCAGGCCATCTCGCGGCCCGGCTCAGCCGCCTTCCACAGCGCGAAATCCTCCTGGTTGCGCTTCAGAGCGTCCGGAGCGTCGCGCACGCCCTCCAGCATATTCTCCAACTGATTGCCCGAAAGCTTGCCATACGCTGAGAAACGCTTGACATCGAAATAGATATTCTCGCCGCCCTGATAAGCCATGCCCTTCGCCAGCAACCCCTGGATCATCTCGATCATCTCCGCTACATGCTGCGTGGCGCGAGGGAAAACGTGCGCAGGCAGAATATTCAGCGCTCGCTCATCGGCGAAAAATGCCTCGGTATAGAATTGCGCGATTTGCGCGGAAGTCTTGCCCTCTTTGCGTGCCTGGGCAATCAGCTTATCCTCGCCGCGATCGAGCATCTCCTGGCGCATATGGCCTACATCGGTAATATTCTTGATGTGCTGAACCTGCACGCCGCGATACTCAAAGACACGGCGCAGCCAATCGGCCATAGTGAAGGTGCGCAGATTACCGATATGGATGTAGCGATAGACAGTCGGCCCACACGAATACATCCGAATCCGGCCGGCCTCTAAAGGAACGATCTCTTCAACCTGCCTGGTCAAGGTATTGAAGATGCGCATACTCTCGAACCTCTGCAACACATTTCACAAACAACGCAATAGGAACATAGCATATCCTATCTCTATGCTACGTCCCTATCGCGTTACCTGTCAAATTCCCATCAGAAATGCGCGCTAAATACATGAATCACGCCATAAATGACTTATTATCGTGCCATCCAGATATATCGGCGATCTCCTTCCTTACACGAATCCTGCTAAAAACTGTACCTACCTGGTTATTAGAGCGTAATCCCAACCAGGTACCAGGCGTTGCCTATACCGCGACCGGTAAATTCGCCCGGCTTCGTATCGCCGACGTAGGTATAGAGTGGATGACCGTCATAGCATACCTGATTTCCATTCACTGTCGGGTGAACCGATAATTGTCTGGGCAGCTTCACAGAACTGGTGACGGTTAGCATGCCCTGGGGCGCGAGCAACGGTGGCCAGGTCTGGGCACAGGCACCAGAGCATGTGGAAACATCCATAGAATCTTTGCGGTAATAGTAGAGCAGGAAGCCGTTGTTCGTCGTCAGCACCTCAACCCTGGTCATGTTGATCGTGACCGTGGTCGTGTGAATAAAGGCGTTCATGTCACCGTTATCACCCATTGTGGGCGTGGGATTCATCATGTTCTGCGCGGTAGGCGTCGCATACATTGTAGAAGCTGTGGGAGTTGACATACTGTAATTGCCGTAATTCATGCCCGTATTTGAACTGCCGGTAGTGGTAGTTGGCATCTGCGCATTACCACAGGCCCCCAGGAAAACGCTGGCGAGCAAGATACAGCTCATTGTCACAAAAAGGCGTCGAAGCGTAGTCATGTGTGCTATCCTCCTGCCTGAACTCCACCCAGGCATTTGCATCTTGCATACACATTCAGAGAAAAGGCGACCGGGACCGGGTATATCGCCTCTAACGCTTTACACGTCTGTTTTTTACGCTCCTTGCAAAAGAGGACTTTTATCTTGCGAGAAAAAGCCTCTGTGGCGACGGAGTCGGAGACAAGCTCGCGGCTGCATGCGGATTGATGTGCTACAATGCAACTTATATCAGTAGAAATCCACAACGCAATGGACAAGGCGGTCCTTCATGAGTACAAAGGCATCCGAGCAGATTGATTTCCCGATCGACGAGCAAACGGGCCATGCACGCTTCAAATTGCTCCTGCTGTGCGCGGGCATTGTCCTGCTGGCGCTCAATCTGCGTCCAAGCATTACCGGTGTGGGCCCGTTAACCAGCGCCATTCAGAGCGCAACAGACCTCTCTAATGTCCTGATCGGCCTGCTGACCGCGTTGCCATTGATTGCCTTCGGTATCTTTTCGCCACTGGCGCCGCGTCTGAGCCACAGGTGGGGTACAGAGTGGATGCTGTTGGTTAGCCTGCTTGGCCTGGCAGCGGGGATCGTGCTGCGCTCGTTGCCGCAGACTGGCCTGCTCTTTCTGGGCACAGCCCTGCTTGGAGCTGCCATCGCGATCAGCAACGTACTTCTGCCGAGCCTGATTAAACGCGACTTTCCCCGCCAGGTCGGTCTGTTGACCGGCGTGTACTCAACCCTGATCGGCGTGGGTGGTGCGCTGGGTGATGGCGTGAGCATTCCACTGGCGCAGAGTGCGAACCTGGGCTGGCGCGGTTCTCTGGCTTTCTGGGCGCTGCCCGCCGCATTGACCGCGCTGATCTGGCTGCCCTTGCTGCGCTCGCACACGCGCTCGAATGACGCGCAGGCAAATACATCCGTGCGCGGACTCTGGCGGTCTGCGCTGGCCTGGCAGGTCACGTTCTTCATGGGCCTGCAATCCCTGGGCTTTTATATCGTGATCGCCTGGTTCCCCGTGATCTTCCACAACGACGGGCTAAACGCAGCCGACGCGGGATGGATGCTTTCGTTGCTTCAGTTCGCTGGCGTCCTCAGCTCTTTCCTGACGCCCGTACTGGCCGGACGCATGCGCAGCCAGCGCGGGCTTGTCGCCTTCGCCGTCCTGATGAGCATCATCTCTTACGCAGGCATCCTCAACGGAGCGACGGAGCTGATCGCCCTGTGGTGCATCCTGCTTGGGCTGGCCCAGGGCGCGTATCTGAGCCTGGCACTGCTCTTCTTCATTTTGCGCACCTCTGATACCCACAGCGCCGCCGCGCTCTCTGGTATGGCCCAGGCGGTCGGCTATCTGCTTGCCGCCGGTGGTCCGCTACTCTTCGGCTGGCTGCACGACCTGAGCGGAGGCTGGAGCATTCCGCTGCTAGCGCTCATCCTTGTTTCCCTCATCCTCTTCGCCGTTGGCATAGGAGCCGGACGCGCCGCCACCGTTAGACTACGCTAGCGCCAGCAGTCGGTGATAGGTGAGAGGTGAGCGCTATTGCCCAGGGCCGGCAGCCCGTACATCGCTTCCAGGGTGCGCAGAACGGTATAGTGATTGATTCTCTCGCTATAGCGACCAGTCTTGACCATCTGCCCAACGAAGAGCGTGGGAATCTGATTGCCAGGTGAGCCATCGTTCTCGTCCCAGGTCACAATTAGAAGGCTGTTATGCGTCTCAGCCCACTGCACATAGGCAGCGAGATGATTCTTGAGCCAGGTATCACCTTGCCGAATGGTGCCATTGTGCATATCATCGTTCAAGTTAGGAATAATAAACGAGACCGTTGGCAAACTGCTAAAATGAGAACTGTTTGGAAAGCGGCTGAACGGCAAGTTCGCACGGGAGGGCACCGTCGTAAAATTGACCCAGGGATTATGTTTGCGCGCATAAGGACCCTTAGTACAGCCGGTATAGCCAGGCTTGGGCAGACCTTCCGAGTAACCACCAAAGCTAAAGCCGGCCGCGATCAGCTCACTCGCCAGGTTTGCGCTGGTAAAGGTATGGGGACACGAGTCAGAGCTAATCCCATGCGTAGAACCGGAGAACAGCGCCAGATAATTTGGCTGGCTCGGATGGGTGATCGCGACTGAATTGGTAAAGAGCGCGCCTCTGTTTGCCAGCGAGGTGAGATAGGGAGCGCTGCCTGACCCGATGACATTCCTAAAGGAATGATTCTCTTCTATCACAATTACCACATGCGCCGGACGCGGCAGACCCTGGGCTGTTGAAGTCAAGGCGGGAGCAACTGTCGCGACAGGAGTCCGACCGGTCCGAGTTGCTGTTGGCGTGAGCAACGCGGCAGAGGTCCGACCGGATCGAGTCGCCGTTGGCGCGAGCGACGTAGCAGGGGTCCGACCGGCCTGGGCCGAGTTTGCGTTGCCTGACGTCACCGCCTGAGCCGGCGACCCGCAAGCCACCAAAAGCAACAAAAGCAAAACTGAGGCGCAGGTGAAAGCCGAAATATACTTCTTCAAAACAGAAACCTCCTCTGAAAAACGCCAGAAAAGGCGTCGACACACTTTCATTATACTTTCCCCTTAGAATAGGACACTTCTTGCTCCTTAGAACAGGACAAGCCATCGTAAATTTCATTGCCAAATGAAAAACTCCTATCCGCTAAATTTCCTGATAAAACGTTGCTTGACGCGACAGAAAATCTTCAGTATAGTGCTTCTAAGGTAAGAGAATGATCGGCAATCTTTCCAGGGAGCGGAGCGCAA
>DATGKW010000016.1:0-22963 GCA_035294465.1 Ktedonobacteraceae bacterium | reverse complement strand
TTCCGCAGGAGAAGAGAAATACACCGATCCCTTTGTCTGGTGCGCCCAGATCTTCTATCTGAACTTCATTTTCGTCCCAGGGTATCTGTTCCTCGAACCCATCCATACTTGCTCTTCTTTCTCCGCTTTTGCTCCAGGCGTTTTCGCTGTGACAATAAATCTCCCGAATCTAGTGCGTGATTTCCTGTCCCGGCGTCCAGCGCAGGTTGGGTTTGCGCGCGGCCAGCGCCTGATCAAGACGACCGATGGGAGTGCTATGCGGCGCGGTTTTCACGATCTCAGGATTGGTACGCGCTTCCTCGGCAATCTGGCGCATGACGCTGACAAAGGTGTCGAGCGTCTCGCGTGTCTCGGTCTCGGTTGGTTCGATCATCATGGCCTCGTGGACGATCAGCGGGAAGTAGATGGTAGGCGCATGTATGCCGAAGTCGAGCAGGCGCTTGGCGATGTCGGTGGCAGTGACGCCGCTCTCTTCCTTCTGCCGCTGCGCCGTAGCGATAAATTCGTGCTGGCAGAGCTGCGGATAGGCGATTTCGTAGTCGCTGGCCAGCTCGTGCTTGAGATAGTTGGCGTTGAGAATGGCACTCTTGGCGACGTGCAGCAAGCCATCGGGTCCATACGTGCGGATGTAGGTGTAGGCGCGCACGAGTACGCCGAAGTTGCCCATATTGGCGCGTACTTTGCCGATGGAGCGCGGGCCGGGGTCCTGCCAGTAGTATTCGCCGCTTTCGTTCTTTGCAGGCAGCGGGCCGGGCAGGAACTGGACAAGATGCTCTTTGACGCCGATGGGTCCGGCACCGGGACCCCCGCCGCCGTGAGGCGTGCTGCATGTTTTGTGCAGGTTGAAATGCACCACATCGAAGCCCATGTCGCCCGGTCGAGTGATGCCCAGCACCGCGTTCGCGTTGGCTCCATCGTAGTAGAGCTGGCCGCCGACGCTGTGAACCAGTTGCGCGATTTCGACAATCTTGCTATCAAAGAGACCAAGCGTATTGGGATTGGTCATCATGATGGCCGCGATCTGTTCGCCATAGGCATCGAGTAGCCGCTTGAGATGTTCGGTATCAATGCCGCCGGTTGCGGGATCGCTCCTGACCTCAATGGCCCTGTAACCCGCGAGGGTCGCGCTGGCCGGATTGGTGCCATGAGCATTATCAGGAATCAGCACAAGGTTGCGCTGGCCCTGGTCCCTGCTCTCGTGGTACGCCTTGATCAGCATCAGACCGGTTAGCTCGCCGTGCGCGCCCGCCGAAGGCTGTAAGGTCACGCGGGCCATGCCGGCGATTTCGGCCAGGTACTGCTCCAGCTCGTAAAAGATCTGAATCGCGCCCTGCGTGGTCTCTTCGGGCTGCAAGGGATGAATACGCGCGAAGCCGGGCAGCGCGGCCATGTCTTCGTTAAGCTTGGGATTGTATTTCATGGTGCAGGAGCCAAGCGGATAGAATCCGGTATCCACGCCGAAGTTGCGCTGCGAAAGATGGGTGTAGTGGCGCACAATCTCGATCTCGCTTACTTCGGGCAGAGGCGCGGCGTCCTGGCGCAGCAGTTCTGGAGGGATCGCGCTCTCCAGCGGTATCGTAGGCACATCCATGGCGGTCAGAGTCGCGGCGCGGCGTCCTGGCGCGCCCTTTTCAAAGATCAATTTCTCGCTGCTCATGCTTGAATCTCCTTCAACACATCGACCAGCAGATCAATATCGGCTCGCGTGCGCGTTTCGGTGACGCAGAAAAGCATGGCGTTGGGCATATCTGGATAGTCCTGCGCCAGTGGATAGCCGCCGATGATTCCGGCCTGCGCAAACGCGCGCTGTAACTGCCCGATGCGCACGGGCGATTCGATCACGAACTCATCAAAAAACGGGCTGCGAAACGCGGCCTTGAAACCCGGCACGGAGGTAATCTGGCGCTGCGCGTAATGGGCCTTTTGCAGGCAGAGTTCGCCAAGCTCGCGGAAGCCCTGCTTGCCCAGCGCGGCCAGATAGATGGTTGCTCCTACGGCAAGCAAGGATTGATTTGTGCAGATGTTTGACGTTGCGCGTTCGCGGCGAATGTGCTGCTCGCGCGTTTGCAGGGTCAGCACGTAGCCGGTGCGTTTTTCACCGCCCTCCTCGACGGTCTGGCCAACCAGGCGACCTGGGAGCAGGCGCATATACTTGCTGCGCGCAGCCATGAATCCGAGAGCAGGACCGCCGTAGCTCATAGGATTGCCAAAGCTCATAAGCTCGCCTACGGCGAGATCGGCTCCGTATTCACCGGGAGACGCCAGCAGGCCAAGCGAGGCCGGCTCGGTGATGGTCGCGATAAAGATGGCCTTGCCCTTGTGGACGATTGGTTCGATAGCGCGCGTATCCTCCACGCTGCCAAAGAAGTTGGGCTGCTGAATGACGACCGCAGCCGTGTCAGGCGTGACCGCCTCATTGAGTGCGCTCAAATCGGTCACGCCATTGGCCGTTGGCACTTCGATCACGCTGAAGCCGCGCACGTGGGCATAGGTATGCAGCACGCGCCGGTACTGCGGATCGACGCCTCGCGAGATCACAACTTCTCCCCGCCCGCCGGGTCCCAGAGCCAGCAATATGGCCTCGACCATCGCGGTCGCGCCATCGTAGAGCGAGGCATTGGCGATGTCCAGGCCCGTGATCTGGGCAACCATCGTCTGGAACTCGTAGATTGCTTGCAACATGCCCTGGCTGACTTCTGGCTGATAGGGCGTGTAGGACGTGACGAACTCGGAGCGGCGCTGCAGGTGCGGAACCACGCTGGGAATGTCATGATCGTAGGTGCCCGCGCCCAGAAACGAGATCGTCGTATCCAGGCTCTTATTGCGGGCTGCCATGTTGCTCAGCAGGCGTTTAAGGTCAGGCTCGGAGAGGGCGGCGGGCAGGTCGAGTGAGCGACGCAGGCGCACATCTTCGGGCACCGGAGTCAACAGCGACTCCAAATCGGCAAGACCTAGCCTCTCAAGCATGATACGCTGGTCTTCCGATGTATTGGGTATGTAGCTCATGAAAAAGGTCTCCGTGGTAAAGAACAAGAGCGTAACAGATTATCATCGCGTGCTTGTGGTGGTGTCATATGAAGAAAGGCGCGGAGTGCTTTTGCTCACACACCACCACCACAGGCGCGAGGAAGCCGGCGGAAAAAGCAGAGATACTTTTAGCGGCTCTGGAGATACGTTTCATAGTCCGCAGCGCTCATCAGACCATCCAGTTCAGCGGGATTGGAAAGTTTTACTACCAGCATCCAGCCGTCGCTATAAGGGCTATCATTGATGAGTTCCGGCTTGTCTTTGAGGGTCTCGTTGGCCCTGATAACCTCGCCGCTGACAGGCGAAATAAGCTCGGAGGTCGCTTTCACCGATTCGATATCGCCGAACTTCTGCTGAGCGGCTAGAGGCTGCGGGTCCCAGGGCAGTTCGACGTAGACGATATCGCCGAGCTGGTCCTGGGCGTAGTCGGTGATGCCGATGGTCGCCTCGTCGCCCTCTACGCGCACCCATTCGTCGGTTTTAGTATATTTCAGGTCAGCAGGATGAGTAAGGCCAGCCATGCTTCTAACTCCTTTCGGACGATTTGCTGTGCGTGCTCCACGCACGTTGTATAAAAAACAAAGCAGGGGAAGATCCCTGTGTTTCCTTATTTTACTTTGTCCGTTTATAAAAAGGCAAAGCCACAATTTGCGCGGCGGTGAGTCGCCCGCGAATATCAATCTGTACAGTCTTGCCCGGCATGGCCTGCGCGGCCTCGACATAGCCCAGGCCGATGTTCTTGTTGAGCGTGGGGCTGGGTGCGCCGCTGGTCAGGACGCCGATCTGTCTCTCGCCGTCATAGATGGCGTAGCCGCCGCGAGCGACGCCGCGCTCAATCATCTCTATGCCCACCAGCTTGCGCTTCACGCCTTCTGCTTTGATGCGGACCAGGGCATCATGCCCGATAAAATCGCCCTTGTTTAGCTTGACGGTCCAGCCCAGGCCGGCCTCTAACGGATTGGTCGTCTCATCCAGTTCGTGGCCGTACAGGCAGTACGCAGCTTCCAGGCGCAAGGTATCGCGCGCGCCCAGGCCGGCAGGCAGCAGGCCATGCCCCTGCCCGGCGGCGAGCAGATCCTGCCAGAGATCAACCAGATCATCAGACGCGCAATAGAGCTCAAAACCATGCTCTCCAGTATAGCCGGTACGCGAGATCAGGCAGTTGGTACGGCTCACCACGCCTGGCGCGCAGTGATAGTAGGCAATGGCTGAGAGATCGATGTGCGTGAGCGGCTGGAGCATTTCCTGCGCGGCAGGCCCTTGCAGAGCGAGCAGACCGGTTTCAGCGGACTGGTTAACAAGCTGGACTTCGTAGCCCGCGCTCTGCTGCTGGACCCAGGCGAAGTCCTTGTCGATATTGCCCGCATTGACTACCAGCATATAATCGCTCTCGGCCAGCCGATAAATGAGGAGATCGTCCACCACGCCCGCGTCTGGCCGGCAAAGTTGTGTATAGAGCGCCTGGTTAATCGCCAGGCGAGAGACATCATTGGGCACGAGATAGTGCAAAAAGGCCGCAGCGCCCGCGCCGCTCACCTTGAACTCTCCCATGTGGCTGACATCGAAGAGACCGGCAGCCGTGCGCACGGCCCGATGCTCCTGCAAAATGCCACTATACTGCACGGGCATCTCCCAACCGCTAAATTCCACCAGGCGCGCGCCCAGTCGGCGATGCTGCTCATACAGTGGAGTGCGTTTCAGCGAGGCCCCCGTGGTTTCCTGTGCTGTCATGATCGTTTGCTCCATTGCAAAATCAGGGGAACAATAACTGCTTCACTATATCAGATTTTCGAGGCAGCGTCGAGGTTTGCTGACCCTTCGATTGTTCATTCAGCGTCGCTCCAGGCAGATGGATCGCGCTCACAAGAACCTGATGCAGCGCGTCGGGGAGAAGCAGGCGACGACGATTCTGGGTGAGGTGTTTGATCGCAAGCAGGAGGAGCAGGAATAATGTGCTACCATAGAGCCAGACATACCGCGAATTCAGGAGCAGCGAACAGGAGCGACAATGGGCAGCACATCATTCTGGCAAGACGATCTTTCTACGGACAATCTCCCTGGATTAGCAACCGGCCCTTTGCAGGGCACACAATATGCTGATGTGGCGATTATTGGCGGGGGCATTACGGGCGTGGCGGCAGCTCTATGGCTGGCGCGAGCAGGTGTGAGGGTGACGGTGCTGGAGAGTCGGAGGATTGCGGCGGGAGCCAGCGGGCGCAATGGCGGTTTTCTGGCCTGCGGCACGACGGAATCGTATGCTGCCACGATTGAGCGACACGGGCGCGAGAAGGCGCGGCGCGTCTGGGCCTTTACGGTGCATAACCACGAGTTAGCAGCGGAACTGATCGCGGAACTGGCCGGGCAGGGCTGGGACTGTGGCTATAAACGCAATGGCAGCCTGAAGCTGGCGGCCAGCGCGGCAGAACTGGCAAAGCTGCGCGCCGACGAGGCCCTGCTGCGCGAGGACGGCTGGGAGGTTGAGCCAGTCGGGCTGCGCGATATTCCCCCGCGCCTGCGCCTCTTTTATCGCGGCGGCTCCTATCACCCGGCCAATGGCGAAGTGCATCCGGTGCGCTATGTCGCGGGTATAGCCATGCTCGCGGCCCAGGCTGGAGCGACGATCTACCAGGAGAGTCCCGTCCACGCCATCGCCGAGGACGAGCAGGGCGTTACGCTGACAACGCCGAAGGGGAAGCTTGCCGCAGGCAGACTGGTCCTGGCGACCAATGCCTGGCTGCCGGAGATCAACGCGCAGTTGGGCCTCACCTGGCTGGCAAGGTGCATCACGCCCACGAGGGGGCAGGTAGTCGCAACAGAGCCGCTGGACGAACTGGTTTTTCCCTGCCCATGCTCGGCGGATCACGGCTACCAGTACTGGCGTCAGATCGCGGGCCGTCTGATCGTTGGTGGCTGGCGCAATCGGTCCTTCGCTACGGAGAATGTCGCCGACGAGACGCCAGGCGACGAGGTTCAGCAGTATCTCGACGCGTTCGTACATGAAACGCTCAATCTGCCCAATGTGAAGATCGCGGCCCGCTGGGCCGGCGTGATGGCCTTCTCCGCCGACGCACTGCCTCTGGTGGGCAAGCTGCCCGGCACGCGCTACTGCTATATCGCGGGCGGCTACACCGGTCACGGCAACGCCTACACCATCCACGCCGCGCAGATGCTCGGCGAGATGATCCAGGGGAAAGAGGCGGAGGATGCGGATTTATTTGAACCCGGCAGATTTGGGCTATAGTACACTTAACGGTGAAACGCCTCCTCCAGCGGCGACTTGATGTACACGTCTCTGGTAGGATCAAAATGCCGCTCGTCATATGAAGCGGGCACGTAGGCAAAGACATGCTTTTTAGGATTGTTGAGGCGAACCACGAGTCCATCCAGGCTCTCCTCATACTTGCCGCCGTTGATCTCGCGAGGGACGCGGCTGTGACCATGAAACCAGCGTTCTACACGCTCTGCAAGGCCGAGGTTTTTCAAGGTCCCGCGAATGGCCTCTTCATTTATACCACGGCGCGAAGTGAGTTCCAGGGAGATCTCGCGCGATTTGCTCGCCTCGCGAATCTCGGCTTCGGACAGCGGGACAAGCGGCGGAGTGTGGCTGACGACGAAATAGGTTGCCTGGGCAAAGACAGGAAGCGACCTTTCAAATTGCGCCCATGTTTGCAGAAAGGGCTGGCCCCAACCTTCCCTGCTCAGCACCCACTCCCTGACAAGCCGTGATTCTCCCTTGTCTCCGGTTACAACGGGGCGGCCATCCACAAAGACCAGCTCGTCATGCTCATCAAACTTGAGACCCACGAACTTCCTGAAATCCTCCGCCAGCTCTCCGGCCATATCGTCGTGGTTGCCGCGCAAGCAGTGGAAGTGTTCGGGATACTGAACTTTGAGGTACATCATCATCGCCCCTGCCCCCAGCGAGCGCACCATCTCTTTTTCTAGAAGCTCCTCGGTCCATTCACCATCGCGATTAATCACCCAATCGTCTCGCTCCTCCGAATGCACGATATCGCCAACGCAGACGACATTGATAAGCCCCTGCTGTAAAAGATCAAAGATCCGCCTGCCGGCGTGCGGACCTTCTGCGAGTTGCGCGCCTAAAATGGCGATGAGCATTAATCGGCGGGCGTGCAGATCGGGAATAATGATGGTTGGCAGATCAGGTAGTTGGAGAAGACCATCTTCCTGTGAAAGAAGAGCGAGCGCGGCAGCGAGCGCGGCTTTATACGTTTCGGGTGGTTCAAGCTGATCTCTTTCTGCAAACTCGCTCAACGCTTCCAGAGTGCTTGCCGGACTCTCTTTGCTATTCTGCGATATCATAACATCTCCTTGCTTTACATTAGTTACAGCGTAACGCGTTTGCCGCCTGCCGGCATGGTGAAGCGCAGAAAGCCGTTTTGAGCCAGGCGCGTGCAGACAACGGTCAGGGTGCAGAACGCGAAGAGCGCGGCAGCATTCCTTGCTTCGTAGATGCCGAAATCCAGGAGATTGAGGTGGGTAGCGCCGGCTGCAAAGAGACGAACCAGCACCGGCCCTTGCTGGATGCCATCAAAAGTATAAATGGCCATGCCCGCAGCCAGCGAGATCACGATATCGATGCCCAGGCAGATAGCGGCCAGACGCGGCCCCAGCAGCCAGAAGCGCTTGCTCAGGCGCTCGCGTTTGCTAAACTGCTTGATCCTGCGCGTGGCCCAGAAGGGAGCCAGGAGGAATTGAAGAAAAAGGAAACAGATAGGGGCCGCGACCACAACCCAGTCCGGGAAGGCTGTGGGAGTAATTAGAGCACCCAACCGGCCCAGCGTGTAGAGGAGTATCCCCTCGATCACGCCGCGCCGGTAGCTTACTTTATCAAACATGAGAGAATCCGTTTTTAGTGGCAGCCACAGTCGCCGCCGCAGCCGCAGCTCCCGCCGTCCATCGAGGAATCGAAATCCTCGTAGCTGGCGCTCCCATCGGTCTTCCCGGCAAAGGCGAACGTAGAGAGCAAACGGCGTATCTTCTCGCTATGACACTTCGTGCAGACCACATCGTCGGCGTGCTGGTGGCTGACCAGTAATTCAAACTTCGATTTGCAATCTGAACAATAATACTCGTATAAGGGCATAAGAATACCTCCAGAACTCACGGGAATACTCACCAGACTATTCTTTTTGTATTGTAATGGACGGGTCAGATAGCGTCAAGGTAGAAAAAGAGCGTCTCTCCTTTTCCAGACGTTATATTCTATGGGATAATAAAGGCGAGATTTCCCTGAATAATCGCGCTAACACAGCAACCATGCGGGCTGGTAACGTTAGCCTCGCATAGAGGATGAGATATGGCACTGACGATTGGGATTATTGGTCTTCCCCAGAGCGGGAAAACAAGCTTGTTTAATGCATTGACGCGGGAGAACGCGCCGATTAGCGGCTATGCTACCAGCACGGTGCAGGCCAACCGGGCGATAGTGCCGGTGCCTGACGCGCGTTTGCAGCCGCTGGCGGATATTTTCCATCCAAAGAAGGTCACGCCCACCACTGTCGAATTTGTGGATGTAGCGGGCGTGGGTCAGCATGCCCAGGAGGAGGGGGAGAAGCGCCAGGGGCTGAGCGCGGAATTTTTGGGTCACATCCGCAACGCCGACGCGCTGGCTATCGTGCTGCGCACGTTTGAGAATAGCAGCGTCCCCTTCGCCTCTGGCACCATTGATCCGGCCCGCGACCTGGATAGCCTGAACACCGAACTTATTCTGACCGACCTGGCCACCGTCGAACGGCGCATAGAGCGCACGACGAAGGCGGCGAAAGCGGGCGATAAGAAATATATCCATGAGCTAGAGACGCTGCGCAAGCTGCAAGCGGCTCTGAACGAACTGAGGCCGGTCAGTCAGCTTGAACTGGACGCGCAGGAGCGCGCGCTGCTGGCCGAACTCTTCCTGCTCACCGCCAAGCCGCGTATGTACGTGCTGAATGTAAGCGAGGACGCGCTCGGCCAGGCCAACGAGTTCCTGGAAAAGATCGCCGCTGGCATGCCTATCGATAGCGCCGGACTCTCGTCCGAATTGCAAGGCGTGACGAAGATCGCCCGGCGCGCGCAGGCCGAAGGCGCCGAGGTCGTAGCGGTTTCGGCGCGTCTCGAAGCCGAACTGGTTGAGTTGCCGGAAGAGGATGCCGCCGAATACCTGGAGTCGCTGGGCCTGCCGAAACTGGGCGCGGACCGCGTAATCCAGGTCGGCTATCGCCTGCTCAACCTGATCACTTTTCTGACCGCTGGCGAAGACGAAGTGCGCGCCTGGACCGTTACGAAAGGCGCGAAGGCCCCCGAAGCCGCTGGCAAGATCCACTCCGACATCGAGCGCGGCTTTATTCGCGCTGAAGTAACCAGTTTCGATGATTTCATGGCCTGCGGCGGCTCCTTCGCGGCGGCAGCAAAAAAGGGCTTGCAGCGCCTGGAAGGCAAAGAGTATGTGATCCAGGACGGCGATATCGCCCATTTTCGTTTTAACGTAGGGAGATAACATGCTCAAGCCGGCATGGACAAGGCCGCCCACCTGACAACCGTTGATAACGCTTGCCTCTTGCTTTTGTCCTTTGTTACAATAGCGAGGCAAACTCTACGCGGCTTTATTCCATCTTTGATGAGGCAAAAGAATGAATCTCTACGAAGAATTTGAATGGCGGGAGATGCTCTACGCTGCGAGCGAGGGAACGCGTGAGCTGCTGGCAAAGGAGCGGATCACCGGGTATATTGGCTTTGATCCAACTGCGGCCAGCTTGCACGTTGGAAGCCTGCTGCCTATTATGGGGTTGGTGCGCCTGCAACGCAATGGGCACACGCCTATCGCGCTGGCCGGCGGCGGCACCGGGTTGATCGGCGATCCAAGCGGGAAGACGGCTGAGCGCCAGCTCTTGACGAAAGAGAAACTGGCTGAGAACCTGGAGGGTATTCGCGGGCAACTTGCCCATTTCCTGGACTTTGAGAGCAAGACCAACCCGGCTCTGCTGCTCAATAACGCGGACTGGTTAACGAGCATCAGCATGGTAGATTTTCTGCGCGATGTTGGCAAACACTTCACCGTCAACTACATGCTGGCAAAAGAATCGGTCAAGCAGCGCTACGAGCGGGGCGACGGCATTTCATTCACCGAATTCAGCTATATGTTGCTCCAGGCTTACGACTTCCTGATGCTCCACGACCGCTATCATTGCGTTTTGCAGATGGGCGGCAGCGATCAATGGGGCAATATCGTAGCGGGCACCGAACTGATCCGTAAGCTGCGCGGCGAGAAGGGATACGGCCTGGTCTTCCCACTGGTAACGACCAGCGCGGGCGTGAAGTTTGGCAAGACCGAGGCGGGCGCGGTCTGGCTTGATCCCAATCTCACCTCGCCATTCCGTTTCTATCAGTTCTGGCTCAATACCGATGATCGCGACGTGGTGAAATATCTCAAGTACTTCACCTTGCTGGATCAGACAGAGATTGCGGAACTGGAGGCAAGCCTGGAAGCTGCGCCGGAGAAACGCGAAGCCCAGCGCCGTCTGGGCGAGGAGGTTACGCGCATGGTGCATGGCGACTTTCAACTGCAACGCGCCCTGCAAGCCACGCGTGTCCTTTTCGGCGGCGAGATTGCCGGGCTGAGCGCGCAAGAGGTGCTGGACATCTTCGCCGATGTGCCCTCGCACGACCTGCCCGCCGCCTCCTTTGAAGACGGCGGCCTGGCCCTGACCGAAGCCGTCGTGGCCTGTGGCATCGCGCCCTCAAAAGGCGCGGCCCGTCGTCTGATTGAAAGCGGCGGCATCTACGTGAATAATCAGCGCCTGGCAAATCCCCAGGCTACGCTTAATCGCTCGGCGCTGATCGAAGGGCAGTATCTGGTGCTGCGTAAAGGCGCGAAGGATTATCATTTGGCGCAGGTGAAATAAGCTTGTGGCAGAAAGGGCGAGGGAAGTTGCGCAACTTCCCTCGCCCTTTCTGCCACAAGCAGGGGCCGCTTTGTCCCACGAAAAATCTTAGGAGTTGACAATATATGGCTCAAAGTTTATACTAGAGGAGTCATAAAACTCCAGACAAGAGCAGAGTTCCTCATCTTACGTATGAGAACAAGAGCCAAGGAGATAGATGCAATGACAGAAGAACCCCAGGAGACACAGGAAGAGCAGATGAAAGCAAAGGAACAGGAGCAGGGACAGGAACAGTTGAGCGAGGAAATGTCGCCCGAAGCCAGGAGGATTGCCGAATTAGAGGCGCAACTGGCGCAGGTGCGGCAGGAAGCGGCAGCGAATTGGGATAAGTATTTGCGAGAGCGCGCAGAGATGGAAAACTTTCGCAAACGGCAGGAGCGCCTCTCGACCGAGCGTATGACGCGTGAAAAGAAAGCGCTGTTTCATAAAATTCTCGAAGTCATGGATAACGTCGAGCGGGCGCTGGTTTACCAGGAGACGATGGATAAACAGGCGCTTCAGCATACGCTGCGTATGCTTCTCTGGCAATTGAATGAGGTGTTGCGCGGCGAGGGTTTGACGCCGGTGGCCTCGTTGGGCGAACCCTTTAATCCATACCTGCACGAAGCAATTGAGGCCATTGAGAACTGCGACCAACCTGAAGGGACGGTCGTGGAGGAAGTTCTCAAGGGATATAAGTTGGGTGACGAGACGCTGCGTCCCGCGCGCGTGAAGGTCAGTTCTGGCAATAAAGGCCAGCAAAACCAGAACGCGCAAAATCAGAACAATTTTCAAGGATAGGATAGATCGTGAGGAGCCACCGGAAAGGTCTCACAGAGGGAGCCAGGAATGGAATATAAAGACTACTACAAAGTGCTAGGCGTCTCGAAGGAGGCTTCGACTGACGATGTGAAGAAAGCCTTTCGTAAGCTGGCCCGCAAGTATCATCCAGATGTCAATCCTGGCGATAAAAAGGCTGAGGAGAAATTTAAGGAGATCAATGAGGCTTACGAGGTTCTCTCCGATCCTGAGAAGCGCAAGAAGTACGATACGCTGGGTCCCAACTGGCAGGAGCAGTTTGGCCCGCAGTTCAATCGGCGCACGTACACCAGGACGTATCGCACGTCGCCACTGGATTTCGATACAAACTCAGGCTTCTCCGATTTCTTCGAGGCGCTGTTTGGCCGCACAGCGACCAGCGGTATGAGTGGCATGGGCGGTATGCGCGGGCAAGAAGGTTTTCGCAAGCGAGTTGGCGATAACATCGAGCAGCCGGTTGAAGTAACTCTGCAGGAAGCCTATATGGGCGGGTCCAGGACGTTCAATATTCAGTCAACCGAGGTCTGCCCGATCTGTCGTGGCACCGGCGAGGTTAGCACGCGTGCCTGCTCCAACTGCGGCGGCCAGGGCACAATTGTCAACACCAAACGGCTCCAGGTCAAAATTCCGGCGGGCGTCGATACTGGCTCGAAGATCCGCGTGGCGGGCGAGGGACAGCCCGGCATTGGCGGAGGCCCGCGCGGCGACCTCTACCTGGTGATCAGCGTCAAAGCCGATCCACGGTTTGAACGCAAGGGTGACGACCTCTACGTCGATGTCGACGTCGATCTGGTCACGGCCATGCTTGGCGGCGAGGTACCCGTACCCCTGCCCGATGGGCGTAAACTCGCCCTGACCATTCCGCCGGAAACGCAGAACGGGCGAGTATTCCGCTTGAGGGATAAGGGCATGCCGCGCCTGCGTGATGAGGGTCACGGCTCCCTGTTCGCCCGCGTGAAGGTTGTGTTGCCGATGAACCTGACCCCCGAGGAGCGCGATTTGTTTGGAAAACTGGCGCGCAGCCGCAGCCGAAGCGCCGAAGTGCGTTCATGATGCTGAGTTAGGAGGAAGATGTTGGCTGAAAAAGTGAGTGGAGCATGGTATGTGATCAGCGTGGCGGCGCAGCGGGCTGAAGTACACGAGCAAACCCTGCGCCACTACGAGCGCCTGGGCCTGATCTCTCCGGCCCGCAAGGGCAATAGCCCGCACAGTCCGCGCCTTTACTCCGACCGCGATATCGAGCGCGTGATCCATATTCGCCGGCTCATGCGCGACCTGGGTGTGAACCTGGCCGGCGTCGAGGCTATCCTGCATATGAAGGACCGTATGGAGCAGATACAGCGAGAACTCGAAGCCGAAATAGAACACATGCGCGAGCAGCACGCCGCGGAGACGCGCCGGCTCAAGGATATCATTGAACGCCTGCAAAAAGGCTCAATGTAGTCTTTAATACCAGGGAGTTCGCAGGATGTGGTACTGGAACTTGAGCGCGATGATACGCGTCACCGACTGGTCTATGCGAGCCATCGAAAGCTGACCGTCCTGCAGCGCGCCTTTTATGCCATTGATGACCATCTCCATCTGATACGAGCCAATCGCGCCCAGCAGCATATCGCAGCCGGCTTGCAGGGCCATAATGGAAGCCTGCACCAGGTTCCACTTTTGTGCAATGCCGTCCATCCACAGCGCGTCAGTAATCACCACGCCATTGTAATGAAGCTGATCGCGCAGGATGCCGGTGATAATTGTCGGAGAGAGTTCCGCGGGCAGGTTGGGATCGAGCGCGGGCATCAGCAGATCGGTCGTCATGATCATGCCTGGCATGTTCAGGGGATTGGACGACGAGAGGAAGTATTCGTAGGGCGCGAGATCGGTTGAGTAGATGTGGTCCTTCGAGCTATTGATGACCGGCAGGCTGGTGTGCGCGTCGGTTTTGGCCGCGCCGAGACCAGGGAAATGCTTCAGCGCCGCAATCTCGCCGTCGCCCTGAATGGCGCGCAGGTACGCGCCGGCGTAGGCAATCACCGATTGAGGTGTGTAGCCAAAGGTGCGCGTGTCCATGTAAGCGGACTGGTTATCGACTTGCAAAACATCGACATCCGGCGCGAGGTCGGTGTTGATGCCCAACAATTGCAGGTCGTGCGCAATGCCGTTCGCCAGCTTGACCGCGTTATTGACATTGCCGGTTTCATAGGTCTGCATCGCGCCTGGGCGATTCCCGAAGATGTTCTCGACGCGCTCCACTTCGCCGCCCTCTTCATCGGCGGAGACGAGCAGCGGAATGGAAGCATGCAGTTGCATGTTCTCGATATCGTCTTTGGTCTGCTTGAACGTATTCATCTGAATGGCGTACATGATGATACCGCCAGCATGAAGCTGATTGAGCATGTAGAGGGTATCGGGCGTGTTCGCGCTATTGTTCCACGTTTCGGCCTGGGCCATGATAAGCTGGCCCAGTTTTTCGTCCAACGTCATATGCGAGACATAGAGTTGGGCCAGTTCCCAGGGGCGCATCTGCTCAGGCATATGCATGATCTGATAGATCTGCTCTTCTGAAAGCGGCAGGGTCGCAAAAGAGGCGCTGGCCGGAAGGGGCGTTGGCGCTACGGCGGGTTCCTGCGTCAGGAGAGAGTTGGCCGCGCTGCCACCTGTGATGACCAGCGCGATCAGCGAGATAAAAAGCGCGATCCAGAGAAAACGTCTTCCGCGCCCGCGCTTCGGCCTTTCTGGCACGGGCTGCGGGAGGGGATTATCTTCTGCATAGACCTGGAGAGAATTCGCCAGATTTTCCTGTAGTGTAGACATACGCTCGATATTCCTTATTTGCTCTATCATTCCCCTTAGACGCCAGGAACATACGTGGGCATCAGGTGATACTGCATTTTCAGAGCGATGATACGCGTCACCGACTCATCGATGCGCGCCTTAGTGAGCTGCCCATCTCGCAGCGCTTGCTTGATCGCGTTCATCATATCGATAGTTTGCTGCGTCCCAGTAGCGCCGAGCAGCATATCGTCTCCAGCCTGAATAGCCATGACCGCCGCTGTATCCATCGACCAGGTATCGGTGATGCCCGCCATATAAAGCGCGTCGGTCAGCACTACGCCGTCGTAGCCGAACTGCTTGCGCAGGATATCGGTCATAAAGGTGTAGGAGAGCTCAGCGGGATATTTCGGATCGATGGCCGGCATCAGCACATCGGTGGGCATGATCATGCCGGGATTGAGCAGCGCGTCAGGTGACTGGATAAAGGCTTTAAAGGGCGCAAGATCGATAGCATAGATTTGCTGCTTTGTACTATTGACGACGGGCAACGTTTTGTGCGCATCCGGCTCGGCCGCTCCCAGGCCCGGAAAGTGCTTGAGGCAGCCTATGGTGCCGTTACCCTGCATGGCCTGCAAATACGGCCCGGCAAATTTGATAACCTGGGCAGGCGTGTTGCCAAAAGTGCGCGTGACCATATCATAGCCGTTGACCTGGTTGACATCTACATCGGGAGTGAGATTGACGTTGATACCCAGCGCTTTCAGTTGCTGCGATACTTTCAAGCCCTGCTGTTTCGCAACGTTGACGTCGCCGGTTTCCTCAATCTGCGTAGCATCCATCCGATAGCCGTAAATATTATTCAGACGCTGCACATAGGGGCCACCCTCTTCATCTGTCGAGATGAGCAGCGGAATATTTGCTCGTTGCTGCATCTTCGCGATATCGCCTTTCGTCTGGTTAAAAGTAGCCATCTGGGCCTCGTACATAATGACGCCGCCAACGTGTAACGTATGGATCATATAGTCAAGATCGCTGTCGTAGCCGGAAGCCTGGTTTTTGTTTACCTGCTCGTAATACTCGACCATGATCATTTGACCAATCTCGTCATCCAGACTCATGTGCGAGACATAGAGGCTGGCCAGAGCACGGTATTTCATGTGCCCGGACAGGTGTCGGATCGCGTTGATCTGGCTCGCGGAGAGCGGAAACTGCGCGTAAGGACCGCTGCTGGAAAAGTTTAGCATGCTATTTGCCTGAGTCGCGTTGCTGCCATTGAGCAATTGCTGAGCCAGCAGGCCACCAAGCACCACGAGAATCGCCAGAACTGCCAGCACGATAGAAAGCCAACTGCGGCGCTTGCCGACGGTCTTGAGCGTGAGTGCAGGCTGAGCAGAAAAAACCGCTTGCGATGGGGCTTGTTGCTGCTGCGCGGAAGGCTCCGCCTGAAACGAAGCGTCTTCTGAAGAACGCGTATCTTGCTCTGATATCTGCGTTAAAAGCGCCTGCCGG
Source organism: Ktedonobacteraceae bacterium (assembly GCA_035294465.1). Classification (GTDB taxonomy): domain Bacteria; phylum Chloroflexota; class Ktedonobacteria; order Ktedonobacterales; family Ktedonobacteraceae; genus Paraktedonobacter. Next base: position 6,920 of record DATGKW010000016.1, on the reverse strand, counting down.
TTCGCGCTCTCCTCTATTTTCTCCCCGGCCGGTAAATCTTGCGATGTGCGAGAAGATGGACGCGCTGGAATATGAAAAGGTCTGGGCAAGCCGGAGGCAGAAGAGGTTCGAGATGATTCTTGAGAAATAGTCATAGATGCTCCTACAAGACTGCCATCATATATTTTAGTAGAAACAAAGAAAAGAAATTATGAACAGGCATACAGGGAACAGGCCCAACCCAGGCACCGCATCCTGCTCGCGTTTATTTATGCTTTATCTTGAGGAGTTGGTATCGACGTATCTGTATCCTCCTCTGATTGTTCAAACGTTGGAGCGGCGGGATTCGTTGCGTCTGTGGGACCAATCGACCTGGGGGTCTCAGGAGCATCTTCGGAGGCATAGCGGAACTGGAGCGGAGTAGGAGGACGCCGCGCTTTAGGATTGACGAATTGCATCTCGTCGAAATCGGCGGTGAAATCTTCGGATTGGGCCATCGTGAAGTGGGATGGACCTGTTGCTGGCGCTTCTTGAGCGGACGGTATGAGGCCGGGCTGCGAATCCGGAGGGATCTGGAGATCGCTCGCGCTAAACAGGGGGCGATTCGCGCGAGTGGTGGGTATGGATGAAGCGGGCAAGAGAGCCGCGTCGAAGACTACTTTGATCGCGCGGCTATTCTGCTTGTTCGCCGCCGTTTGCAGGGCCTCGCGAAAATTGCTCAAAGGGAAATGATGCGTGATCAGCTTTTCTGGATGAATTAGCCCGTTGGCGATCAGGTCAGCGGCGATGGCAAAGGTCTGGCGGCGCTGCGTTGTGCCGATTGGCCAGTATTCCATGCCATGACCGGCGCTGCCGATCAAATTGACCTCCTGATGCCAGACCGGCGAGAGATCAAGCCTCATCGGATGCAGATTGACCCCGACCAGAACCACCGTGCCGCCGGCGCGCGCCCAGCGCAGGCAATCATGGAGCGTCGAGCTTTTACCTATTGTATCATAAATAACATCGAATCCGCCAAGCAGCGTTTTATTGCCTAACATGCCCGTGTAGAGCCTGGCACCGGTTGTCTTCCTGACGTTCTCGTAGCGGTCGCGCTCATAGATAATAGCGGCTCCCAGACGAGTAGCCTGCTCTATCTGGAAATCGTGACGGGCCATTACATGAATCTCAGCCTGGGGCATCAACGCGCGCAGCACTTGCAGGGTCAGCAGACCAATTGTGCCTGCGCCAACCACAAGCACCTTCTCGCCCGCCTGCGGGACCCGGCGCAGCACCGCGTGGAGCGCGACGGCAGCAGGTTCAAGCAGAACCGCCTGCTCGTCCTCGATCTCATCTGGAACGCGGAACAACTGTTGCTCATGAAGCAGCATCTCTTCGCTCCAGCCGCCGCCAATCTGCCTGGGGCCTGGCAGATTCGCATTCTCACAGAGAGTATAATTGCCCATCGTGCAGGGACGGCAGGGAGGCTGCACGCCTATGCTCAGGCAACTCGGCCCGCTTTGCAGCACCACGCGATCCCCCACATGCAGATTTTGCACGTACTCGCCGATCTCGATGACCTCGCCGACAACTTCGTGTCCGGGATAGCTCAACCCGTGCATGGGCAGAGCCGCCGGGGAGATACGCAGATCACCATCGGTGAAGACCATATGCAGATCGCTGCCACAGATGCCGGCCAGGCGATTATGCACGCGCACCCATTGCTCGTTGCCCCTGGCCAGCGGCTGGCGCGGCAGGTTTTTCATCTGAAGAGGAGCCAGAGAAGAAAAATACGCTCCCGGCCAGAAAAGGCCCAGAATTTGCGTCGGAAGCACTCTTTTGAGGCTGATTTCCAGGGTTGAAGTCCACATAGTTTGTGCAAACCTCCTGCTAAGAATGGTTTCTCCGCATTCACTATCCTTCTTCTGCTTTTGCAAACAGCCAGATCCTTACTACCGCGCGAGCAAACGATTTGATCATCGTTTTTGCTCGCTCGCCTGGGCCGGAAGAGAGCGCTGTTCTTCATTTGCAAAAGCGGAGAGGAAACAAGTAGCCGGGAGTCACAGCCGCTTGCCCACGATGGTTTTTCACCAAATGCAGTGTAGCACGCTCATCAATGCCGGTCAATTTGTATAACCCTGATGGCCTGCTTTTTCGCGTATCAGCCGACCACCAGATTCCGTACTTTCCAGAAGAAATAGCATACTTCAGCTTGACTTTTTTCCAGCCATCTCATACAACGTAATTACGTAAGACTCTCTAACGTATCGCCACTGTTTGAACTGCCTGGAATCGGGATCCCACGCTGCGCGCCATGCGCATGATTGGCAAGGACAGGGCACAAAGACGATACTGCGAAACAACAACCCGGCTATTTAAAAGGGTCGCGCCCGCTGCTCAGGCCGGGGACAGGTTGAACGAACAAACCAGTAGAGAGACAAAGGAGAAATGTTTATGGCTTTTGAAGTTCCACCACTGCCGTATGACTACAATGCACTTGAGCCATACATCGACACACAGACCATGCAGATCCACCATGATTTGCACCACGGCGCGTATGTGACCAACCTCAACAACGCGATCCAGGGCAGCCCGGTCGCGGACTGGCCTATCGAGAAGCTGATTGCCAATCTGAACGAGGTGCCGGAGAATATCCGCACAGCCGTCCGTAACAACGGCGGCGGGCACATCAACCACACGATGTTCTGGCAAATCATGGGTCCCCACGCGGGAGGAGCGCCCAGCGGCGAACTGGCTAGCGCCATCGATCAGACTTTTGGCTCGTTCGATAAGTTCAAAGAGACTTTCAAGGATGCCGGTGTGAAGCGTTTTGGTTCCGGCTGGGCCTGGCTGGTGCTCGATAGAAGCGGCAAGCTGCAAGTCATATCGACGGCGAACCAGGACAATCCCCTGACCGACGGTCTTTACCCGGTGATGGGCAACGATGTCTGGGAACATGCCTATTATCTGAAATACCAGAATAAGCGCCCGGCCTATCTGGACGCCTGGTGGAATGTGGTCAACTGGGACGCGGTCGCCGCCCGCTATCAGAAAGCGAAGAGCGGGTTCTAGAATCAACGCTCTACTTCCGTTACAAGAGAGAAGAAGCCGGCGGAAAAAGGCAGCACTTTTTTCACCGGCTTCTTCTCTCTTGTAACCAAGATAGTTAGTAGCTCGTGGCGCTGCGCAAATACCTTGCTTGATCCTCAGCCTGACGCGCTTCCTGCTTGCGTTTTAAGCCTTTGAGCGCCTCAGACTTGCGCAGCCAGTGGTCGGGATCATCGGAGCGCAGGCGAATAGCCTCTTCCGAAGCCTGGAGCGCCTCTTCATAACGATGAAGACGATTGAGCACCAGAGCCTTGTTGTGCCAGGCGGTAGTCAGGCGTGGATTGAGTCTCAGGGCGCGGTCATAGGCTTTAAGCGCTTCCTCGTAGTTGTTCAGGTTGTAGAGCGTATTGCCTTTGCCGTTCCAGGCCAGGGCGAAGTTGGGATCGATATCGAGGGCATTTTCGTATGCCCTGAGCGCCTCGTAGTGGCGGCCCAACTGGCGCAGCACGCCGGCCTTGCCACTCCAGGCTTGCGCGTAATGGGAATCCAGTTGAAGCGCTCGTTCGTAACATTGCAGAGCGTACATATAGTCGCCCAGTTCATCTACCACATTGCCGAGCCGATTCCACGCCTCAACATAGTTGGGATAAAAGTGAATGGCCCGATCAAACATAACCTGAGCCTGCTTGAGTTTGCGCTCGGCATACAGCACCTGGCCTTTGCCAAAGTACGCGGCCGCGTATTTGTCGTCGAGACTGAGGGCTGTGTCAAACATACGCTGCGCGTCCTTGAAGCGCCCCAGTTCATAGAGCACCAGGCCGCGCCCGCTCCAGGCATGCACCAGAGCGGGGCTAAGCTGGCAAGCCCGCTCAAAGGCTTGCAGGGCCTGCGGCAGGCGGCCCAACTCTTGCAGGGCTGTCCCCTTGCCGCTAAACGAGATAGCCATCTGCGGATTATGCTTCAGCGCCTGCTCAAAGGCGGCCAGGGCCTCAGAATACCGTCTCTGCTTGTTAAGAATCAATCCCTTGTTGTACCAGGCTTGAGCCATGTGAGGATCGTAGCGCAGAGCCATATCGAGCGCTTTGAGCGCCTGGTCGGGACGCCCCAGGACATTGAGGACCGCGCCTTTGCCGTTCCAGGCCGCCGCGTTCTGCGGGTCCAGTTCCAGAGCGCGTTCAAAGGCTTGTAGAGCCTCGCGTGACCGCTTGAGCGAGTTGAGAGCCGTGCCCTTGCCAATCCAGGAAGTTACCAGCGTAGGATTGAGTTTCAAGGCCCGCTCGAAAGCGTCCAGGGCTTCCTTGTGGCGGGAGCGCAGCCCCTGCGTCAGCGCGTAGCCCTGCCAGCCAAGCGGGCTGGTGGCATCTTTTTGCAGAACCTTGTTGTAGAGAGTCAGCGCCTCGTCCAGGCGTTTCTGTGCATAGAGTTTGTGCGCCTGCTCCAACAACGGATCAGTGCCGGCCAGAGCAATCGTCGAAAGCCCGGCGACGCAACTGCGTAGTTCGTCCAGCACCTCCTGCGCGCTCGCGGGCCGCTTCTGCGTATCCATCTCCAGCATGCGTTGCAGCAAGGCTTCTAGCTGTGGGCTGACGGCGGGATTCAAGCGCGAGGCCGGCTGAAAAAAGAAGGGCTGGTCGCTAGGATCGACGCCGGTGAGCAAGTAATGGAGCAGCGCTCCCAGGCTGTAAATATCGGAGCGCGGGCTGCTCTGCGCCTTGCCATATTGCTCTGGAGCCGCGTAGCCAGGCGAGCCAAGCGCGACCGTGTCGTGCTGCTTGCCCGGCTTGAAGATGCGCGCAATACCAAAATCGATCAGGTAGATATGCCCGCTCTTGCTGAGCATGACGTTAGAGGGTTTGAGATCGCGGAAAATGACCGGCGGCTGTTGGGTATGCAAATAGTTCAGAACGTCGCACAACTGCTCAGCCCAGCCAAGCACTTTTTGCAGAGGCTGTGGCCCTCCACCGCTCGCGGCCAGGTATTCTTCCATCGTCTGGCCCTCGATAAAGTCCATAACCAGGTAGGAGCGATCATTTTCTGTGAAATGATCGTAGATGCGCGGCAGGTTGGGATGCAGGAGACCAGCCAGTAAATGGGCCTCGCGCGTGAAAGCGTCCTCGGCTTCCTGTAAAGAACTGGGCGAGAGGCCCACGCTGCTCATCTCTTTGATTGCCACGAGCCGGTCGTTAAAGCTGGTATCAGACGCCTTGTAGACAGCGCCCATGCCACCCTGGCCAACCCTGCTGATCAGCCGATAGCGATTCGCCACCAGGGTCTTTTCGGGCAATTCGCCGGTCGTGTGGGTAAAGGGCATTAGCGCGCCGCAGTTCTGGCAAAAACGCGCCGCTAAGGGATTGGCCGCTCCACAATCGTCGCAAAAATTGACGTGATCCTGGTCGGCGTTCTGACTCTGATCCTGACCTGGAGGTTGATCTTGATTCTCGTCGTGGTCCTGATCCTGATTCAGATGTTGATCCTCGTTGTGATCCTGGTCCTGCGTCGTCATAACTTCGCCTCGTGCCACAACTGTAGCCATTCTTCGATACTCAGGGTTTCGGCCCTCCGATTAGCCTCAATGCCCGCCGCCGCCAGCCACCTTCGCACTTCCTCATCCTTGCGATGCAGGCCATGCGCCAGCGAATTGTGTATTTGTTTGCGCCGTTCAGAAAATCCCGCCTGTACGACACGGAAAAAGCTCTTGCGCTCCTGCGCGGTCAACGGTGCCTGCGCATATACATCGATCCGCAAGATAGCCGAGTCTACCTTTGGCGCCGGGTAAAATGCTCCTCGCGGTACCCGCGCGACTATTTGCGGTCGCCCATAAAACTGAACGCTTACTCCCAGCAAGCTGAGATCTCCAGGCCCGGCTACGACGCGCTGCGCAACTTCGTACTGCACCATCACCACCAGCAGGCGTGGCACGTTGGCGCTCTCTAGAAAGTGCCGGAAGGTGGGAGCAGTGATATAGTATGGCAGATTTGCCACCAGCTTATATTCATCCCGCCCAAAGACCTCCTGGGGGTCCAGGTAGAGCAGATTGCGCGCGATTACCTCAACATTCGGGTAATCTGCCGTCGTCTTCGCCAGCAGCGCGAGCATCTTCTCTTCCAGTTCAATCGCCACTACGCGGCGGGCCAGGCGAGCCAGCTCACGCGTAAGAACACCAGTGCCCGCGCCCACCTCCAGAACCTGTTCGTTCGGCTCTAGCTCAGCCGTTTCTACGATCTGTTGCAGGATGGCACGGTCAACCAGGAAATTCTGCCCCAGGGCTTTATTTGGATGCATATTATGCACACGAAGAATATTACGTAAAACATGAATATTTGTCAAATCAAGTTCTTCATGCGTATATGCCAGGCCAGGATATTTCTCTGTCAATGTTTTGCTCTACCAACTTCTACAAAAGCATGCACTGCTATTATATCCGAAAAGGTCTGGTTCGGCCACCTACATCTCATCAGCGGACCGGCGGTCATGCCTGATTACAGGCAGCTAAGGGCGCTGCGCTCGCCGATCATATCTTCTGAAAGCGCGCATGCCCCGGCCAAGCGTGCGAAAGACCAGAGTAAGGACGAGAATCACCAGAAGAACGGCAAAAATCAGCAGGGCAAAAATCGCGCCCAGGATCATGACCAGAAGATGCCCGATGGTGCCGAGCACGATCCCCACAATGCCCAGCGCACCTGTCACCAGCGCCAGGACAACCGCCAGCGCCAGGACCGTCACGAACACATACGGGCCGCTCTGCTGAGGCTGCGGTCGCGCCCACCAGGGCACTTGCGGCTGCACCGGCTGATGGGCCTGGGAGCCTGAACGCCCGCCATAGCTGCCGGGAGGTTCATCCCTGGGCATTCCCTCCTGCTCTGGCCGATCTGACCAGGTATAGGGATACTGTGGCCGATGGATCTCTTCGCCGG